>NZ_JHXG01000013.1:0-109831 GCF_000621825.1 Xylanibacter brevis P6B11
AAGATGTTCGGCAAGGTCTATGCCCGCATCGTATCGCTGAAGACCATGACCTACCCTGAGCTGTGCAAGCACATGGCGGAACACAACTCGGTGTATGGCACCGATGTCTGCCTGGGCGTTGCCAACAAGTTGCAGTCCTGTATCCTGGAGCAGCTGATGGAGGGCAAGAAGGTGCAGTTTGGCGACCTGGGTACGTTCTATCTCTCTACGCACACCACGGGTGCCGACTCTGAGGAGGAGTTCAACCTGGCGTCCAACATACACGGAATATACCTGCGTTTCCAGCCCAGTCGCATGGACTTGAACGACCTGACGTCGAAGTCGCTGAAGAAGCGTGCCTCGCTCCTTAACGTGAAGGAGTTGGCGGGAATTGAGACCGCGAGTCAGGGGGAGAATGAGGACTAACAGACCCCTCCCCGACAAACCCACTCCCCTCCCTTCAAGGGGAGGGGCTGGGGGTGGGGTCTGTAACTCCATTGGCAGTTAGAACAACACTGACCCCACCCCGCCCCCTCCCCTACATGGGAGGGGAATGGCTGCGCAAGGTTCAAGCTAAAAAAACAACCGCATGTAAAATCCGTATAATCCGTAGGCCTTTAAAAACAACAAAATTAACCGAATAATACTATGAAAAACAAAATTGAAACTTGGAAGTTTATCGTGCAGACCATCATCGCCGTGCTCACGGCAATCGCTACTAGCCTCGGCGTGGCAAGTTGTATGAATTAGCCCCTCCCTTCCGCTCGAGCTCTGCTCGCTTGCTACCGAAGGGACGCAAGAAGGGGAGTGGCTGGGGGGTGGGGTCTGTAACTAAACAATATTCCGCTGATTTCTACGTAGGCACTCCCCTCCCTTCAAGGGGTGGGGTCTGTATCTCCATTGGCAGTTAGAACAACACTGACCCCACCCCCAACCCCTCCCCTTCATGGGAGGGGAGAAAAAAAAGCGATCCCTCCCCGACCCTCCCAAGGGGAGGGGTCAGAAATAAGAAAGTCTCCCCTTGGGGAGATTTAGAGGGGGTCGGTTTGCGCCATAGGCGCACCACCTCTCACTTCTCACTTTAAACAACAAAGCAGCGCACCCTGAATAGGTGCGCTGCTTGTTGTTTAGGTGGGGATTATTTTTGTTTCCGAAACGGCGGCTTAGAAATTGTAGAAGAAACCGAAACGGAAGGTGTTGATGCCGAAGTCCTCAAGCAGACTGATGTCGTGACGACAGTGGCTGTGAGCAGGTGCGGCAATGTTCCAAGAGAATACGTTGTTGGCCAGAGCCACGATGCTCCAGTTGTCGGTGATGTTGTAGGCAACACCAGGAACAACATTCAAACCAAAGTTGTTGTTGGCATCAAAGTCGTCTGTCTTAGAAGTGCCAAAGTAAACACCACCATCTACGAAGACCTTGAGCTTGCCGATCTGGGCAAAGTCGTAGCGCAGATAAGGATTAACGGTGATATCTGTTGTGCTAGTTGTGCCTAAGGGATTCTCTTCTTTATCATAGCCGTAGTTCAGACGCAGACCGAAGCCCAGCTTGTCGTCCAGCTTCATACCCCACTCAGGAGCGATGTAAAGTTCGCGATTGTTGTTACCATCGGTAGAAAGACCTGCGGTACCTCCAACATACATGTCTTGTGCATTCATAGTTACAGTTGCGAAAATAGCAACCAGTGTCATTACAATCTTTTTCATTGTTAGATAATTTTTTAATTAAACTTAATGGGCCCCTGCCTAGGCAGAAAGGCTGATTGATTATGTTTTCGGCTGCAAAAGTATAAAAAAACTTTGTACGCCGCAAAGTTTTTATCGTTTTTTTCGCTTTTTCTATCAATTCTTTGTAGAATTCTTGGCAGTTTCGGTGGAAATACGTATCTTTGCACGTCTAATAAACATTATTGTAATAATGAGCAAACAAATAAAATTCATTGCAGGTCCCTGCGTGATTGAGTCGGCCGAGCTGCTGGATGTAGTGGCAGCGAAACTGGTGGACATCAACAAGCGTCTGGACACGGACATCATATTCAAGGCCTCGTTTGACAAGGCCAACCGCACTTCGATACGCTCTTTTCGCGGCCCTGGCATAGACAAGGGGCTGCAGATGCTGAGCGACGTGAAGTCGAAATACGGGCTGAAGATACTGACGGACATACACGAGGCGTGGCAGGCAGCCCCTGCTGGCGAGGTGTGCGACGTCATTCAGATACCCGCCTTTCTGTGCAGGCAGACGGATCTGCTGGTGGCAGCGGCAAAGACGGGCAAGACGGTGAACATCAAGAAGGCGCAGTTTCTGGCCGGGCGCGACATGCGCTACCCCGTGGAAAAGGCGCGCGAGGCAGGCGCCGAGGAGGTGTGGCTGACGGAGCGCGGCAACATGATGGGTTATGGCAACCTGGTGGTGGACTTCCGCAACATTGCCGACATGAAAGAGATAGTGCCCACGGTGGTGATGGACTGCACGCACAGTGTGCAGCGCCCTGATGCTGCAGGGGGCAAGACGGGTGGCGACCGCCGCTTCGTGCCCGCCATGGCGCTGGCTGCCAAGGCCTTTGGCGCCACAGGCTATTTCTTCGAGGTGCACCCCACCCCAGACCAAGGACTGAGCGATGCAGCCAACATGCTTGAGCTGAACAAATTGGAGGGACTTATCAAGGACATACTGGCATGACAACTATAGAATATGGAATACAGGCCATCAAAGACGAGGCCGAAGCACTATTGGAACTGATACCGAAGATAGACATCAACTTCGAGAAGGCTGTGAACCTGATGTACGACTGCAAGGGAAAGGTGATCGTGACGGGTGTGGGCAAAAGCGGACACATCGGCGCAAAGATTGCCGCCACGCTGTCATCGACAGGCACACCGGCTTTCTTCATCAACCCGCTCGACGTCTATCATGGCGACCTGGGCGTGATGACACATGAAGATGTGGTGGTGGCTATCTCCAACTCTGGACAGACAGACGAGCTGCTGCGCTTCATCCCCATGGTGCTGCACATGCAGATACCCATCATCGGCATGAGCGGCAACCCGCAGTCGCTGCTGGCCAAATACTCTACGTGCCACCTGAACGTGGGCGTGAAGAAAGAGGCGTGCCCGCTGAACCTGGCACCCACAAGCTCTACCACCGCCACACTGGCCATGGGCGACGCGCTGGCCATCGCACTGATGCAGAAGCGCAACTTCCGTCCGCAGGACTTTGCCCACTTCCACCCTGGCGGCGAACTGGGTAAGCGTCTGCTCACCACGGCGCAAGACGTGATGCGCGAGGACGACCTGCCCATCATCAGCCCTGATATGCATCTGGGCGAAGCCATCATTCTGGTGAGCAAAGGCAAGCTGGGGCTGGGTGTGGCCACAGTGGACGACAAGATCGTGGGCCTCATTACCGACGGCGACATACGTCGCGCCATGGAGCGCTGGCAGGCAGGCTTTATAGACCATACCGTGAGCGACATCATGACACGCGAGCCGAAGACGGTATCGGCAGAGACGAAGATCTCTGAGATACAGAGCATCATGCAGCGCTACAAGATACACTCGGTGCTGGTGGTCAGCGAGGAGCGCCACCTGCTGGGCGTCGTGGATCACTACTCCTGCATGCTATAACACACACACCTAATTTCGATTAGAACTCTATTACTACTATATGAAAGGAATAAGAAAAATCTGCACCACCCTGTTGCTGCTGTCTGCACTCCTGCAGACGGCCGCAGCTGCAGAATACCTCTATAAGAAACTGGAGGCAAGAGACGGACTGACCTCGAGCCAGATCAACTGCATCCTGAAGGACGACAGAGGATACATGTGGTTTGGCACGCCTGCCGGCCTCTACCGATACGACGGCTACACGTTTCGCCACTTCCAGAGCGACTCGCAAGACGGATCGTCGCTGCCCGACAGCTACGTGGAGAGCATCCAGGCGGCACTCTCGGGCGACCTGTGGGTGAAGACCTCGGCAGGCTACTGCATCTATCACCCCCAGACGGAGAACTTCGAGCGCGACATGCGACAAGTGTTCAGCAAGCTGGGCATGAAGAGCACTCCCAACATCATCTACATCGACCGCCACAAGAACCTGTGGGGCTATCAGCCTGGCAAGGGCGTGTTCTGCTACGACATGCAGCAGCAGCTGCTCTATGAGTTTGGCTACACCAACGACGCCACTGGCATCCCCCAGGGCGACATCTGCTCCATCGGCGAATGCAACGAGGGCGTCATCCTCGTCTATACCGACGGCCGATTGGTGTGCTGCGACGTCATGGTGAAGCAGCGCGTGGTGTGGAAGAACCAGGACATCGCCCTGCAGCGACTGCGCCACTCGAACACGCTGCGCGTATATACCGACAAGAAAAACATCATCTGGCTCTACGGACAGGGCACCCTGTTCTGCTACGACCGCAAGCTGAACATCTGGGACACGCACATCGGCGACCAGCTGGGACTGACAGGCGGCAATGCCGACTATGCCGTGAGCTCCGTTTACAGCGACAAGAACAAAAACGTGTGGGTGGGCACCAATCGTCACGGCTTGGTGCACATCGACGCCGTGAGCCACACCATAGAGCCCGTACAGCTGAAGAGCATGTCGCCCATGCGACGCATCAACGACAACATGGGCGTGAAGAGCGTCTATATAGACAACACAGGACTGCTCTGGATAGGCACCGCCAAGGCTGGTGTGGCCTATATCGGCGAGAAAATCTATAAGTTCCAGTCGGAGCTCATCGGCGACGTCACCGCCATGGCGCAGGATGCCAACGGAAAGGTGTGGTATGGCACCAGCGACAACGGCCTGATTGACTACGACGGACGTCTGGCCAGCATGAAGGTGTCGGCAATGGCCTACACCAACGACGGAAGCCTGTGGGTGGGCTCGAAGCAAAACGGACTGACACGCATCTTCAACAACACGGCCATCATCTACTCTACGGCCAACGACAGCATCCGCAAAACGCTGATTGATGATCACATCAACGACCTGTGCACGGATAAGAGCGCCAACCTCTGGATAGCCACCGACGGCGGTTTGCAGATGTACAACCCACGCATGAACCAGTTCTCTAACTACACCAAGGAGAACGGAAAACTGAAGACCAACTCCATCACCTCGCTCTTCTACGCCTCGAGAAACCGCCTGCTGATAGGCTCCTCGGAGGGCGTCTTCATCATGAACATCTCTACAGGCGAGATGACCCACCTGGTGGGCAATCAGAGCAGCATCGTGAAGTTCACCAACAACTATATCACGGACATCTTCGAGGACTCCAGAAAGCTGTTGTGGATAGGCACACGCGAGGGCGTGAACGTGCTGGATATGGAAAACGACAATCTGACGCAGATCACAGAGAAGATAGGTCTCTGCAACAACAACATCTGCGGCATCACCGAAGACAAGCACCACAACATCTGGATCACCACCAGCAATGGCGTCTGCCGCATCGTCATACAGCGAGATCACGAAGAGGGCACGTTCAACTACGGTCTCTATAACTACGACCACAACGACGGATTGCAGAGCGACGAGTTCAACCCTGGTGCCATACTGACGCGCACCGATGGCGAAGTGGTGATGGGCGGACTCTACGGCATCAACATGGTGCGACCAAAGACTAAGGGCGACACTGAATCGCTGCCACAGGTCATGCTGACACAGCTGTTTATCGGCGACGAGGAGATACTCACAGGACATGAGTACGACGGCAACGTGCCACTGACCAGTGCGCTCAACGAGATAAGCCGACTCTCACTGAAAAGCAGTCAGAACACATTCACCATCAAGTTTGCCGGCGGCAACTACAACCAGAGTGAGCGCCTGCAGTTCATGTACTGGATGGAAGGACTGGATCACGACTGGAAAAACGGCGACGCACTGAAACATGGCGTCACCTTCACCGACCTGCCCAGCAAGACATACATCCTGCACGTGAAGGCCATGAATGCCGACGGACAGATCAGCGACCAGGAACGCGTGCTGAAGATCACCATCGAGCGCCCCTGGTACCTGCAGTGGTGGATGCTCATCATCTACGCACTCTTGCTGGCGAGCATCGTCTTCATCTGGCGCAAGGGCTGGAACGTGCTGAGGGCCTTGTGGGTGAAGAAGCACGCCATCCTCAGAGAGCTGGCCGTGCAGCGCGACGAGATTAAGGCTGCCAGCGACGACCTGCGTCAACCCATGTCGCGCATGACCTCTATCATCATGAATCTGGCCGAACTGGACAGCACGCCCGAGGAGCGCGAACAGCTCAACGCCCTGCACTCGCAGATGCTGACCGTCATCACGCGCGTCAGCGACATGCAGCTGGCACTGGAGCATCCTGAGGAGAAGGCACAGCAGGTGGTGAACAAGAACTTCGAGCTGGGCACCATCTCCGATCAGCTTTCGCTGCCTGAAATGGTAGAAGAGGAACTGACCTCTGAGATCAGACCCACGCAGGATCTGCCCACGTCTAAGTTCCGCATCTCTTTCGTGGACGACAATCCTGAGTTTATCAAGTTCATCAACAACCGCCTGCGCTACATCTACGACTTCCACCCCTACGACAACGTGAAGAAGGCTCTGGCCGACATCGAGGTGGTGCAACCAGACCTGATTGTGTGCAAGCAGGATATGCCTGAGATGAGCGGCAGCGAACTCTGTAATCAGATCAAGATGCACCACACGATGAACAAGATCAAGTTCATACTGATGACAGACATGAAGTTGTCGTACAACGAGATGATGAACCAAAACATCACGATGGCTGCCGACGACTATCTGCCTAAGCCCTTCAATCTGAATGAGGCCGTGATGCGCATCAACAAGTTGCTGGGCATCGGACCTATCGAGCTCGACTCTAACCTCATCGAGGGTGCCGAGACGCGCATGCTGGAGGGGCGCAACTCTAGTATGACCACCGCCACCGAGAGTGCCGACTACGAGACGGCTAGCAAGCATGTGGACATAGACGACGAGCTGAAGACGGTGTCTATTGCCGTGCGCAATCACCACGTGGAAGGCAGCGACGATGCCTTCATCATGGGCAACGAGCAGGAAGACGACAGCATGACCTACAACATTGACCGACAGCTGATCAGAAGCATCGAGCAGTATGTGCAACAGAACATGAGTCGCGGCACGATCAATCTTGAGGAAATGGCTGCCGCAATGGGAATGGGCATGAAGCCCTTCTTCCAGAAGGTGCGCGACATCACTGGAAAGACGCCTGCCGAGGTGGTGCGCGACCTGCGACTGAAGAGTGCCTGCGTACTGCTGCAGCGCACCAATATCAACATGAGTGAGCTGGCATCCAACATCGGTATTCCCACTGCCGAGCACTTTATTAATATGTTTAAAGAACGATTCGGTATCTCGCCATCAGAGTACCGCATGAAATACAGACAATGACAAACAGACTCACAGGCATAAAGACGAGAGGCCTCATCATGGTGGCACTCGCCTTTTGCTTTTCTACAGCACAAGCACAGCAGAGCGGCACGTCTTCAGACTCTCTCATCTACCAGCAGCTGAAGGACTACGGCATCCGCTTCTCTCACGACAACAGCATCAAGGTGATTATGTCTGGGCAGGAGAAGTTCGACTGCTTGTTTCAGGACATACGCCAGGCGCGCCACAGCATCCATCTGGAGTATTTCAACTTCAGAAACGACTCGATAGCAATGCTGCTCTTCGACATCCTGAAAGAGAAACGACGCGAGGGTGTGGAGGTGCGTGCACTGTTTGATGCCTTTGGCAACGACTCCAACAATCAGCCCCTGCTGAAAAAGCACGTAGAAGCGCTGCGCAGCGACTCAATAGATATCTGGGAGTTTGACCCCATCAGGTTCCCCTGGGTGAACCACATCTGGCCGCGTGATCATAGGAAAATAGTAGTCATCGACGGCAAGATAGCATACACTGGTGGCATGAACGTGGCCGACTACTACATCAAAGGCACAGAGCAGGTGGGGGCCTGGCGCGATATGCACTGCCGCATAGAGGGCAACACCGTCAACGACCTGCAGCATATCTTTGCCAAGATTTGGAAGAAGACTACCCAGGAGGATATCAGCCAGAAGGCGGAATACTTTCGTGGCGAGGATGCTGGCAACAAATGTATTGGAATAGTGAACCGTGAGCCTCGCACCACCAACGACGTGATGCGCTATTTCTACGTCAACGCCATCGACGACGCCCAAGACTCAATACGCATCATCAACCCCTACTTCACCCTGCGCCCCTGCATCACCAAAGCGCTGAAAAGGGCCATCAAGCGCGGCGTGAAGGTGGAACTGATGATATCGGCCAAGAGCGACATCCCCCTGACGCCCGACTGTGCTTTCTACAACATGCATCGCATGATGAAGAAAGGGGCCCATGTGTGGCTCTACCAACCAGGCTTCCACCACTCTAAGATCATGATGGTAGATGGGAAGTTCTGCACCATAGGCAGCACCAATCTTGACGCACGCAGCCTTCGCTTCGACTACGAAGAGAATGCCGTGATCATCGACAAGGAGACCACCCGTGAGCTGGACCATATGTTTGACAGAGACAAGCAGGAAAGCGTCTATATGACAAAGGAGGTGTGGAACGAATTCCGCACCCCCTGGCAAAAGTTTCGTGGATGGTTCGCCTATCTGCTCAGCCCACTCCTTTAATCACAATCAGTGTCCCACGCAGATGGTATCTAGCATCAGGTGCACTTCTGCATCGCCGATGCCCATCGCGGCGATGAGCTCTTCTTCGTACTTAAACTCTCGCTCGAAGTCCACATGCTTTTCATTCAAAGCACGGAAAATGCTGGAAGCATCCAGTGGCTTTCCCTCGAACCATAGGCAATAGCCATAGTTCAAGGTGTCTTGTACGTTGGGCGTCTCTGTGGTGAGCAACTGCGAGAATATCTTTTCCGCCTGGTCAAACTTGCGATTGACGGTGAGGCCCCACGCGAAGACGCGCTGTATCTCGACGTCGTCAGGATAAAGATAAGACAACTTATAAAGCAGTTTCATGGCCTCCTCATAGCGCTTCACGTGAATGAGGCACACGGCATCGTTGAGCTGATAGCCCTTGTTGTCAGGATGCTCTACCAGCAGATCCTCGTATATCTTCATCGCGCCCTCATAGGCTCCCTCTGAGAAATAGGCTCTGGCCAGAGCTGCCATCGCCCTTTCATCGTGTGGCTTCAGGCTGAGCGCCATCTGATACTGGTAGGAGTTGATGCGATCAAAGTGGCGCAAGATGCTGCCCTTCAACATATAGAACTGATAGTCGCGCAACGTTTCACTGCAGTTTTCCAACACGCTCTGAGCCTCCTTATAGTAATGATGCTTCACCATGAAGGCGGCCACCTCTACGAAATGGCTCTCCAGCGGCGTGTCCCTGAACAACTTATTGCCAAAGAAAGCATACTCTATAAGACTGGCGTCTGACGAGAATGGATTCTGGAATTCGTTGCGATAAGGGAAGAGCATGAAGAAACGATAGAGATTCTGCAGATAGAGTCGGCGAATGAAAGCAGGATTGCGCTTCTCCTCCTCAGCGATTTGTCCGCCTAGGATCACAGCAGAAGCCTCGCCTTCGTTGATCATCTTCAGCATGTCACCAGGCAGGCGCTGATACACCTGGTCGAAAGCCAACACGAAGGAATAGAGGTCGCTGTCGCAGAAGGCACTCACCTTGATGAGGTTGTGCAGCACACTCTTGGCCTTTGAGTTGTTCCATATCTGACTGATCGTGGGATGCTGCGGATAGAAAGGCATGAACCAGTTGAGTACATCATTGAAGAACGGGAAGCGCTTCATCTGAGAGAAACCACTGAAGAAGATGTCTGAACCTTGCTTCTGCATGTCTATCATCTTCTGCATGCTCATCTCCATGCGCTCCATATTCTGCTCGGCAGCATCAGGATGCAAGATGTCTTCCAGGATGTCGTCTTCTTTCTGCTCTACCCCATGACGCGTGATGCGCAGATTATTGCCTGCCATCAGGTCGGGCATGATCTCGTTTTGTATCTTCTTGCTGTCGCTCTCCACATCCATGCAGTACAGCATCTGCATCTGCAACTCGGTGATCTCCTTGCAGCACTTCTCGTCGCTGCACACCTCGCGAATCAAATCCTTCATCTCTGTATAGAGTAACGCACGCTCGGCATTCATTGAGAGCACCCATCCCACGAGGGCACGCTGGCGCAGTCGTTCGTCGGTGGCCTTCTGATAGACATGCATCAAGACCTTGAACTTGTTAGGTCCGAATGCATTCATAGCAGATATGGTGATGGCACTCACGATCAACTGCTGGTCGTTGATATCTATCGTAGGCGACAGCAGGATATCTTCGAAAGCGTCTGCCAGACAATCTTTCCACAGGCGTGAAGTCAGGATATAGTCGAAGAGGTCGTGCATCAGGTCCTGATGCTCCTGATAGATTAGGTCGAGCTTTGCCTGACGCGTATGTGGGGGTTCCAGTTCCAGTACAGTTATCGTAGAAACAAACGTTTCGAGATCGTGTTTCAGATTAGACATAGCCCAATCTTTTCTGATCTGGCGTGGGCGATTATACAGGGAATTCAAGAAAGAGCTATTGCGAATGCGCTGGTGTATCATCACATTCACTGTGAGCATATACAGACGGCGTAGCAACTTGTCGTACAGTTCTGCACGTTTGGTATCGGCAAACCCTCGTTGCCAGTATTCTGCCATCAACTGATAGTCAGACCTGATGCCAGACAGTATCTCCATATCGCGCATGCCGGTGTGCGATAGCAGATAATTCTCAAGTTCGTCAATGGCTTTACCTAATCGTCGATTCTCGATAAGTCCGATAATCGCATTTAGAGTTTCATTTTGTTGCATTGTTTTTGGTTTGTTGGTTTAGGTTTCGATTCAACCAGTCTTTTGCTTTCTTTACATCGGCATCGCGAGGAGGCGTGATGTGATGATAGGTCAAGTTGGCTGGCAGCGAATCGCAGATTGTCTCATCTGTAAGACAATACTGAGTGATTATAGTTTTGTAGTTTTTTAGTCCTTTAGTATTGAGCGAGTCGCACGCCATATTATAGGCCTTTACAAAGGCTTTCATCTGGCGCTGACGCATGGTGTCTTGTTGAACAATGGGATTAAAGGCCATCACGCCAAGTTGTATGTCAAGGTCGCGACTGTCAAACAGCTGGCGATGCTTCTTATTGTGTGCCTCTGTTGCCATTGGCTCTGGCAAGAAGAGAGCGTCCATCACGCCATTACGCAGCATATCCATGCGCACTGTCACGTCGTTGACCTGCACGCGAAAAACATAATCTGACTTGAGTTTGAGGCTGTCCACCAGGTAGTCGATCAGGAAATCCGTACCTGAATAGCGCGTCATAGACACCATCTTGTCTTCCAACTGCTTCAGGCGGGCAATGCGCGCCGTACGATTGGTGATGAGCTTCCAATAGAGGTTGGTGGATGATACGTAGTCAAGTGGTGTGCCTTGCAGCTTCAAATGCTCTGCTCGCACCAAGTCGGTGACAAGTCCCTCTACCCTTCCTCGCTGGAAGGCTGTGTCTTGATCCATCTGAGCCGTATAGCTAAGTAATCGAACATCTACACCTTCACGCTGGAACATGCCATGAGCCTCAGCAAGAAACAGCGGCATACAATCGAGAGTTGGCATCACGGCTATCTTCAAAGCCAGCGAATCCTCCTTCATCTTCTGCAGCAAAGCCTCTTGCTCAATTTGTTGTTTTTCTTCGGTAGAAGACGAACAAGCATAAACCAACATGATTGCTAGTATATATATATAGGTGTATTTCATCACTTATTTCGATTTTGTCGCAAAAGTAAATATTTTCTTTGATACTACGAAATAAATGTGTAACTTTGTAGCATAAAAAAAACTTAAAAACCAGATGAGTAAAGGAAAAACTGCTTATGTCTGTTCCAATTGCGGACAGGAGTCGGCTAAATGGATTGGCAAATGTCCTGCATGTGGGCAATGGAACACGTTTAAGGAAATCAAAATAGAGTCTGACAGCAGTCGTTCTACGGCCACCTCAATAGCCGCACAAGCGGGCCACGCACTGAGAAACAACCGTGTGCAGCGTCTTCGCGACATCAGTAGTCACGATGACCCGCGCATCGATATGCACGACGAAGAGCTGAACCGCGTGCTGGGAGGTGGCTTGGTTCCTGGCTCTATCGTGCTTCTTGGCGGCGAGCCAGGCATCGGCAAATCTACCCTTTCGCTACAGACGGCCCTGAACATGCCTGAGAAACGAATCCTATATGTCAGCGGTGAAGAAAGTGCTCATCAGTTAAAGATGAGAGCAGAGCGTATTCCACACAAAGATATTGACAATTTCCTTATCCTTTGCGAGAACTCACTGGAGCATATTTTTGAGCATATCAAGGAAGAAAAACCCGAGTTGGTGATCATTGACTCTATACAAACGATAGCCACTGACGAGGTGGAATCGAGTGCGGGTTCCATTGCGCAGGTAAGGGAGTGCGCCTCTTCTTTGCTCCGCTTTGCAAAGACCAGTGGGGTGCCTGTGATACTCATTGGACACATCACCAAAGAGGGAACACTGGCTGGTCCTAAGATATTGGAACACATTGTGGACACGGTCGTACAATTCGAGGGTGATCAGCACTACATGTACCGCATCTTGCGAAGCATTAAGAATCGATTTGGAAGTACCTCGGAACTAGGTATTTATGAAATGCAGCAAACAGGACTCAGACAGGTAAGTAATCCCTCAGAACTTCTCCTCACGCAAGACCACGAAGGTCTCTCTGGAATTGCCATTTCCAGTGCCATCGAAGGCGTCAGACCTTTCCTCGTAGAGACCCAGGCGCTGGTATCTTCTGCTGCCTACGGCACGCCTCAGCGCTCTGCCACGGGCTTCGACCAGCGCCGTCTGAACATGCTCTTAGCGGTGCTCGAAAAGCGCGTTGGATTCAAACTGATGCAGAAGGACGTGTTCATTAATATAGCCGGTGGACTTCGTGTCACAGACCTCGCCATGGACCTTTCAGTGATTGCCGCCGTACTGAGCAGTAATGTTGACACGCCGATAGAGAGCGGATGGTGTATGGCGGGCGAAGTAGGACTGAGTGGAGAGGTGCGCCCTGTAAACCGAATTGAGCAGCGAATAGCAGAAGCCGAGAAGTTGGGATTCTCGCATATGATCATACCAAAATACAACATGCAGGGCATCAATCCCAAGAAATACAAAATAGAACTTCACCCCGTACGCAAGGTTGAAGAAGCCCTGAGAGCTCTCTTCGGATAGCTCTACGCACGGCATGATAAGGAAAGAAAAACAAGTTTTCTTTTTGCGTTTCATGCTTTTTTTGTATCTTTGCACCAAAATTAAACAGATAACACTAATATCAAAAAGAAGATTATGTCCAATCAGCATTCCCTTGTCGGATCGAAAATCAAAAGCATCCGAGAAACTAAGAAACTCTCACTTGAAGAGATTGCAGAACGTAGTGGTCTGAGCAACGACCAGATTATCGCTATCGAAAACAATGAAAACCTACCATCGCTGGGACCGTTAATCAAGATTGCACGTGCACTAGGTGTGAGACTAGGCACTTTCATGGATGACAACGACGCAATAGGCCCTGTAGTATGCCGTGCCAAAGACCGCGAACAGGAGACGAGCATTAGCTTCTCTAACGGAACGACTGATGCACGCAAACATATGGAATATCACCCATTGGCCAAGCAGAAGGCTGGCCGCCACATGGAGCCATTTATTGTAGATATTCAACCTAGCGAGGAGAAAGAATTCATTTCATCTGCCCACGAGGGCGAGGAGTTTATCTTCGTCATGCAGGGAGAAATAGAGATTGACTACGGCAAAGAGAAATACACGCTGAAGGAAGGCGACAGCATCTACTACGACTCCATCGTGAAGCACCATATCCACGGTGCTGAAGGCAAAGCCGCAAAAATCATGGCTATAGTTTATATTCCTTTCTAAACATAGATAAAGGATGAGCAACGTAAAAATAGACATGGCAGGCAGACCCCTGCCAGACAGAACATATCCTGCCGAAACAGGCAGCACTGGTTATACCCTCTCTGAACGCACGTTGGGACAGTGGCTCGAGCACTGGGCCGAGACTACCCCCGACAAGGAGTATATCGTTTACTCTGACCGCGACCTGCGCTTCACCTGGAGCCAGTTCAACGAGCGCGTCGATAATCTGGCCAAAGGCCTCATCTCTATTGGCGTCAAGAAAGGTTCGAACGTAGGTATCTGGGCTACCAACGTACCCGATTGGCTCACGTTCCTTTATGCCACCGCCAAGATTGGTGCCGTACTGGTAACCGTGAACACGAACTATAAGCAGAACGAGTTGGAATATCTTTGCAAAGACTCTGACATGGAGGTGCTTTGCATCACCGATGGCACATGGGATTGTAACTACGTGGACATGACCTACACGATGCTTCCCGAGTTGAAGACCTGCGAACGCGGCCATCTGAACAGCGAACGCTTCCCCTACCTGAAGAATGTGGTATATATTGGTATGGAGAAATATCGCGGTATGTACAACACTGCCGAACTGCTGTTGCTGGGACAAAACGTTGAGGACGACACACTCAACGAGATGAAGAAGAACGTGAACTGCCACGACGTGTGCAACATGCAGTACACCAGCGGCACCACGGGATTCCCTAAGGGTGTCATGCTGACCCACTATGGCATTGCCAACGATGGCTACTTCACTGGCGAGAACATGGGATTCACCCAGGACGACAAGCTCTGCGTATGCGTGCCCTTGTTCCACTGTTTCGGCGTTGTGCTGGCTACGATGAACTGCTTAACCCACGGTTGCACCGAGGTGATGGTAGAGAAGTTTGACCCACTGGTGGTTCTTGCTTCTATTCACAAAGAGCGTTGTACTGCCGTTTATGGCGTGCCCACGATGTTTATCGCAGAGCTCAACCACCCCATGTTCGACATGTTCGACCTCTCTTGTCTGCGCACAGGCATCATGGCAGGCTCTCTCTGCCCCATCGAACTGATGAAGCAGGTATCCGAAAAGATGTATATGACCATCACCAGCGTTTATGGTTTGACAGAGTCTTCGCCAGGTATGACGCAGACCTGCCTGAACGACACCTTCGAACAGCGCTGCACCACCGTAGGTCGCGACTTCCCATTCGTTGACGTCAAAGTGCTTGACCCAGAAACTGGCGAAGAGTGCCCCGTAGGTGTACAGGGAGAGATGTGCTGTAAGGGTTTCAACGTGATGAAGGGCTACTACAAGAACCCACAAGCCACAGCCGAGGTTATCGACAAAAACGGCTACCTGCATTCTGGCGACCTGGGCGTGAAAGACGAACAAGGATTCTACAAGATCACTGGTCGCATCAAGGATATGATTATCCGCGGTGGTGAGAACATCTACCCACGCGAAATCGAAGAGTTCCTCTACCACATGCCAGGCATTCGCGATGTGCAGGTGGCTGCTGTTCCCTCGAAGAAGTATGGCGAGGCCGTTGGTGCCTTTATCATCCTTGAAGAGGGTGCAAAGATGACTGCAGAGGATGTCCAGCTGTTCTGTCGCGGCAAGATTGCCCGCTATAAGATTCCAAAGTACGTATTCTTCATTGACAAGTTCCCACTGACGGGCTCTGGCAAGATCCAGAAGTTCAAGTTGAAGGAGATGAGTTTGGAACTCTGCAAACAACAAGGCATTGAAGTAATATAAATATGAATATCATTGAGAAATATTTCCCTAATCTGACATCAAGGCAGCTAGAACAACTAGCTGCCCTTGATGCTCTTTATCACGAATGGAACGAGAAGATTAATGTCATCTCGCGCAAAGACATCGACAATCTCTACGAGCACCATGTGCTTCACTCCCTGGCTATCGCGAAGTTCATTGGCTTCAAACCAGGTTCAGAGATTCTCGACTTTGGCACAGGTGGCGGTTTTCCTGGTGTTCCCCTAGCCATCTTGTTTCCTGAATGTCAGTTTAAACTGATAGATGGAACTGGTAAGAAAATACGTGTGGCACAGGAAGTCTGCCAGGCTATTGGTTTGGAAAACTGTCATCCTGAACATCTGCGTGGCGAAGACGAAAAGGGCAAGTACGACTTCGTGGTAAGCAGAGCCGTGATGCCCCTACCCGACTTGATGAAAATCGTGAAGAAGAACATCTCCACCAATCAGCGGAACGCCATGCCCAATGGCGTCATCTGCCTCAAAGGAGGTGACCTTCAGGCTGAGAGCCGTCCGTTCCGCAGAATCGTTCAAACGATGGAACTGACCCAGTACTTCCAAGAAGAGTGGTTCAAAGAAAAGCATTGCATCTATGTCCCAGTTTGACATCAAGACCTTCGTCGTCAATCCTCTACAGGAGAACTGCTACATTGTCAGTGATGAAAGCAAGGAGTGCGTCATCATTGACTGTGGCGCTTTTTTCGAAGAAGAGCGCAATGCTATTGTCGACTACATCCGTCATCAAGAACTGAAGCCCATCCATCTGCTCTGCACACATGCACATTTCGATCATGTGTTTGGAGCGGGAACTATCTATCAGCACTTTGGCTTAAAACCCGAGATGCACCACGACGACGAGTTCCTGTATCTTGCAACCAACGAGCAAACCACAGCCATGATGGGCGCCTCCATCAACCTGCAGGTACCACCTGTAGGAGCATTTCTGAATGATGGCGACATCATCCGTTTTGGCAATCACCAACTAAGGGTTCTTCACGTGCCGGGCCACTCGCCAGGTGGCGTGCTGTTCTACTGCGAAGAGGAAAAGGTTGCATTCTCTGGCGACACACTCTTCAGGATGAGCGTAGGACGTACCGACCTACAGCGCGGTTCATGGACAGAACTGATGAACAGCATGCATCGCATCGTTGCCAAACTTCCTGAAGACACCATCGTCTATACAGGACACGGCCCAAAGACAATCATCCGTGATGAACTAAGCATGAATCCTTATCTAAAATAAAACAATAAACATCATGACTACTGGCTATATTTTAAACATCTTCATTGCAGCACTATTAGGCGGTGCCATCGGTTTCGAACGCGAATACAGATCAAAGGAAGCCGGCTTCCGTACCCATTTCCTCGTAGGACTTGGCAGCGGACTTTTCATGGTACTCTCACTTCACGGTTTCGATGATTTTGTAGGCATACAAGGCATACAACGCGACCCAAGCCGTATTGCAGCTCAGGTCGTCAGCGGCATTGGCTTTATTGGAGCCGGCACCATCATCTTTCAAAAGAACGTCGTAAAAGGACTCACCACAGCTGCTGGTCTTTGGGTGACATCAGCCATTGGTATGACAGCAGGTACAGGCATGTATGCCGTTGCCGCCACAGCAACAGCAATGGTACTTGTTTGTTTGGAGGCTGTCGATTTCATTCACCATAAAGTATTCAAGCATCCCTATGATGAAGAAAATAAGGAAGAGTAAATCCTCTTCCTTACTAACACCTATAAGAACGTCAATTCTTATAGGTGTAACACCTAAAGAACTCCGTTCTTATTTATGGAATACCCAAAGAACTCCGCTTTTATTTATATTTCTGAATTAAGCCCTCTGCCTGCGTATCGCCAAGTTCCTTTGCTTTCTGCAAGTTTGCAATACCTTCTGCTTTCTCTCCCTTCAAGCATTGAGACAAACCAAGAAACAGATAGCCATCGCTATAGTCGGGTTGCAACTGAATAAGTGCTTTCGACGTAGTTATCGCGTCATCATACATTCCTACACGCACTAAAAGTGACGCTTTTTCAGCATAATAGAACTCATTTTGAGGTGCCAATTCTATAGCTTTTTCAATATCATTCAAGGCCTGTTGAAACAGTCTTCCGCCCACTTCCGCCTGATAACGGATATAATAGAAATTGTCGTTCAGCTGGCTCTTCATCAACTGTTCATAGTCGTTCAGGTCAGCAACAGCGTCACGAAAACGATTTGCTTGAAGTCTTACCTGCGCACGAACCAAAAGATATGGCGCAGCTTCTTTCAGCAAAGGACGACTGAATTGTGCCACACAACTATCAAGCAATGCTTGCTGTGCAATACTGTCATTCAGCTTCGCCTTACACTGAGAAGCCATAAAGAACAAATCGGCAGAACGAACAGACGAATCAAACAAAGACTGATACAAATCATAAGCCTCGGCATACTTATCTTGAGCAAATAGTATGGTACCCTTCTGATACAAGTAATTCGGCTGTGGAGATAATTCATAGGCCCTATTGATATCCTGCAGGGCCTCATCAAAATGACCATACGAATAGGACTGCTGGGCTCTGCTCACATAACCATCTGGTTCCTTAGGAAACTGAGTCAAGAAGTCGGAGATAACAGTAGCAAATGTCAACGAGTCCTGTGCACCAGCCATGAGCAACATCAACTGCGCCTGGTTTAAGTCATCCGGTATAGCTTTCTTGATATGTACTGCACGCAAGGCAGGATCATTAAGCCCCAGACCTGTCAACTTCAATTGTTCGGCAAAGGCTGCACCAACGGCATAGGCCAGCGTATCACTTTCGCTATTCTTGGGTTGTATCAATCCTAAGACCTTACCACTTTCATCCACCAACGGACACCCAACCAGATCTAAAGGCGACTGAAGCGACATCGTGAAGTATGTGTAATCCGTATTAAACGTCTCAGTCTTCAGAATCTTCGTCTGCACCAGCGATTTTGCCCCTTTATAAGGCAATATCCAGCAAGGACTATTCAGTGCGGGATTAGCAGTAGCCAGCTCTACGGATTGCGACTTCTTAATAGCCACACGAAACTTAATCACATCATAAGTCTCGTTGGCTCCAAGTATCTTCTCCACCTCCCATTCTTTTCCTGATTCATCAATAGCCACTGCCTTAGCTGCATTTTTGAAAGGGGCATAGCTACTGATAGCCTCGCCATGCTCTCCCACAAAAAAGCCACTGGTACTGCCCAGCAGTTCTCCATCGGCAGAGAATGTCTTAAGCGTAAACACCGCTTTCGACATTTTCTTAGTCCATGAGGGTTGACCTGCCAATACAGTGAAGCTAAAACAAAAGATTAATATGATTGAAAATGAAAACTTCTTCATCTTTTAAGTGCTTTATATATGATTATTTAGTTTAACTTATCTTCAGTAGCTGACGAGCATTTTCAATGGCTGCCGAACTGATATCACTACCACTAAGCATTTGAGCAATTTCATTAATACGCTCATCATTTGTGAGACGCTGCATGTGACTCTTTGTGCCGCTGTCGGTTTCCTCCTTATAGACCTTATAATGAGCACAACCTTTTGCTGCAATCTGTGGCAAGTGCGTAATGCTGATAACTTGACGACCATTCTGTCCCATATCCGACATTATTTGTGCCATCTGTTCCGCAATTTTTCCACTAACACCCGTATCCACCTCATCAAAGATAATGGTTGGCAACTTCACCACACCACTAATCATAGCCTTCAACGAAAGCATCACACGAGCAATCTCACCACCTGAAGCAACCTGCGCGATGGGCAACAAAGGCGTTGAAGAGTTGGCGCTAAAGAGAAATGCCACACGATCCTGACCCTTTGGCCCCAAATCTGCCTTATCGATTTGGATTTGAAACGTGACACGCGGCATCCCCAACAATTGCAAACTTGCAATCATCTTTTTGTAGATAAGATGAGAAGCCTCCAATCGTTTCTTAGTCAACTTCTCTGCAATTTCTGTGGCGTCATTGCGCTCTTTCTGCAAGCGCCGTTCTAATGAAGTCAGCGCATCATCACTATTATCGATGGCATCCAGCTGACATTTCAGCTTATCGCGCTGAGAGATCAGTTCGCCGATAGTCTCCACACGATATTTCTTCTCCAAATCATAGATTTTGTCCAAACGTGCGTTTACATGATCAAGTTCTGCAGGATCGAAATCCACATCCTCCAGTTGTCCACTAACATCCGATGCAACATCTTTAGCTTCGATATAACATGAATTTAAGCGCTCTGCCAAATCTTTTAACTCCGGCAACACATGCTCTATGGAATGCAGAGAAGACGCAGCCTTACGCAAGGCACCGACAGCACCCGTAGCCTCATTCATCAACAAGGTATCCGTCTCATAGAGAGCCTGTTTAATATCCTCAGCATGCGTCATGCGCTCCTGTTTCTGCTCCAACTCATCTTGCTCACCATCAACGAGCCCGGCCGCATCAAGTTCATTAAACTGAAAACGCAGAAAGTCCACCTGTTGTTGATTACGCGCAATCTCCTGACGCATATCTTCAAGTTCACGCTCGGTTGCATGCATCTTCTCGTAGCTTTCACGATAATGAGCCATAAGTGCCTCATCATCTGCCACAATATCAATCACTTCAAGTTGGAAATCCTGTTTTCCCAAAAGCAAATTCTGATGCTGAGAATGTACATCCACGAGTTGATCACCCAACTCCTTCATCAAGGAGAGTGCCACTGGTTCGTCATTAATGAAAGCACGACTTTTTCCGGCAGCTGTCAGTTCGCGTCGAACTATCGTATCTTCAGCATCATATTCTATGTCATTCTGTTCGAAAAAAGCCTCCATCTGATAACGAGACAAATCGAAATGAGCTTCAATCACACATTTTTCGGCTCCTTGTTTGATAGACTTTGAGTCTGCACGCTGTCCAAGAAGAAGACCGATGGCGCCCAGGACAATACTCTTACCTGCACCAGTCTCACCGGTTATGACCGAGAAGCCCGACTCAAAGTTAATGTCAAGTTGGTCAATTAACGCATAGTTTTTTATGTATAACTGTTTCAGCATGTTACTTTTTCATTTTGCTTTGCAAAGATACTACTTTTTTATTGGTAATAAGCAAATGCTATCCGTTTTTATGATAATTTGGCAATAAAAAAACTACCTAAATGTAGGTAATCTCAAAAAATATCAGTACCTTTGCAGCACGATACACATATTTTATTATAAAATAGGTTACAATGATTTATTCTAAGGAAGTTGAAAACATGTGCGTTGTGGCAAAAGGCCCCAACCACGGTCCTGCCCCCATCCCCGAAGAGGGTAAGTGGATTCAGGCCAAAGAGATCAAGGACATTTCGGGCTATACCCATGGTATTGGCTGGTGCGCTCCTCAGCAGGGTGCCTGCAAACTGAGCCTGAACGTTAAGGACGGTGTTATTCAGGAAGCTCTCGTTGAGACCATCGGTTGCACAGGTATGACTCACTCTGCAGCTATGGCTTCTGAAATTCTGCCTGGTAAGACTATCCTCGAGGCTCTGAATACCGACCTCGTTTGCGATGCTATCAACACCGCTATGCGCGAGTTGTTCCTGCAGATCGTATACGGACGCACACAGAGTGCTTTCTCTGAGGGCGGTCTGGTTATTGGTGCTGGTCTGGAAGACCTGGGTAAGGGTCTGCGTTCACAGACAGGTACTCTCTACGGTACAGTTGCTAAGGGCACACGCTACTTGGAGCTGACCGAGGGTTACATCACCAAGCAGTTCCTGGACAAGGACAATCAGGTTTGTGGCTACGAGTACGTACACCTGGGCAAGATGATGGAAGCCATCAAGGACGGCATGGACGCCAACGAGGCTGTGAAGAAGTTCACTGGTTCTTATGGTCGTACCACTGCTGAGCAGGGAATTGTTAAGGCTATTGACCCACGTAAAGAGTAAGGAGGATAGAAATTATGATTAGAAAAGTATCATTCGAGAGCTACGAGCGTCGCATCAATCAGGTGCTGGCTGCTCTGAAGGAGAACGGCATCAATAGCATTGAAGAGGCTAACGAGATTTGCGAGAAGGCTGGCGTTGATCCCTACCAGATGTGTGAAGAGACCCAGCGTATCTGCTTCGAGAACGCAAAATGGGCATATGTATGCGGTGCTGCCATCGCTATCAAGAAGGGTGTAAAGAGCGCTGCCGAGGCTGCCGAGGCTATCGGTATCGGTCTGCAGAGCTTCTGTATCCCCGGTTCTGTTGCCGACGACCGTAAGGTTGGTCTTGGTCACGGTAATCTGGCTGCCCGTCTGCTCCGCGAGGAGACTGAGTGCTTCGCATTCTTGGCTGGTCACGAGTCATTCGCTGCTGCCGAGGGTGCCATCAAGATTGCAGAGAAGGCAAACAAAGTTCGTAAGAAGCCTCTTCGCGTTATCTTGAACGGTCTTGGTAAGGACGCTGCTATGATCATCAGCCGTATCAACGGTTTCACATACGTACAGACTCAGTTCGACTACTACACCGGTGAGGTTAAGGTCGTTAAGGAAGTTGCTTACTCTGACGGTCCTCGTGCCAAGGTTAAGTGCTATGGTGCTGACGATGTTCGTGAGGGTGTAGCCATCCTGTGGAAGGAGAACGTTGATGTATCAATCACTGGTAACTCAACCAACCCAACCCGTTTCCAGCACCCCGTAGCTGGTACCTACAAGAAGGAGCGCGTACTCGCTGGTAAGCCCTACTTCTCAGTAGCTTCAGGTGGTGGTACCGGTCGTACTCTGCACCCCGATAACATGGCTGCAGGTCCCGCTTCATACGGTATGACCGACACACTGGGTCGTATGCACTCTGATGCTCAGTTTGCTGGTTCTTCATCAGTACCTGCACACGTAGAGATGATGGGCTTCCTGGGTATTGGTAACAACCCCATGGTAGGTGCCACCGTATCTATCGCTGTTGAGATCGACCTCGCACTGAACAAGAAGTAAAAAATCGATCATTTACGATAAGGAAGTCTGCTGTTTACTTTTAGCAGACTTCCTTTTTTCATTTTAAGAAAAAGACAGTTATGAAGCGACTACTCTATCTGCTGATGCTTGTTCCCATTTTGACAAGCGCACATCATCAAGTCATCTCGCCAAATGTCAAATCACTCGAAGTGGTTCTCAATGATGACTTCACATCCCTACCCGTACTTCAATTAGGTAGCAACGATTATCTGCAGATAGGCTTCGACGAACTTTCACACAACTACCACCGTTACGTTTGCCACCTGGAGCCATGCAATCCTGACTGGACACCAGCAGAAGGTATTTTTGAAAGCGACTGGCTAGTGGGATTCAACGACACTCCGATTGAAGACTACGAGAACTCCATCAACACCCGCACACTCTACACCCACTACAACTACAGGTTCCCAAATTCTCAATGCAACATCAAGCAGAGCGGAAACTATCGTCTATACATTAACGATGAAGACCAAGACGGCGAAACAGTTGCCATCGTGGAGTTTCGAGTGTCTGAATCGTTGATGAATATTGGCCTCGGCATAACAACAAATACCGATATAGACCTCAACAAGAGTCATCAGCAAGTGAACATGACAATCAACTTTAACACGATCAATGTCACTCGCCCTGATGAACAACTACAAACCTTTGTTCTCCAAAACGGACGTGAGGACAATCTGAAGGAAAATATTGCGCCCAACTATATCACACCTAAAAGTCTGCGCTGGGAGCACAATCGCCACCTCATTTTTGAAGCAGGCAACGAATACCATAAATTTGAGGTTCTAGACCCAAGTCATATTACTATGGGGTTGGCCTCCATTACCTGGGACGAAGAAGACGAGGCCTATCATGCTGTTCCCTTTCCTTGTTCCATGCAATCCAGCTACCTCTACGATGAAGATGCCAACGGTGCCTTTTTACTACGTAACAGCGACAACTACGAAGCATCACGAACATCAGAATATGTCTTTGTACACTACATCCTAAGAGCTGAACGTCCCTATGACAATGCTCATATTATCGTCGATGGACGATGGACAACAGAAGACAAGGATTATTATATCATGAATTACGATGAACAACAGAAAGCCTATCATGCCACTATCATGCAGAAGCTGGGATACTACAACTACCACTTTCTGATGAAGGACATGGACGGCACCACTCATCTTGTTCCTGAGGAAGGTTCATTCTTTCAAACAGAAAACACCTATCAAGCTTTTGTCTATTATCGCGGCACAGGCGAACGCGTTTGGCGACTCGTCGGATACCAACAAAAGACATTCCGACTTTAATTCTTCTTAGCTCTATATTCTTTGGGCGTCATCTTAAATTCATGGAAGAAATTTCCAAGGAAATAATTTGGTGTATAGAACCCACACTCCTTGGCAATATTTTCTATTGAGAAATTGGTGGTGCGCAACAAATTTGCAGCACGCTGCAGACGAAAGACTCGAGCCAGCTCTCGTGGATTCTTATAGAGTTCGCTTGACATCAACTCATACAGTTTCACCACACTAATCTCACATGCCTGACTCAGTTTCTGCATCGTAAGAGAACGTCTGTCCTGTTGACGCACAAAGGGAATGATCTTCAACATGACGGCAATAAACTCTGGCGACAACTTGGCACTTTCGTTTCGCATGTTACCAGCCAAATCCTCTTGATTGGGCATCAGGACCTCCGTGGAGAAAGAATCACAGCGCTCTACAAACGAGCATATCTTTCTAATCATCTCACCTTCAGCATTAGCCCTACGTACACGCAGACGCGTATTCTTATTGTAGATAACGAAATTAAAGATCACCAACGTCAAAACAAGTAAGCCTAGAAGTATGTGCACTGCCTGCGTCTGCCACCAAGGCTGGTTGACATGAATCTGCCATTTAAAAGGTTCACCTTCCCATAGGTCAGGAAACATCGAAGCCTGAACTTCCAGCGTGTAATCACCAGGCAACAGTCCGAGCAACGACAGATGCAATCGTCCCTGAATGTCAACCTGCTCATGTTCGTCATTATAGCAGAATGTCTGCCACTCGCCTTGATTATCCAATCCAATCACCCTTACACGATAATAAGTCTGCAAAGGACGGAAATAGTTCAGTGCCGAAAATGTCAAGGATAGCGAGTTCTGATCACTATTCAGGCTGATATCCGTAGCACGTGTGAAGGCTTGATCTATCACCACGTTGCCA
Organism: Xylanibacter brevis P6B11; assembly: GCF_000621825.1. Taxonomy (NCBI): domain Bacteria; kingdom Pseudomonadati; phylum Bacteroidota; class Bacteroidia; order Bacteroidales; family Prevotellaceae; genus Xylanibacter; species Xylanibacter brevis. The sequence continues at coordinate 24,870 of NZ_JHXG01000013.1, forward strand.
TCGAGTTTCTCTCCTGGCAGAACAATATTTCCATTCACCTGCAATCGCGTCATCTTTGGATAAAGCTTATGAGGCTTTCTGTCGTTGATGACACCAAACGAGTCAGGATGGAACGTCACGATATGATCTAATCCCTCCATCATAATAGTACCATCGTCCAACGAAAGTGCACGATTATTTTTAAAGGACTCGATGGGGATATTATCCAGAGCCGTGAAACTGTTCACAAATACGGGTTCTTCATGCTCTATCAATATGCAAGAGATACCTGCAGATGTAGAAACCCATATATTATGATTTTTGTCTTCTACAACAGCATGAACAACATTATTGGGGAGTCCAGTTTGCTTGGTAAAAACGATTGGTTTTTCATCCTCAGAGCGATATAGATAAAGACCACGCATGGTTCCCTGCCAACGCCACTCACGACTGTCACGGAACAGGCAGTTAGAGGCAATGCCACGATACTCTATGTTTGGCTGCGGTATTCGTCCCAGAATCTTAAAAAATGGAATGCATTCGGGCTGTTCCATACGGTAGATATGAAAAGGTGATGCCATAGGACCAGAATAAAGCACACCCCTTTTTTCTGTTCCTATCCACATTCCCCCCTGGCGGTCGAAGGCAAGCATATTGCAGTCTGTTTCTAACGATGAGCCATCCATCAGCGTAAACTTCTCTACCTGCTCAAACTTTTTCGTTGCAATATCGTAGATCCAATAGCCATAATCACTTGGGATATAGAGTTTATCGTCCTTCAGAGCAAAATTATTCAGATGATAAGAAATCTTTGTTAAAGTGGTCCACTTCCTGGCTTTCACATCAAAATAGAGCAAGATAGCATCCTTTATTCCTTGACGTATCTGAAAGAAACCATTCTCATATCTCAAGAGTACTGACGTTCTCGTGTATTTATCTATATCAGCACCGTCGTATGCTCTCTTTCTAAACATCAAACGGCCAGTTTTTAAACTTTGACCTACCACCTCGCCATCTTCAAAGAATGTCAGAAGCGTATTTCCAATAACATCCAAATCCTGAAGGTTTTTCTTGGAGTAGAGACGATGATATTTCTGTTCATCTACAGAATAAAGACCTTTCGCTGTGACCATCCATACCGCTCCCAGCGTATCTACGAACAAGTCATTCACGGCCTCTCTGCATCCCATTTCGCGAATAACACTATCCACATTCACAATGAAGTGTTCCAGCATCATATCCACACAAGTCACCACGCCTTTGTTTTTCAACCAGACATGATGCCGGTTGTCAAAGTATAGGTGGCAATTTCCATGATATGCGGGCAACAAATATTGAAACTCTGGTCGGGTGTCAATATGCGTGAAACTTACGCCATCAAAGAAGTTCAGATTGCCCAGAGTAGAAATGATCATTCGGCCTGTTTTCGTGCAGACCACTATTTGAGCGCTATTATCCGCCAAGTCATTGGCAGCATTTAGAAACTTAAATTGCCTATCTGTTTCCGCTGCATTTGAACACAACGGGAATACTAGTATCAGAAACAAGAATAAGGTTCGTAGCTTCATATCATCACATTATAGATGATGCAAAGATACATAAAAAAATATATAATGCAAATAAATTGTTAAGAAAGTTTGGCAGGTGATGAAATATCGGCATAAAAAAGGATTATGCCATAAAAGACTTTGAGCGGAATACGGGACTCGAACCCGCGACCCTCGGCTTGGGAAGCCAATGCTCTACCAACTGAGCTAATTCCGCAACGTATTTCAAAGAAAAAGGGGACTTGTAGGTCCCGCTTATGAAATGTATGAAAATAAATTGGAGCCGACACCCGGACTCGAACCGGGGACCTACGCATTACGAATGCGTTGCTCTACCAACTGAGCCATGTCGGCCTGCTCCTTTTGATTTTGCAGTTGCAAAGGTAATCATTTTTTTGTTTTCCAACAAATATAATTGCTACTTTTTCGCTGCCAAAGTTCTTTTTATGCCCCCTAAACTTGGTTTTCGGGGCTAATGACCCATCGATAAAGGTTACAACCAACAAAATTACCCAATACTTCGCCTATATAGATGGTGAGCAGATTGCCATCAATAAACTGTGGCGTAGCCATAAAATAAAAGGCATCTGCTATGGAATGGGTGAAACCACAAAGGATAAACACCGGCACACCAAACAACAGAGGCAGGAACTTGCCGCCTCTACCAAACTGAACAGCAGTTGTCATAATGAAACCACAACCAATGGCTAGCAGGAAGCAGGCCAAAGGTCCTTTGCTCAGGCGTGACAGTACAATCGTTTCAGCAGCTGGCAATATGTCTGGCTGAGCATAAGCAAAAACCATCGAACACAGACTGCAGGCCAACACATTACCTATCAACACTTGCGCCAACATGCCCCAGTCGCCTTTAGCACGCACAAATCCAGCGGTACCAGTATAAAGTTTCAACTGATAATGAAGCACAGCAAGAAGACCGAAAGAGAAAAGTACGGCACCGGCAACGCCCCCAACTCGGAGGTTGACCACGCAGCCTATTGAAATGCAAAGTCCAGCCAGAAAGGCTGAACGCAAAATGGATAATGGTTGATTCATGTGTGCAAAGGTACTAAAAAAAATAAGAATTTTAGTACCTTTGCACCTTTATTTTATACTATTTGCCGTATTCTTCGTACGACACGTTTTCTGTTTTCCACTTATCCTTGGGTGTGGGCTGCTCGGCAGGATAGCCTACAGCGATGACGCAAAGGGGAACAATAGTGGAAGGCAACTGCAAAAGACTGGTCACAGCCGAGACACGCCCATCGATGGGGTAAACACCTGTCCAAACGGCACCCAAGCCGAGTGCGTGAGCTGCCAAAAGGATGTTCTCGGTAGCAGCCGAACAGTCTTGTACCCAATACTCTTGTGCCTTGCCACTGAGGGCCTTATCAAGATCCCCGCATACAACAATTGCCACAGGACACTGCTCGAGCATACGGTTGCGACCGGCACCCAGTGCGATGAGCTTGGCTTTGTCGCTCACCACGACGAAATGCCAAGGCTGGCGATTGACTGCTGTAGGAGCTGCCATACCGGCACGAAGCAGCATCTCGATCTGTGATTTAGACACAGGCTGCGAGGTGAACTGACGAATACTGGTGCGAGTCATGATGGAACTGATGGTAGGATTCAGATACTGACGGATGTCGGCTTCCACACGACTGATATCCTCGGTAGGCTCATAACGACGAACGACATTGCCTTCAGCATCAACCAGGAACTTGGTGAAGTTCCACTTGATGTCGCTGTTCTTGTCGTAGTTGGCATCTTTTTTGCGCAGCATGCCGTCCATCATCTTGCCTGTGGGATCGTTGACGTCGAAGCCACGGAACCCCTGCTGCTCCTTCAGATAGCTAAAGAGCGGATGGGCATTGGCGCCGTTGACATCAATCTTGTCGAACTGTGGAAACTGAATATCGAAGTTGGCGGTACAGAACTGATGTATCTCCTCGATAGAACCAGGTGCCTGTTCGCCGAACTGATTGCAGGGGAAGTCGAGAATCTCGAGACCCTGAGCATGAAACTTCTCGTAGAGGGCTTCCAGTTCCTTGTACTGAGGTGTGAAGCCACAACGGGTGGCAGCGTTGACAATGAGCAGCACCCTACCCTTATAGTCAGCCAACGAAACATCGGTGCCAGACTCATTTTTCACTTTGAAATTGTAGATTTGTTGCGCAACAGTATTCATCGCGCATACTGAAACCAAAAGGCAGATAACTAATAGTTTTTTCATCATTTTTATATATAACGTAGTATATAATAAGAACGCACGAACCTAATTTATTATTGTATGAGGAGAAAAAGAAAAGAAAAGTGGTTGATCATCACTGACCAACCACAAAAAACTAAACTAAACAAATACTTTATGAATTAATGCTATTAAATTACAATTCAGGGATAATAGCCGATAACCAGTTTTCTATACGTGCATCAGTTTTATCATCCTCATTGATATCGTCAAGGGGAAGACCAATGAACTTTCCACCAACAACGGCTTCAGAATCGTCAAAGTCGTAGCCGTCTGTATCTACACTGCCTATGAACTTGGCACCACAATCCTTGATTCCATGATACAACTGACCAATGCCACCCACGAAGGTGTCGCTATAAGAAGCGCAGTCACCACATCCAAAAAGGGCGATGGTCTTGTCGCTGAGGTCGGCACTCTGCAGCGTTTTCAATCCATCATACCAGTCGTCTTGCAGTTCGCCGGCGCCCCACGTTGAAGTGCCGAGTATCAAATTGTTATTGGCTGCGACGACGTCAGCAGTGAGATCCTGCACGTTCAAGGCCTGGCAACCCAGTTTCGAGGCAATCTTCTCAGCGATAGCCTCGCATGTTCCGGTAGAGGAACCATAGATTACGATCGTAGTGTTCATACTTTATTTATACTATTTATTATGGTTAATTTTGATTGACACACGAATGCTCACATTTTCGCTTACAATACCTTTGGCACTGCGCACAAATGTCGTAGCCCAGCATAGCACCGAGGATAAAATCCTCTTCGGGGGAAAGCTGATTGAGCGGACGCGTGACGATGAGGCGAATGGCCTCAAGACACTCGCGGCGCCCAAAATACATATTCAGATTCTGCCGACCTGCTGGCTGTAAGATATAGGGAATGCCCTGACTCTCGAGTCGCTGCACCGCCTGCTCGCCAAACTTCTTATGACATGTAAACAGAACCATCTGCCGAACACCTTTGTTCAGCTCGTAGATGTGGTTCATCAGCACCTTCATCTCTGTGGGTATTGTCGTTCTTGTTTTCATCGGTGCAAAGGTACGACAGAATATAAACATGCGCAATACCTAAATCATAGTGTTTCACTTTTCACACAGCCGATTCTAAGAACAAAAACTGATTAATAAAAAATAGGTATTAAGGAGCATCACACAGAAAACATTTCAAAATTAGTTGTTAAAACATGGTGACATATGCTTTATTATTAGTATATTTGCAAAAAATAATAACAGATTAAGATTATGGCATTATTAGACTTAGTGAAACAAAGGTATAGCTGCAGAAGCTATGAAGAGAAAAGTGTGGAACAGGAAAAGCTCGATTATGTGATGGAATGCGTTCGTATGGCTCCATCTGCAGTCAACAAGCAGCCCTGGAAGTTTCGTATCGTAAAGAACGAAGAAGAGAAGACGAAGCTGAGAGAGTGCTACCGAGGCAACTGGTTTGGCACTGCCCCCATGTACATCATCTGCAGTATCCTGCACGACCAGGAATGGGTGCGCAGAGACGGCAAGCATCATGGCGACATCGACATCGCTATTGCAGTAGAGCATCTTTGCTTGGCAGCCACAGAACAAGGGCTGGGCACCTGCTGGGTTTGCAACTTTGATGCAGAGAAATGCAAGCAATCGTTTGAGTTGGACGAAAACGAAGAGCCTGCAGTACTGATTCCGCTAGGCTACCCAGCCGACGAGCCATCGGCAAAGATTCGTAAGGAGATGACAGAGATCCTGAAATAACACCCATTCAAAAGTGCCACTATTCCCTCATAATAGTGGCACTTTTGTTTGCTAATAGTGCCACTTTAACGTGTTAATAGTGCCACTTTCGGACCTTTCGACTTAAGTCGTGAGATCTGTTGACTTAAGTCGTGAGATCTGTTGACTTAAGTCGTGAGACCTATTGACTTAAGTCGTGAGACCTGTTGACTTAAGTCGTGAGACCTGTTGACTTAAGTCGTGAGGTCTTTCGACTTAAGCCGTGAATTAGAAGAGTAACGCTTTTTTGTTGGTAAGACGTTAGTTTTAGTTTGAAAAAGGCCTCATCCCAATCCACAATTCTCGTTGTTTTTTCGTACCTTTGCATCAAAATAAGAAAAAAATGATGCGAAATCTGCTATTGGTAGCATTGGGTGGAGCAGCAGGCTCTGTATTACGCTATCTGCTCTCAAACATCAACGCCTCGTTTCCTTGGGGCACGATTGTCGTCAACATTCTTGGTTCTTTGCTCATCGGCTTGTTGGTGGGCTTGGTCGGCAAAGGCGTTCTGGCTCCAGAGATGAAACTGCTGCTGGTAACAGGTTTTTGTGGTGGCTTCACTACCTTCAGCACTTTTGCCAACGAATCCTTTGGTATGATGAAGGCGGGCGACATTCTGCTGACTGCCCTATATGTTGGCGTCAGCGTTGTTTTAGGCATCCTGGCCGTATGGGGTGGCATGACACTGTCCAATCTTCGAGGATAGCATCATGACACTTCGACTAGGTAGAATAGTAAGCAGTTTCTTACTTAGCACTATAAAACAAAAAGGCGACAGACTGAATGAGTCTATCGCCTTTTCTTACTTTGTACACCCGCAGGGGTTCGAACCCTGGACACCCTGATTAAGAGTCAGGTGCTCTACCAACTGAGCTACGGGTGCATCACTAAAAACGAATCTTTTTTCCTTTTAAAAGTACACCCGCAGGGGTTCGAACCCTGGACACCCTGATTAAGAGTCAGGTGCTCTACCAACTGAGCTACGGGTGCATCGTTTGTCGTTTTGCGGGTGCAAAGGTACATACTTTTTCTGATACGACCAAACTTTTTAGGACTTTTTCTTTGAGAAAATGCTATTTTCTGCAATTTTACCCTATCTGGTGGCACGAAAACCCTCCAGATTATCATATTTGCGCTTCATCATGCGTAAATAGATGTTGCGCAACCACCATGGATGAGACAACGTGCAGAGGGTGCCAATGGCTATCATAATGAGATATGCAGTGGTCTCGTCGAACAACAGTAGCAGCACTGTAACTAAAACCATGGGAAGAAACATAGCCACCAGCTCAATAATCATCTGAAGTCCATTCTCCACATTTCCCTTACCCGTGATTTTCTGATTCAGAGGAATCGTCTGCTTATTATATACTGCCAACTGGAACAGCATGCAATAAAGCAGTCCGCTGGTGGTTGTTATATATGCCAGCATCATGAGCCAGGTGAACTTACCTTCAATGACGGCTGGAGTCAAGATAAGCAGAGGGACTATGAGGATTGCTACATGAAAGTAGTACTTGGCGCGTAGTAAAGCAATGATATTTTCCCGATGTACCAACAGGAGATCCATATAGTTGCCCTCGGGCGCCATAATCTTAACCAATGTGGTCATTCCATAAAGGGCAAAGCAATAGTAGCACCAGAAGTTGCGCATCATAAAGCTATCATACACATTGGTATAGGCCACTATTCCCGAAAACAATACAATTGTAGTGAGGCTCCCCATGAAACGAGAACGTATGGCCTTGTTTCGCATGATAGACTTAATCTCAAGTTTCAGGTACTCGCCTATCTGCCCGAAACGCTCGAGGAAGGAAAACTTGAAAACACGCTTCAAGTCGCTCTCTTTCTTTTGCATGTTGGCTACCTCCTCATAAGCGTAGCGGAACTGAAGTTTCCTGTTGACAGAAAACAACAGAACCAATAGCGATAACGAAACAACTACCATCCAACCAGAACAGCCTGCTTTTACAAAGAAATCAAACAAGGCATCGCAGACAGCATTGTCATCACTAAAGATCAATGGAACCAGATAGCTCGCATAAACCACGATGGGGAGTGCCCACCAAAACAGCGAGCGCTGGATGAGTGTACGTACTAGAAGATACCACTGACTATTGAAAAGAACAAAGAGCATTCCGCTCATGAGTATGCCGAGCGAAGTCAGAAAGCCTGCACCACCAAAGAGAATGACAACACAATAGGGCAAGAAGAGACAAAGCCACATCATGTTGTAGCCACTTAGCAGTGAGTTGACAAGAAAATGCTCAATCACTGACAGGCGAGGCAAAGGCAGCAACAGATAAGGGGTGACCAGCATCGCTGGCGTCTGTTGAATCATGAAACGCATGCCGAAGTCTATCAACAGAAAGATTGGCAAAACGGAAATGAGAAGACCTGGTTTGCTGCTCTCATTGGCTGGCATGGCAAGCATAGTGCCCAACAAGATGAGATAGATCATCATGAAGCCAGCACCAATATAAAGCATCACCTGAGCTACGACGCTTTGCTCAAATGCAGGACTGCGACGATAACTCAGGCGATTATTTTTTCTAAGAAGCAGGAAAAGTGATAAGCGATTCATCAGCGTAAATCAATAACCTCGGCAGAGGGGAAATCTTTAGAATTAAAACGGAACTGTGCATCAGCGAGCTTATCTTTCTTCAGACGACTGATGGTAAAGGTGGTCCACTTTGATTTCTGCAGCAATTTCACCTCGGTGGGATGATAGCTCTTTTGATCTATGGTGATAAACATCTCCTGCACCCTGCGCTTTGCATCTTTGGCAGTGAGATGAACGCGATAGCTACCCGAAGACTTGGTCATAGTGTAACTGAATCCTGTCTTATACATATTTATAAAATTATAAGGATTCAGCACCTGCAACTGCGACTCGCTAGGAGTGGTGACATTGACCTCGTCATTCTTATTCATATAAGTCCACAGTGTCTTGCCGTCGAACCACATCTTGGCTACATTGGTTGAGGCACGAAACATGCGTCCCTTCACAGCAATATCGCCACTGGTATTGCCATACTGCGCACTCGTCATCGTGAAGTGAGCTGACACACCATTCTTGCTACTAACCACAGCGGCACATTTGTCGAGCACTTGCTTGGCCGTCTGTGCTGCGGTGTGTGTAAACGTCATCTGCAATGCTAAAAGCATCAGCGCAAAAAACAATCTTTTCATTATATATCTCTCCTTATCTTTATACGTTATCTAATCTGACTAAGCAAATTCTCGAGACTTACTTCATCCTTTATAAGCACCTCACGAGGCTTTGAACCATGAGCTGCACCTACAATGCCTGCTTTTTCCAACTGGTCCATCAATCGACCTGCACGATTGTAGCCGATGGCAAACTTGCGCTGAATAAGACTCGTAGAGCCTTGCTGGCAGCCTACAATCAGACGGGCCGCATCTTCAAACATCGGATCGAGATGAGTCAAATCTGCATCGTTGGCTCCCCCACTCTCTTCACCATCACCAACAGGAGGTTCTGGCAGCTCGTAAGGAGCAAGATATCCCTGCTGCTTAGCAATGAACTGGTTGATATCATCCACCTCGGGGGTATCCACAAAAGCACACTGCACGCGGATGGGATCGTTGCCCTGCAGATAGAGCATATCACCACGACCAATCAACTGCTGAGCACCCATGCGGTCGAGAATGGTCTTAGAATCGATACCCTGCGACACCTTGAAGGCGATACGCGCAGGGAAGTTTGCCTTGATAGTACCAGTAATAATATTTGTGGTAGGACGCTGCGTGGCAATAATCATGTGGATACCTACGGCACGAGCCTTCTGTGCGATACGTGCAATAGGCAGCTCAATTTCCTTGCCGGCAGTCATGATCAGGTCGCCAAACTCATCGATAACTACGACGATATAGGGCATAAACTTATGGCCTTTCTCAGGATTAAGCTTGCGAGCAATGAACTTACGGTTGTAGTCCTTGATGTTTCTCTCGCCAGCAGCCATCAACAACTCGTAGCGGGCATCCATCTCCACACAAAGTGACTGCAGCGTACGAACCACCTTTGAGGTGTCTGTAATAATAGGATCGTCGGCCTGTTCTGGCAATGCAGCCAGGAAATGTTTAGAGATGGAGCGGTAGATACTGAACTCCACCATCTTGGGGTCAACCAGCACGATTTTCATCTCGGCAGGATGCTTCTTATAAAGGAGAGAGGTAAGGATGGCATTCAAACCAACTGACTTACCCTGACCAGTAGCACCTGCCACCAACAGGTGGGGTGCCTTGGCGAGGTCGAACATAAACACCTCGTTCGTGATGGTCTTACCCATAGCGCAGGGCAACTCCATGGTTGACTCCTGAAACTTCTTCGAGTTCAGGATAGACTCCATCGACACGATATTCTGCTTGGCGTTAGGCACCTCGATACCGATGGTTCCCTTACCAGGAATAGGCGCAATAATACGAATGCCAAGAGCTGCCAGGCTCAACGCGATATCATCCTCAAGGTTGCGGATGCGCGAAATCTTCACGCCCGAAGCTGGGGTAATCTCGTAGAGTGTGATGGTAGGACCTACAGTGGCCTTGATAGAGCTGATTTCTACGCCAAAGCTACGCAACACATCCACGATACGGTTCTTGTTGCGATTTTGCTCTTCCATATCGATGTAGGGCTTACCGTCTGACTCGTAAACTTTCAGCAGGTCGAGCGTGGGATAATGATAGTTTTCCAAGTCGCGCTTAGGATCGTAAGGCTCCATCTCCTCGATGTTCACCAATGCGCCCTCTGCCTTATCTTCGGCAGTGCCTGCATTGACATCAATAATAATATCATCATTGTTATTATCATCTTCCTGAGCAGGAACCTGAACAACAAATTCATCGTCGTTGGCAACAACAGGAGTTGCAGGGATGTCGGGCTCTACACTCACGAAGCTATCATCTTTGAACTCCACAGTTTCTGACATGGGGTCGTCGAACACCTCGGGATCCTCTACAATATGAAGCGGCTCATCGTTGCTGTTATCATGTGCTTCTGCAGAAGAGCTAATTGTAAAAGGCACATTCTTGGGAATCAACCTCAGGGGGTTGAGCACCTTTCTTAAAATGATAATAGTCTCACTACTTACGTAGATCAGGAAAAGCAAGGCTATGCATATCATGATGGCAGCCAAACCTGGCATACCTACAAATCCCTCAATCATCTTACCTGCCCACAGACCATGACCACCACCAAGATTGAAGTGCAAGTCAGGGACAATGGGCGATACAAACATTGCCAACGATACCGATGTCCACAACATGAGTAACATCAAGCAGAAGAACCACTTGATGAGCTTGGCTTGATAAGCCTTCATCAATCTCAAGGAAACCAGAAAAAGGAATACAGGAATACAAAAAGCAGAGACACCGAAACAATGACTCATGAAATAGTATGCCGACTTGGCTCCCAATGAACCACAGGCATTTTGGAACTCACCGTTTTGATTGGCCATCTCGCCAGGATTGGTATCCTCGATAATACTTTGGTCAACTTGTCCGGTGGTGAAATATGATATAAAGGCCCAAATCAGAAAAACGGATACAGCAAAGAGCAACATACCAATTACAAAGTGTAATCGCTCGTTTTGGAATATCTGTTTAAAGTTACTTAACCCTATTGACTCCATCAATGATGGTGCTTGCGTCTTGCTGTTTCTATTGTTTCTTGTGGTTTTCTTTGCCATTCTATTTGGTCATTCGTTAATTCAGTGCAAAATTAGTGGAAAAAATCCACATTAGGTCAAAAAATCGCATTTTTTTTGTATTTTTGCACCGCAAAAGAAGATAATAATGTCAAAGACTATATACAACAAATACGATAAAAAGAGGATCGCCTCTTTGCCAGTGGCATCATTTGAGGGCAGAATCATTGTCATCCTAACTGCTGGTGAAACGGAAAAGGCAGTCAACTACCTGCTGTCACAACCAATACTTGGTTTTGACACAGAGACACGTCCTTCATTCAAGAAGGGACAGCATCATAAGGTTTCTCTGCTTCAGGTATCGACAGAAGACACCTGCTTCCTGTTTAGGTTGAACCATACAGGATTGACACCAGCATTAGTACAACTGCTCACCGACAAGACGGTGAAAAAGATTGGATTATCCTGGCACGACGACCTGAATGCGCTACATAAGCTTAGCGACTTCAAGGCCGGTTGTTTTACTGATATCCAAGACTTTGCAAAAGTGCTTGGCATAGAGGATCTCAGTTTGCAGAAGCTATACGCCAACCTGTTTGGACAGAAAATCAGCAAGCGCCAACAATTGAGCAACTGGGAAGCAGACATACTAAGCGACAAACAGAAAACCTATGCAGCAACCGATGCGTGGGCATGCATCAAGATATACCAGGAACTGGTTAGGCTGAAAGAGACAAATGACTATCAACTCGTAATACAACAAGAAGACAATACATATGCAGAAGTATAAGAAGATATATCTCAAAAGAGGTAAAGAAGAGAGCTTGTTACGTTTTCACCCTTGGGTTTTCTCGGGTGCCATCCAACAAATGGATGAAGGTATAGAAGAAGGCGAAACAGTTCAGGTGCTGACTTCGCGCAATGAATTTATTGCCGTAGGCCACTATCAGCAGGGGTCTATTGCAGTACGTATTCTGTCGTTTAGCGACGTAGCTATTGACGAGAAATTCTGGCAGTCGCGCCTGTCTTCTGCCTATCAGATGCGCCTAAGCATAGGTATTGCCGGCAATCCAAGTAACAACACCTACAGACTGGTGCACGGAGAAGGTGACAATCTGCCAGGACTTATCATCGATGTCTATGGCCCAACGGCTGTAATGCAGGCACATAGCATCGGCATGCACTTATGTCGTCACGACATTGCCCGCGAGTTGGTCAACGTGATGGGTGATCAGATCACGAGTATCTACTACAAGAGTGAGACCACCCTACCCTATATGGAGCCCGAGAATGGTTTTATCTACGGTGGATGCAACGATGATACGGCCCTTGAAAATGGACTAAAGTTCCATGTTGACTGGCTGCACGGCCAGAAAACTGGATTCTTTGTAGATCAGCGCGAGAACCGCTCGCTGCTGGAACATTATGCAAAAGGCAAGAAGGTGCTGAACATGTTCTGCTATACAGGAGGCTTTTCTTTCTATGCTATGCGCGGCGGTGCCGCGCTGGTACACTCTGTTGACAGTTCTGCAAAGGCTATCGACCTGACTCGTAGCAACGTGGAACTGAACTTTCCTGGAGACAAACGCCATGAGGCTTTCTGCGAGGATGCATTCAAATATCTGGATGGAATGGCAGGTAAGTATGACCTGATTATTCTGGACCCACCGGCTTTTGCAAAGCATCGCGGTGCACTACATAACGCTTTGAAAGGCTATACCCGTCTGAACAACAAGGCTTTCGAAAAGATTGCAAAAGGAGGCATTCTGTTCACGTTCTCTTGTTCACAAGTGGTCACCAAGGATCATTTCCGCAATGCAGTCTTTACGGCTGCAGCTCAAGCCAAGCGCAAAGTGCGCATCCTGCACCAATTGCATCAGCCAGCAGACCATCCTGTGAACATTTATCACCCAGAAGGAGAATATCTGAAAGGACTTGTTCTGTATGTTGAATAAGGTAAGGCAGTTTATCGAACTTCATCATTTGCTCGACGTATCGCAGAAATATCTTGTGGCCCTCAGCGGTGGCGCAGACAGCGTCTGCCTTCTGCTGATGCTAAAAGAGCTAGGATACAAAGTTGAGGCTGTTCATTGCAACTTCAATCTACGCGGTGAAGAGAGCTATCGAGATGAGGCGTTTGTGAAACAGCTTTGCAGCACGCAACACATTGAACTACACTTGATACATTTCGATACCAGGACCTATGCTTCACTTCATAAGGTCAGCATTGAAATGGCTGCGCGCGAACTGCGTTACAACTACTTCGAGCAGTTGAGAAAAGACCTGGGGTGTGCCGGCATCTGTGTGGCACACCACGAGGACGATACGGTAGAAACCGTCTTAATGAACTTGCTGCGCGGTACTGGATTACGCGGATTGACAGGCATCAAACCTTGTAATGGCTATATTCTACGCCCATTGTTATGTATCAGTCGTTGTGACATAGAATCATGGCTTAAAAGCAAGGGACAAGCTTATGTCACTGACAGCACAAATCTGGAGGCTGATGTGATGCGCAACAAATTGCGCTTGCAGGTCATACCATTATTGAATCAGGTGTCACCTAGTGCCAGGACAAACATCTTAAAAACGGCTCGCTACATGACCGAAGCAACCTCTGTCTATGACAAGAGTATGGCGGATGCACTGGCGCGACTGCTTAAAAACGACGCAATCTCCATAGAACAATTACTTCAAGAGCCTTCTGTTGAGTGCATTCTCTACGAATGGCTAGGCGGGAAAGGGTTCTCTTCACAAACAATTGAAAACATCAGTGACTCGCTGAACCAATTGCAGGCGGGACGCGAGTGGACTTCGGCAACACATCAATTGACGGTTCATCGCGGTCAGCTTGTTCTAGAGCCACTACATGCAGGACTGCCATCACTGCGAATTCCAGAAACAGGCGTCTATCATTATAATGGTACTGAGAAGTATCGCATTAAGAAAGAGGAAGGAAAACAGATTGTTTTAGACTGTCAAAGTGCCTGTTTGGACGCAGAAAAGCTACACTTTCCGCTTACAATTCGGCCAGTATTGAATGGCGACCGCTTTCAACCATTTGGAATGAAGGGCACCCGACTGGTGAGCGACTTCCTTACTGATGTACACCTAAGCATTTTCGATAAGCGCAGAACACTGGTGATATGCGATGCCAATGGTGAGATTGTGTGGCTGGTAGGCCACCGCCCCGATCATCGTTTTTGCGTCACCGATAGCACCAAAAATACCATTATCATTTCAAGAGAAAAACTAAAGTAAATTTGGTTGTATCGAAAATAATATATAATTTTGCAAACAATAAAAACAAATATCTCTAAAAACAAACAAGAAAATGTTGAAACCATTAAACAAGCACTTTGCACCTAAGAGCGTAATGCCCGAGAAGGTGATTCAGTTTGGCGAAGGAAACTTCCTTCGTGCATTCGTAGATTGGATTATCTGGAATATGGACCAGAAGACCAACTTCAATGGATCCGTTGTGGTGGTTCAACCACTGGCACAAGGAATGGTTGAATGGTTGAACGGACAGGACTGTCTGTATCATGTCAATTTGCAGGGACGCGAAAACGGCAAACCTGTCAACACACTAGAGCGTATTGATGTGATTAGCCGCTGTCTGAACCCCTACTCTCAGAACGATGCTTTCATGGCACTAGCCGACCAGCCCGAGATTCGTTTTGTGATTTCTAACACCACAGAAGCAGGTATTGCTTTCGACCCATCGTGCAAGCTGGATGACAAACCCGCCAGCAGCTATCCCGGTAAGCTTGTTCAGCTGTTGTATCGTCGTTATCAGACGTTCAATGGTGATCCTACAAAAGGACTGATCATCTTCCCCTGCGAACTTATCTTCCTGAATGGTCACGTTCTGAAAGATTGCATCCGTAAATATATCGAACTGTGGCAATTGCCCGAGGGCTTCAGCAAGTGGTTTGAGGAGTCTTGCGGTGTTTATGCAACTTTGGTGGACCGTATCGTACCAGGCTTCCCTCGTAAGGAGATTGCACAGATTCAGGAAAAGATTGGCTATCGCGACAATCTCGTTGTTCAGGCCGAGAACTTCCACCTGTGGGTTATCGAAGCGCCAAAAGAGGTGGCAAACGAATTCCCTGCCGACAAAGCAGGCCTGCACGTTCTGTTCGTCCCCTCAGAAGAGCCCTACCACAAGCGTAAGGTTACACTCCTAAATGGTCCTCACACTGTTCTCTCGCCTGTAGCTTATCTCAGTGGCGTAAACATCGTTCGTGACGCTTGCAACCATGAAGTTATCGGCAAGTACATTCACAAGGTACAGTTTGAAGAGCTGATGCAGACGCTCGATCTGCCTATGGAGGAACTGGAGAAATTTGCCAGCGATGTACTGGAACGCTTTGACAACCCATTTGTGGATCATCAGGTGACCAGCATCATGCTGAACTCATTTCCCAAATTCCAGGCTCGCGACCTGCCCGGTGTAAAGACATACCTGGAGCGTAAGGGTGAACTGCCTAAGGGATTGGTATTTGGTTTGGCGGCTATCATTACCTACTATAAAGGTGGTAAGCGTCAGGATGGCGCAGAGATTACGCCTAACGACGATCCAAAGATTATCGAACTGCTGCAGCAATTGTGGGCAACTAACGATACACAGAAGGTGACAGACGGTGTACTTGCTGCCGATTTCATCTGGCAGGAAGACCTGAATAAAGTGGATGGACTGAATAAGATGGTTAAAGAGTTCCTCGACCTCATCCAGAGCAAGGGTATGCTTGAGGCCGTCAAGACCATTCTCTAAAATTTGAATTTTACAATTAATGGCAGATGGTCGCTGAACCCTTTCTGAAATCTGATGCCATTATAAGAACGTAAAGGACGCTTTCCTCCGAAACGAACATCATCGTCAAGGAGGAAAGCGTTGTCGTTGATATAGGTTGATTCTACACAATCGGCAACACGCTTCGAACAGAAAAAGTGATCTAAAGAGCGCCACTCACCCTGAAAGCGATAGGTACCTTTTGCCTCTCCACATATACCTACCGTATTCTTTGTAACATTGACAAGCGAGGATTTCTCCAGATATTTCAACGATGCATCATCGAAATAATCATTAAAGTCGCCCGTCACAATCACCCTCTCCTGATGATACATCTTTACCTGGCGACTAATTATCTCTGCCACTTTCATGCGGTACGGACGCGTTTCTTTCTCACCACCATATCTACTAGGAGCGTGAACCACATAGATATGTAGTGTATCACCCGTGATAATCTGCCCTTGCACATATAGAATATCACGTGTGGGTCGCATTTCAGGCAACACAGGTACTTCGAGCGACTCATAACAAAGCGGGCGGAAAGAAGCTGGCTGATAGAGTAAGGCCACGTCAAGTCCTCTCGCATCGGGTGAGGTGGTCATCAGATACTCATACCCAGCATTTCGCAATAAGGAGCGTCGCGTCAGTTGATGAAGGACAGAATCATTTTCAACTTCTACCAATGCAACGAGATCAGGTAGATGATCCGAACAAGATAAAATCTCCTGCCCAATTCTGTTCAACTTCCCCCAATAACGGGTTCTTGTCCAATAACGTTTGCCGTCCGGCAGAAACTCGCTGTCCTCCTTCCCTACGTCGTGAGAAGTGTCAAACAGGTTTTCGCAGTTTAACTCAACGAATGTAAGGAAGGAGGACAGCAGAAGGGATAGGATCATCTTAGCAGACTTTCTCCAGTCGTTTCATGATTAAGAACATGAAGGTTGATGCCAACAGGCAAAGCCCAGCGAACACTGCCCATACCGTCCAAAGAGGAAGTTCGCCCCACAGGAGCCCACCAACCATTACAAGCTGGTTGCCAAGAGCAGTAGATACGAACCAACCACCCATGCAAGCGCCCTTGTACTTTGGAGGTGCTACTTTTGATACGAACGAAATACCCATTGGTGAAAGCAACAGCTCACCAAATGTAAGGATGAGATAGGTGCTGATCAACCAATATGAAGAAGCACATGGGGCAGCATCACCAAGATTTGCCTGTTCTACAGGTGAAGGCAATGTCAGTGAAGCATAAAGCATCAAACAGAAGGCCACTGCGGCAACAATCATACCATACGCAATCTTTCGAGGAGCTTTAGGTTCCTTATTGCGTGATGCCAGCCAACCAAAGATAGACAAAGACACAGGTGTCAACGCTACTACATAGAAAGGATTGAACTGCTGGAAGATAGGAGCTTTCACCTCTACAGCACCATCAATATGACTATAGTTGTAGTAAAGGAATGCTAAAGCTGCAACAACTGCAACAACTGCAATGACCTTACTCTTTGAAGTCTTACCCTGGAAGAGTGAGAAAGCAGAATAAACCATGATAATGATGGCAACGAGGTTCCAAACATTGAAAGCCATTGACTTCAAACCGTCTGCAGAAGTCTCATTATATTCGTTAGCAAAGTATGTCAAAGAAAGACCATTCTGGTGGAAAGACATCCAGAAGAAAGCTACAACACCAAATACCAACAGAAGAGCAATGAGACGCTCTTTAGTTTCTGAGGGTGACAGTGTATCTTCTTCTACTTGATTACCATTCTTCTTAACACCGCCCTCAACATGACGGAAAGTACTACGGAAAGCATAGTAAATGGCGATAGACAAAATCAGTGAAGCACAAGCTACTGCAAATGCAAAGTGATAAGAGTCATTCTCGCTTACGCCGAGGTTCTGCTGAGCCCACTCCATAATACGAATGGCCGCCGTGGGTGCAAACAAGGCACCAATATTGATAGCCATATAGAAAATAGAGAAACCTGCATCGCGCTTATCAACATATTGGGGATCATTGTAGAGGTCGCCTACCATCACCTGAAGGTTACCCTTGAACAATCCGGTTCCTAAACCGATGCTCAGTAGTGCTACAAGCATCACAACAAGTGCGACCGTGTTGCCACCAAGAGGAACAGACAACAGCAGATAGCCCAGGAACATAATGATAATACCCGTGGTTACCATTTTTCCAAATCCGAATTTGTCGGCCATAAAGCCGCCAATCAGTGGGAAAAAGTAAACAAACATCAAGAACGAGCTATAAATAACACCGGCTGTGCCTGGTGTCAAGCCGTAATTAGCTCTTAAAAACAAAGCAAAGACGGCCAACATAGTGTAATAGCCGAATCGCTCTCCGGTGTTGGCAAGTGCCAACGCATAAAGACCTTTTGGTTGGTTTTCAAACATAGTTATTTAATTTTGGTATTTTTACTTTTTACTAAATCAAAGAGATAGGTCATTTTGATGACGATGTTACTAATGTTGGAGCGAGCAAAATAGTCCTGTTTTGAATTGCCATAGATGTCGCCAAGACCATAATAATAGCGACCTTCAAGTAATAAATGGCCTGCATGAGGTATAGAGAACTCTAATCCCAAACCTGCAGCTATACCATAGTCCACTTTATGCTCTACTGACATCGTATCCTGGGCTATTATTGATGAAGTACGTGAACTGAGGTTGATATCCGAATACTCGAAATTCTTCTTTGTTTTCTCGTTTAGGAATATACCGAGCTGCGGACCTGCTTGAAAAAAGAACTGCAAGCCACGACGTTCTCGTCCCCACCCTAAACGGGCAAAAACAGGAATTTGAAGATATGTCATATCTCGCTGATACGATTCAGCCAAACCAGTTACCGTATTAATCACTGGCTCATCGTCTGGGGTCTTGATATCTTCCTTCCATCCCAACTGAGTATAATTGACCTCAGCAACAACAGCACAGATACTATTGAAATATTTCTCTGAAGTATATCGCAGCGTCAGTCCTCCAGTCAGACCAGTATGCTGACTTTGCGGCACAGTTGGTGTGAAACCAATGTTACTGAACACATAGCCGCCATTAAAGCCAACGGCAAATTCATTACGATAATCGCCAATTTGAGCCTTAGCAGCAGCAGTAACTGCCAACAGGACTGTTAAGAAGAAAAAGCGCTTCACCATTCTATTAATAATTGAGAGCATCGATTGTGAAGTCTGGCTTATAGTGAATAAACATATATGCTTTGTTTTGTAATCCTCCATGACTTACACGTTCAAACTTCAGCGGGGTTTGAACTGCCTGATAGTTGAATCGACCAGGTGCACCATCGAACTGCATTCCGTACTTATGGAGGCCACGCAGGAAATAGACCGCATGATCAAATCCTGATAACGCGAAACGAGGCATGATAGTAATCATGTCTTGATGAAAATTCCAACGATAGCGCTGCAGCAGACGAATGGTCTGGGGAGAATTGACATTCGTGTAAAATGGTGCAGGAATATATGTATCAAAGCGATGGAAATGAGATTGCTGAGCATAGATGCCTCCCAGCCACTCTGTATAACCGAATACGGAAATCTGCACGTCAGGATGCTGCTGAAGAATGGTATCCAATCTCTTGTACAATTGCGGTATATACGAAGTATTTTCCGTATTAAGTACAACCACATTGGGGATACCCTTCAAGAATGCGCCCATAAAATGTAAATCCGATGAGTTGATACTTGTAAGATTATACATCTTTCCATCTTTCTCAAACTGCTTTCTTAAGGCACTGGTAAAACCTCCCTTAGAACTATTCGCATCGCTGCAATTTATAATAATGGGGTGATAATCCTTAAACCATATAGCGAAACGACGAGCCGTGATGTCATCGAGATCATCAGAGGGTTGATAAATTTGGAATATATACCGATTGTTGACAATCTCTGGGATGTCCAGCGAGAATGGAACAACCATCAGACATTGATGCTGCTGGGCAAAAGCTGCCAAAGTGGGTACATGCTTGTTGTAATAAGGTCCAATTAAGATATCGCATTTAGCAGCATCAATCTGAGGCAGCAGAGCTCCAAGGTTTGTGTCTTCCGACAGATTCCAGGCATGTATATCTACAGAAATACCTTCGTGTTTCATACTATCGCAGGCCATCAAAATGCCTCGATAGTACTCTAGCATTCGTTTTCCATCGTTATTTTGCAGATGTAAAGGCAGCAACACGCCCATACGAATAGGTCGCTGGCGAACATCGTCAACGGCAAATATCGTGCGGTCATTCTGGCTATCACCATTTGTAGTCACAGGAATATTTATCAGGTCACCTTTCTTCAACTGATAATCTGGCTGGAGCATAACCGGGTTGGCTTGCTTCAACTGTTCCTGAGTGATACCATACATTCGAGCGATACCATAAACGGTCTCTTTCTTCTGTACTTTATGCACCTTCACATATTGTGCACGGATAACACCTACACAACATAACAAAAGAACGATGCAAATGTTACGTAACAATCGAGCCATAATCTTTATAACTGCTTTTTCGAGTGCAAAAATACGAAATAAATATGAAATGATTGCAAGCAAAGCAAAAAATGTTCTAACAAAGGAGGGTTTATTTTCAATAAATTAGTATCTTTGCACGTTAATACAATAAAAACGATGAGAAATAGATTAATAAGTTTCCTTTGGTTACCTCTAATGCTTTTACCCCTGATGGCAACTGCACAGGATGTTGATCCTCAGGCATATTATGTCGATGATGAGACAAATGCGCAAGTATCATCGAACATTTCCAATGCGCAAGCGCCACTCGAAGTAACATTCAGGGCTAACCCTACAGGAATGGAGAACTACACCCCATCATACGAATGGCATTTCAGAAAAAAGACAAATAATAACTACGAAGAGTTATTTGTTAGATACGAGGAAGAAACACAATATACTTTCCGTGAATCGGGAACATATAGTGTGATACTGAAGACGAAGCTTGACAATCAGGGGACAGAACTTGAAGAGAAAGAGATCGTCATTACGATTGTTGAAAGCAAGCTGGATTTCCCCAATGCGTTCTCGCCCAATGGAGATGGAATCAACGACACGTTTAAAGCAAAAGAAGGATACAAGAGTATTGTCAAGTTCAAAGCTATCATTCTGAACCGATGGGGACAAAAGTTATATGAATGGAACAGTCCTTCAGGCGAATGGGACGGAACATTCAAAGGAAAACCTGTGAAAGACGGAGTTTACTTCCTCCACGTCAATGCGAAAGGTGCCGATGGTGCTATTTATGAGTTTCGCAAAGATATTAACCTGCTGAGAGGATTTACCGAAGGAGGGGCTTCGTCATCGACACACTAAGGAATATACTTTATGGAAGAAAACAATAAGATTCAAGTATTCGGGGCACGCGTACACAACCTGAAGAATATCGATGTGGAGATACCACGCAATTCGTTGACCGTTATTACGGGTCTATCGGGTTCTGGCAAATCCTCACTGGCCTTTGACACGATATTTGCAGAAGGACAACGACGTTACATTGATACATTCTCTGCTTATGCTCGCAACTTCTTGGGAGGAATGGAACGTCCTGACGTTGATAAGATTACTGGCCTATCGCCTGTAATAAGCATAGAACAAAAGACGACTAACAAGAACCCTCGTTCTACAGTAGGTACGACCACAGAGATCTACGACTATATGCGTCTGCTCTTTGCTCGTGCTGGCAAAGCCTATAGCTACGAAACGGGCGAACCAATGGTGAAATATACTGAAGAGAAGGTGCAAGAGATGATTCTGAACGATTACGCTGGCAAACGCATCTTTATCCTAGCACCACTAGTCCGTTCAAGAAAGGGCCATTATCGCGAACTCTTCGAGGCTATGCGTCGTAAGGGATATCTCAACATGCGTATTGATGGAGAACTCGTTGAGATAAAGCTTGGCATGAAGGTTGATCGTTACAAGAACCACGACATCGAGGTAGTCATTGACAAGATGGCTCTTCCCAAGACGCCTACGGAAGGTGGTGCAGATGAACGCCTAAGAAAATCGGTTGCCTTAGCCATGAAGCAAGGAGAAGGCCTGATCATGATACTCGACAAAGATTCTGGTGAAGTGAAATACTTCTCTAAAAGATTGATGTGTCCAACTACTGGTATCTCATATAGTGACCCTGCTCCCAACAACTTCTCGTTTAACTCGCCACAAGGTGCTTGTCCGCGATGCAAAGGGTTAGGCAAAATTAACGAGATAGACCTGAACAAGATTATTCCCGATAAGAAAGCAAGCATACATGACGGTGGAATAATTCCTTTAGGAAAATACAAGAACCAATTGATTTTCTGGCAGATAGACGCCATTCTTAAAAAATATGATTGCGACATCAAAATACCTATCAAGGATATTCCAGATGAGGCAATGAACGAGATATTGTATGGCTCGCTTGAAGATGTACGCATCGACAAGGACGTGGTCAAAACATCAAGCGACTACTTTGTTCGTTTCGATGGTATCATCAAATATCTTCGTGACATCATGGAAAGTGAAGATTCGTCGAGTGCGCAGAAATGGGCCGACCAATTTATGGCTGAATGTGAATGTCCCGAATGTCATGGCCAACGTCTGAACCGCGAAGCACTATCATACAAAATATGGGATAAAAACATCAGCGAACTATCGTCGATGGACATCAGCGAACTGCGCCAATGGCTGGATGAGGCTGAAAAGCACTTGGACAATCAGCAGAAGCAGATAGCAGCTGAGATACTAAAAGAGATACGTACTCGCTTGGATTTCCTGCTGGATGTAGGTCTTGATTATCTCTCTTTGAATCGTCAATCAGCTTCGCTGTCGGGAGGTGAGAGTCAGCGTATTCGTCTGGCTACACAGATTGGCTCACAGCTTGTAAACGTACTATATATTCTCGACGAGCCTTCTATCGGTTTACATCAACGCGACAACGAACGCCTCATTAATTCTTTGAAGGAACTGCGAGACCTTGGAAACACAGTCATTGTGGTAGAACACGATAAAGACATGATGCTGGCAGCAGACTATGTGATAGACATCGGTCCGCGCGCTGGCAGAAAAGGTGGAGAAGTGGTCTTCCAAGGTACGCCCGAGAAGATGATGAAAACCAACACCATTACAGCTCAGTATCTGAGTGGTATTCTTCAATGTAGTGACACGACTGAAAGGCGAAAAGGCTCTGGTAAGAGTCTTGTTATTCGCGGATGTACTGGCAACAACCTTAAACATGTAGATGTTAGTTTCCCATTAGGAAAGCTCATCGTAGTGACAGGTGTCAGTGGTTCTGGAAAATCAACACTTATCAACGAGACACTTCAGCCCATCTTATCACAGCACTTCTACCATTCTGTCAAAAAACCGATGCCATATGAATCAATTGAAGGCGTAGAGAATATAGATAAGGTGGTAAATGTTGATCAGTCACCACTAGGACGTACTCCTCGTTCAAACCCTGCCACATATACGGGCGTTTTTTCTGATATTCGCTCTCTGTTCGTCAATCTGCCTGAAGCAAAGATTCGTGGCTACAAACCTGGACGCTTCTCTTTCAACGTCAAGGGCGGACGATGCGAGACCTGTGGCGGAAATGGATACAAGACAATAGAAATGAACTTCTTGCCTGATATCCAGGTACCATGCGAAGCGTGTCATGGCAAACGATATAATCGTGAGACGCTGGAAGTTCGCTATAAAGGCAAATCGATTGCCGATGTGCTGGATATGACCATCAATCAAGCCGTGGAGTTCTTCGAGAATGTGCCGGATATCCTTCGTAAAATAAAGACCATTCAGGACGTAGGACTGGGTTACATCAAACTTGGACAGCCCTCCACTACCCTCTCTGGCGGTGAGAGTCAGCGCGTAAAACTGGCTACAGAGCTTTCGAAGAAAGACACTGGAAAGACGCTTTACATCCTGGACGAACCGACCACCGGTCTTCATTTTGAAGACATACGCATTCTGATGCAGGTCATCCATAAATTGGTGGATCGTGGTAATACGGTTGTTATCATCGAGCACAACCTAGATGTTATCAAACAGGCCGACTATATTATTGATATGGGACCAGAAGGTGGACGTAAAGGCGGCACTTTACTTTGCGAGGGTACGCCCGAGGATGTTGCCAAAAGCAAGAAAGGCTTTACGCCTATTTTCCTGAAACAAGAGTTGCAATAGGACATATGGAAAGAAGTAAGGAAATCTATAGAGTCACACTCATCGGAAGCGCTGTCAATGTTCTGCTACTGCTATTCAAGTTTATAGCAGGCATCTTGGGACATAGTGCAGCTATGATAGCCGATGCTGTACATTCTCTATCCGACTTTCTTACCGATATCATCGTTCTTATTTTCGTCAGAATCAGCTGCCTACCTCAAGACAAGTCGCATGATTATGGGCACGGTAAATACGAGACATTGGCAATGACGATAATAGGAATTGCTTTGCTAATGGTGGCAGCTGGCATCATGTATAGTGGTGTTACCAAGATTATAGCGTGGACCAATGGGGCGTGCTTGAAAGCGCCTGGCCTGCTAGCGCTTTGGGCAGCACTCATTTCTATCATTTTGAAGGAAGCCGTTTACCAATATTCCATGATAAAAGCAAGAAAACTGCAATCACAAGCAGTAGAAGCCAATGCGTGGCATCATCGCAGCGATGCTCTATCATCGATTGGAACAGCCATCGGTATCGGGGGAGCTATATACTTAGGACAAGAATGGACGGTATTAGATCCTCTGGCTTCTGTCATCGTTGGCGCGTTTATCTTGAAAATATCTATTGAGTTGTTACGTGATAGCATCGGTGACCTGATGGAGCATTCTCTTCCAGATTCCGTAGAAAACGAAATTATACAACTGGCAGAATCTATTCCTGGTGTATCTTCTCCTCATGATTTGCGAACGCGACGCATAGGAAATCACTATGCCATTGAGTTTCATATTCTTATGGATGGAGATATGCCTCTGCGCAAAGCTCACGATAAAGCTTCGGAAGTAGAAGAGTTACTACGCAATCGCTATGGACAAGAAACTCACATAGCGGTGCACGTTGAACCCAAATAACGATTGTATTCCCCTTCAATTTAAGCTGAACAGTCGCCCAATTCTAGCCGTCTTGCAGGCTTAAAGAAGAGCCTTCTGAAACCAAGACAAGAACTCTTGCTTTAGCTCTAGACTTTAGATAACATATTTCTAGACTCTAGAACAAATAGATCCAGACTCTAGAACGAGAACTTCCAGACTCTGGAATACGCAATTCTAGAGTCTGGAAGCGAACCAATAGTGCCAGTTTTACGCGATTAAACAATAACTATTGAACATCAATCACAATGCTTTTGCAATGCAAAACCAATGCTATTAAATGTTCCCATCGACTTCATCGCTTGGCAATGACAAGAATATTCCAATCACCTATGCTCGCTTGCAACCGAAGGGACGCGATAATGGCCGATGGTCAATAGTCAATGTCCAATGGTCAATGGTCAACGACCAATCACTCTTTTGTTGAAAGCTTAAGCACAACAGGTTTCATACCTGCAGCCTGCGCTTTAAGTGTAATAACACCAGCCTCGCGAGTTGAACGAAGTATAACGGTACAAGAGCCATTGAACAGACGACGATGATTGTCAACATGTAGTTCATCTGAGTTGATGTCACCATTAACAACACCTACTATCTGCGCATTTCCATCTACTGTAAAAGTCACATCTTCATTTGTTGTCTGCACGAGGCGACCTTTTGCGTCAAGAGCAGTAATACGAATATGTTGCAGATCTACGCCATCGGCCTTCCAGTTGTTATTATCCGATTCAGCCTTTAGTCTAACAAGAACTTTTGTCGTTTCTATCTGGTGTCGAGCAACAATTTTTCCTTTGGTACGGGCAATGGCTTCCAACTTACCAGGCTGATAAACAATATCGTTCCAACGAATTTGGTTACGCATCTTGGCATTCTTTACATCATTTTTCTTCACGCCAAGACTCTTACCGTTCAAAAGCAGTTCTACCTCATCGGCATTGGTATAAGTTACCAGCGAAAGATGTTGTCCTGCAATACGGTTCCAGTGGTCGCTCATACCATCATTACCCGTCTGCACACCATTCCACATCTGATCACCTTTTTTCTCTATCACTCCGATATGAACCAAAGGCTCGTCAGGACAGAAGAAACTCTTCATGTAGTAAGCCTTTGGTTTGGGGTTTAGTTCTAAATCAAAGACACCCTGACTCCAACCTTTTGCAGGCCATCCCTGACTCTCGCCTAAATAGTCAATGGCGCCCCAATAGGCCAAACCTATAACTTTCTCAAGATCCATCTCGAAGTAGTTCTGTCCCATAGCAGAGACAGATGCCTCACTTTGATAAAACTTCATCCAAGGAAAGCGACGTCCGTCGCCTGGGAAATACATATACCTATAATTATATGCCTGTACATCGGTTTTCATAGCCAGCTCACAAGGCAAAGAATCTGTACTCCAATTGCGATAACGGGGATGCATGGCAACCGTAACCATACGAGTACTATCGTAGCGCAATAGCAATGTCTTCATCAGTTGATACATGGTGACACCAAAATCATTAAAGGGCTGATTTGGATCTTGCTGAAGCTCATTACCTAAGCTCCACAGCACCACACTGGGAGAGTTGCGATCACGTTTCACCCATTCCGGCACATCATGCTGCCATAGCTCTTCGAAAGCCACTCGACCGCCTGTATGCTGGCGTGTCCATTTGTCATAGAGCTCATCTACAACCAAGATGCCATACTTGTCACAAAGTTCAATAAACTCGCGACTATAGGGATTGTGAGAAGTACGAATATGATTGATACCATATTTCTTCATCAGTTGAATACGCTTCTCTATGGCGCGAGGATAGGCGGCAGCGCCCAAAGCGCCTAGTGAATGATGGTTAGCATAACCCTTTAGAAGAACCTTCTTACCATTTAGTTTCAAACCATGCTCGGGCGTAATCTCGATAGTACGAAATCCGAAATGTTCGCTATAAGAATCTAGCACATCTCCCTTGGCATTGTGCAACACGACCTCTACTGTATAGAGATTAGGATGTTCGCAATCCCACAACTCTGCATTGGCAATCTCCACTTCGGCTATTTTCTGTTCTACAAAACGTGTGGGTGTATTACGCTTAATTTCCGTTTTACCACTGTATACGCAGTTGCCCTTAGGATCCTTGATAACAACATCAATCGGCAGTACCTTCTCCTTACCCATCATTGCCACCTCTGCATAGATGGTGGAGAAGCGGTTGTCATGCGTTACGATTCGCAAAGGATTGCGTTGTAAAAAGGCCTCTTTTGCAGTGCTAATCAGGCGCACTTGTCGGAACAATCCGCCACCCGTGTACCAGCGCGAGCTGAAGGGATCGCGTGTATCGGCTTTAACAGCAATCACATTATCCTGATTAAACTTCAGTTTATTGGTGATATCAATTTCAAATCCCACATAGCCATAGTTCGTTCCACCTATATACTCGCCATTTAAGAAAACATCACCAACATACATAATACCGCCAAAATCGAGCAGTATCCTGCGATTTTTCAAGGAGTCATTAGGCGTGAGATGATAGCGATACCAGGCAGTTCCCATCTCCTTGAAGCCGCGACTCGACAGTCGGCTCTTAATATTGGCTGCAGGATCGTCGTTATCGGCCTTTTCATCTGCTGAAGGTGCCACCCAAGGCTGTTCAATCTGAAAATCATGAGGGACGTTGATAATACGCCATTGACTATCATCAAACTGGGCGGAAGAAGCACCAGGAACATCACCCGCCATAAAGCGCCAACCGAAATCAAGACTGGATGAAATACGACGTTGTGCCACAGATGATAACGCAAATAATAAAGCTGCTGCGCAGAAAAGAAGTTTTCTCATTGTTTATTTTAAGTAGTCAGTTATTTATTTCGAAGACAAAGGTACATATTTTTTTTAGAAAAGGTACACTATTTCTAAATTATTTAGTAACTTTGCAGCCAGAAACAAGACATCGGGGCCGTATTGGTTCGATCGGGATACTCATCAAATAACATTGAAACTCGGGATGTCTTCTCTTGTCAATGGCGGGCCATTAACCAAGCTTTTTTCGAAATGCCGATGGATTACAAAGACGGAGAGCGCCCTTATCTTTTAACAAAGGAGTTTTCATCACATCACCCTTACGGCCCCATTTTTATTTTTAAGAAAGGACAATAAGCAATATGTTCTCAGGAATTATCGAAGAATTCGCCACTGTCGTAGCCATTGAACACGACAGGGAAAATATTGATTTCACACTCACTTGTTCTTTTACTAACGAGTTGAGCATCGACCAAAGTGTAGCTCATAATGGCGTATGTCTGACGGTAGTAAAAATTGATGGCAACAACTATGTGGTTACTGCCATGAAAGAGACCCTCGATCGCACCAACTTGGGATTACTGAAGGTGGGTGACAAGGTAAACGTAGAACGTTCAATGATTATGAATGGCCGACTTGACGGTCATATCGTTCAGGGACACGTGGACCAAACGGCCACTTGCATCAACATGGAAGATGCTGATGGTTCTACCTATTTCACATTCGACTATCCTGAAAACCGCGAAATGGCCCTTCATGGCTATTTTACAGTAGATAAGGGTTCGGTAACGGTCAACGGTGTTTCGCTGACGGTTTGCAATCCTACGTCACATTCATTCCAGGTGGCAATCATTCCTTACACATTGGAACATACCAATTTCCAGGATATTAAGATAGGCAGCGTTGTCAATCTTGAATTTGATATTTTGGGTAAGTATATTGCCCGTCTCAATGAACTAAAACAAAAATAAAATAATTATGCTTACACTGAAACTCATTACTGAGGAAACCGAGCGCGTGATTCGCGGTTTGGAGAAAAAACATTTCAAGGGAGCCAAAGAAGCTATCGATCAGGTTTTGGCTGTTGACAAGCAGCGTCGCGAGGCCCAACAGGAGCTCGACAAGAATCTGTCGGAAGCAAAAAAGATGGCTGCACAGATTGGTGGATTGATGAAGGAAGGCAAGAAAGCTGAAGCTGATACCATCAAAGAGCAGGTTTCTAAGATGAAAGAAACCAATAAGCAACTGGAAGAAACTATGAATCAGGCTCAGGAAGAGATGACTCGCCTGCTTTGCCAGATTCCTAACATACCTTACGATGAAGTACCTGAGGGTGCTGCTGCCGAGGACAACCGCGTGGTAAAGAGCAACCTCAAGGAGTGCACTGCCAACGACACTGTTGGCAACTGGGACGTCAACCCATCGCTGGGCATCGCCAATCCCCTGCCCCACTGGGAACTGGCTAAGAAATACAACCTCATCGACTTCGATTTGGGTGTAAAAATTACAGGTGCCGGCTTCCCCGTTTACATCGGCAAAGGTGCTCGTCTGCAGCGTGCACTCATCAATTTCTTCCTCGATGAGGCTCGCAAGAGTGGTTACACCGAGATTATGCCTCCTACAGTAGTAAATGCAGCTTCTGGCTACGGCACAGGACAGCTGCCCGACAAAGAAGGCCAGATGTACCACTGTGAAGTTGACGACTTCTATCTCATCCCCACTGCCGAGGTACCCGTCACAAACATCTACCGCGACGTGATTCTCGACGAGAAAGATCTGCCTATCAAGAACTGCGCATACACCGAGTGTTTCCGTCGCGAGGCAGGTTCTTATGGTAAGGACGTTCGCGGTTTGAACCGTCTGCACGAGTTCTCTAAGATTGAGATTGTACGCATCGACAAGCCCGAGCACTCAAAGGAGAGCCACAAAGAGATGCTGGCTCATGTAGAGGGTCTGCTCCAGAAATTGGAACTGCCCTATCGTATCTTGTTGCTCTGCGGTGGCGACCAGTCGTTCACATCGTCTATCTGCTACGACTTCGAGGTTTACTCTGAGGCTCAGGGCCGCTGGCTCGAGGTATCGTCTGTTTCCAACTTCGACACCTATCAGGCCAACCGCTTGAAGTGCCGTTATCGCAACAGCGAGACAAAGAAGACCGAACTCTGTCACACGCTGAACGGCTCGGCCTTGGCTCTGCCACGCATCGTAGCTGCATTGCTTGAGAACAATCAGACCGAAAACGGCATCAAGATTCCTGCTGCACTCGTACCTTATATGGGATGCGATATAATTGATTAGTTATAATCAACATATCAAAAAGAAAGATGCAAGCAAAACTATTTGTTTGCATCTTTTTTTGCGAAAAAGCGTGGCCAATTAAAAACAAATTGTTATCTTTGCATTCAAAATTCAAACAAATTGAAGCTAACGAATTAATGCAATGAACAAAATCGTCAGAAAAGAGCAATTCTCAGAGAAAGTTTTTCTCTTCGAGATTGAAGCTCCGCTAATTGCGAAGAGCCGCAAAGCCGGTAACTTCGTAATCGTACGCGTAGGCAAGAATGGTGAGCGCATGCCACTGACCATCGCAGGTGCAAACATTGACAAGGGTACCATTACGCTGGTAGTTCAGATGGTGGGTCTTTCATCTAAGAAACTCTGTGCCCTCAACGTGGGTGACTATGTAACGGATGTTGTTGGTCCATTAGGCAATCCTACCAAGATTGAGAACTATGGCACAGTGGTATGTGCTGGTGGTGGTCTCGGTGTAGCTCCAATGCTCCCAATCATCCAGGCGCTCAAGGCTGCAGGCAATCGCGTTCTTTCTGTGATGGCCGGACGTTCTAAAGACTTAATTATATTAGAAGATAAGGTACGTGAGAGTTCTGACGAAGTCATCATTATGACCGACGATGGTAGCTATGGCGAGAAAGGCGTAGTGACCGTTGGTATAGAGAAATTCATTGAGCAGGAACATGTGGACAAGATATTTGCCATTGGTCCTCCAATCATGATGAAGTTCTCAAACTTAACAGCTCAAAAGCATAACATTCCCTGCGAAGTATCGCTCAACACCATCATGGTTGACGGTACGGGTATGTGTGGTGCCTGCCGTCTCACCATCGGTGGCAAGACTAAGTTCGTGTGCATCGATGGTCCCGAGTTTGACGGAGCACTCGTCGATTGGGACGAGATGTTCAAGCGTATGGGCACCTTTAAAAAAGAAGAACAAGAGGAACTGGCTCACTATGAGGAGCACTTAGATTCCTCTGAGTCCCCTAAGTTAGGGGACGACAGGGGTCTGAACAAGGGAAAGTCTGACGCAGGTTCAGACCCCCAACCCCCTAACTTAGGGGGCTCAGATTCCATTGAGGTACTCACCGATCGTAACGCTTCTTGGCGCAAGGAGTTACAGCAAAGCATGAAACCAAAAGAACGCACACAGATAGAGCGCGTGGTGATGCCCGAACTTGATCCCGTTTATCGTGCCACCACTCGCACTGAGGAAGTGAACATCGGCCTTACGAAAGAGATGGCGATGCTGGAGGCTAAACGCTGTCTTGACTGTGCCAAACCTAGTTGTGTAGAGGGATGTCCTGTTAACATCAACATACCATCGTTTATCAAGAACATCGAGCGAGGACAGTTCTTAGCAGCCGCCAAAGTACTGAAAAACACGTCTGCCCTACCCGCTGTCTGCGGACGCGTTTGTCCACAAGAGAAGCAGTGTGAGAGCAAATGTATCCATCTAAAGATGAACTCAAAGCCTGTTGCTATTGGCTATTTGGAGCGCTTTGCTGCCGACTACGAACGCGAAAGCGGCAACATCAGCTTGCCCGAGATAGCACCTGCCAACGGCATAAAGATTGCCGTTGTAGGTTCTGGTCCTGCCGGACTGAGCTTTGCAGGCGACATGGTGAAAAAAGGATACGATGTTTACGTATTTGAAGCGCTTCATGAGATTGGTGGTGTATTGAAATATGGTATTCCTGAATTCCGCTTGCCCAACAAGATTGTAGATGTGGAAATCGAAAACCTGGCTAAGATGGGTGTTCATTTCCAGACCGACGTCATCGTTGGAAAAACCATCAGCGTGGAACAACTGGAGACACAAGGCTTTAAGGGTATCTTTGTAGGTTCTGGTGCTGGTCTGCCCAACTTCATGAATATCCCTGGCGAGAATTCTATCAACATCATGTCAAGCAACGAGTATCTCACTCGCGTAAACCTGATGGACGCAGCCAATCCTAAGACCGACACGCCGCTGAATCCTGCCAAGAGTGTGCTCGTAGTGGGTGGTGGTAACACCGCTATGGACTCTTGCCGTACAGCCAAGCGTCTGGGGGCAGATGTCACATTGGTTTATCGCCGTTCAGAAGTTGAAATGCCTGCCCGCCTTGAGGAGGTTAAGCACGCCAAGGAAGAGGGCATCAAGTTCCTTACTTTGCATAATCCTATCGAATATATTGCCGATGAGCAGGGTGCAGTTAAGCAGGCTGTGCTACAGGTAATGGAACTGGGTGAGCCTGATGCATCAGGTCGTCGTAGTCCTGTTCCTGTTGAGGGCAAGACGGTTACCCTTGATGTCGATCAGGTTATTGTGGCCGTTGGTGTATCTCCCAACCCACTCGTACCGAAATCAATTGTAGGACTTGAACTGGGAAGAAAGAACACTATCGCTGTTTCAGAAGAGATGCAGTCTTCACGCAAAGAAATATTTGCGGGTGGCGATATCGTGCGTGGTGGTGCTACCGTGATTCTTGCTATGGGTGACGGCCGTCGTGCTGCTCAGAACATGGACGCATATTTACAAAGTAAATAATGATAAGCAACAAGTAATTAAACAATAGTAAAGAGTGAAAAGTGGAAAAACTCCCGGTTGAATGCATTCCGGAAAAAGGTTTTCACTTTTCACTCTTCTTATAACCTTAAATTATGAACGGATTTTACACAATTATTTTGCTTATATTGAGCAATGTATTTATGACGCTGGCTTGGTATGGGCATTTAAAACTTCAGGAAACAGGCGTCAGCAGTAACTGGCCACTCATCGGCGTTATCATCTTCTCGTGGGGCATTGCTTTCCTTGAATATTGTTGTCAGGTACCTGCCAATCGTATGGGCTTCATTGGCAATGGCGGTCCCTTTTCTTTAGTACAGTTGAAAGTAGTTCAAGAATGTATCTCATTAGCAGTCTTTGCTATCATAGCCAACATACTATTTCAAGGCGACCACTTGCATTGGAACCATATTCTGGCCTTCCTTCTCATTATCTGTGCTGTCTATCTGGTTTTTATGAAGTAAAGGGTTCATGCGAACAGAATTAGAAGTATTAGAAAAACGATTAAAGGATCGATTCGTAAAGGCGTTTGCAACCTATCATTTAATCAACGACGACGATCATATCCTTGTGGCCCTTTCGGGTGGCAAGGATTCCCTTTGCTTGTTGGAATTATTGGCTAAACGAGCCAGAATACAACATCCACGATTTGCGGTTGAAGCCGTTCATGTGAGAATGGAGAATATAAAATATGAGACGTCAACTGATTACCTGCAGAAATTCTGTGATGAACTTGGTGTCAAACTGCACGTATGCACCACTCGATTTGAAATAGGTGATGCGACAGAAGCAAACATCAAGAAACAAAAGCAGCCTTGTTTTCTTTGTTCATGGTATCGCCGCAAGAAAATCTTTGATTTGGCACAGGAGCTGGGATGCAACAAAATAGCCTTAGGCCACCATCAGGACGACATATTACACACGGCACTCATGAATCTATTCTACGAAGGACGATTTGGAACGATGCCTGCACTATTGCAAATGAAGAAGATGCCTCTGCAAATCATACGCCCCCTCTGTCTTATCAAAGAATCGGACATTCAGCGCTACGCTGAGCTGCGAGGTTATCAGAAGCAAATCAAACTATGTCCCTTCGAGCACGAGAGCAATCGAACAAATATCAAGCATCTATACGACAAAGTGGAGCAAATGAATCCTGAAACACGCCATAGCCTTTGGAACGCACTTGTAAGAGAAGGAAAACTAATTGAAAATTCTTAAATTCAGTTAATAATCCATTCTCTTTATATCCTTGTATGGTTTTAATTTGTACCTTTGTTTATTAAAACGAGGATTAGAGATGAAAAGATATATAACAATTCTATTTATTCTAGGCCTACTGATGCCTTTTAGTGTTTATGCACAGAAGAAAAAGTCAAAGAAAAACACTAAGAAGCCAGTAGTTGAAATTGTACAAGAAGATCCACGCATAGCCCAGATGCTGGAAGCCACTCAAAAAATTATGTTCATCGACAGTTTGGTGGTTGACTCTGCCGACTTTATGCGTTTCATCCCTATTGCCAAAGATTGTGGAACATTGGTACAAAACAATAATCTAGGGCAGTTTACCAATGAATTAAAAGACTTTCGACTGACGACTGTTTTTGATGCCAAAGACTCGATTTCACATATTTGCGTGAGCGATTATATTGGCAACACCTGGACCACTCCTGTAGCAGCTAAAGGCATCAATAAAGAGGCATCAGCCAACTACCCTTTTATGATGCCCGATGGCACCACCCTTTATTTCTCACAGAAGGGTGCTAATAGTCTTGGAGGCTACGACATCTTTGTGACTCGTTACGACGGTAGTGAAGGTACATTTCTGAAACCCGAAAACCTTGGTATGCCTTTTGCATCTACCGCTAATGATTATTTCTTTGCCATCGACGAGTTCAATAATTTGGGATATTTCGTCACCGATCGTCATCAGCCCCAAGGCAAAGTATGCATCTACGTGTTCATACCTAATGAAACACGACAAGTATATCAATCGGAGGCTTACTCCGAAACTGAACTCCGCGCTTTGGCAGATATCAACTGCATTGCCAAAACATGGGATAACTCCAACCTGCGAAAGACTGCACTCAATCGCTATCGCGAAGCACGACAGACGGCAAATGTCACACGTCAAAAAGTGATTAGCGAGTTCTCATCCGAACTCGACGACCTACGACATCAGGCAGAAGTGCTCAATAAGGCACTACGTATGGCACGCAATTACTACGCTCGAGCTAATAAAAGCGAACGACAGACACTGCGCTCCGAGATTCTTAAAAGCGAACAAGAGTTAGAACAGTTGCAACTGGAAATTCGCAAAAAGGAAAAAGCGGAACAGAACGACACCTTACTACAATAAAAACATAAATACTAATCACTATGGAAAAGAAGAAATTTGCACCTTCAGAACTCATCATCAATGCCGATGGTTCATGCTTCCATTTGCACCTAAAGCCAGAACAGCTGGCCGACAAAGTAATATTAGTGGGCGACCCTGCTCGTGTAGATACCGTAGCGGCCCATTTCGACTCCATGGAGTGCGAGGTAAGTAGTCGTGAGTTCCACACCATCACTGGCACATATAAGGGCAAGCGCATCACCGTGCAGAGCCACGGTATTGGTTGCGACAACATTGATATCGTGGTTAACGAGCTCGACACGCTTGCTAACATCGATTATAACACACGCGAAGAACGCGACGAACATCGCACACTCACCATGGTGCGCATCGGCACCTGTGGCGGTCTGCAACCCTTCACACCCACCGGATGTTTTGTCGCCTCAGTCAAGAGCATCGGTTTCGATGGTCTATTGAATTTCTATGCTGGACGCAATGTCGTTTGTGACATTCCAATGGAAAAAGCATTCCGTGAACACATGCAATGGGACCCCATCAAGGGTGCACCCTACGTAGCCATAGCCGACGCTGAGCTTATCAATCAGATTGCACAAGACGATATGGTGCGTGGCTACACCGTGGCATGCGGTGGTTTCTACGGTCCTCAGGGACGCCAGCTTCGTGCCGACATTGCCGATCCACAACAAAACGAGAAAATTGAAAGTTTCGAGTACGAAGGTATGCACATTTGCAATTTCGAGATGGAATCCAGTGCCCTAGCAGGCCTCGCCTCGCTGCTTGGACATCGAGCAATGACTTGTTGCATGGTCATTGCTAACCGCTACGCAAAAGAAATGAACACAGAATATAAGAATTCAATAGACACACTCATTCAGAAAGTACTGGATAGAATTTAATCATATATAAACGGATAACTAAATAATGACTTCATTTGAAAGCGATTACAACAACGGGGCACACCCTTTAGTGCTCCGTCGTCTTATTGAGACTAACGACAACAGCAGTTCTTCTTACGGCTCTGATATATGGAGCCAGCAGGCACGCAAGAAAATTCGCCAAGCATGTCAGACGCCCGATGCCGACATCTTCTTCCTCGTAGGTGGCACACAAACCAACGCCACAGTCATCGATGGAGTTCTAACTGGCTATGAGGGTGTCATTGCCGTAGAGTCAGGACATATCAACGTGCACGAGTCTGGTGCCGTGGAAGCCTTCGGACATAAGGTTATCACCCTTCCTGCACATGATGGCAAAATGACAGCCGAGGACCTTCGTGCTTTCCACGACAGATTCTACACAGACTCATCTTACGAACACATGGTCATCCCTGGTATTGTTTACATAACAATGCCAACCGAACTGGGCACCATTTACAAAGCCTCTGAGATAGAAGCCATTTACAACCTCTGCCAGGAGTACCAGCTACCATTATTCATTGATGGTGCTCGCCTGGGTTATGGACTTATGTCAGATGAATGCGATTTCGACCTGCCCTGGCTAGCACACCACTGCGATGTATTCTATATTGGTGGTACTAAGCAAGGTGCACTTTGTGGCGAGGCTGTTGTTTTCCCACATCATAATTCCCCACGCCATTTCTTTAACATCATCAAGCAGCATGGAGCACTTTTAGCCAAGAGTCGTTTGGCAGGTGTACAGTTCGATGCACTCTTTACTGACAATTTGTATTTCGAACTATCCAAGCACGCCATCCAGAAAGCCATGCAGCTTCGTCAACTGTTCTCTAAAGCAGGCATTGACATCAAGGACTCTCCTACCAACCAACAATTTGTCGTTCTTTCAAACGACCAAAAGCAACAGCTCATGTCTCATGTACTTTTCGAGACATGGGAGCCCGTCGATGCCAATCACGCACTCTGCCGTTTCGTCACTAGTTGGGCTACCACCGATGAAGACATGCAAACGCTTGAGAATGCCCTCCATTCACTTAAATAGCATTTAATTCGATACAAAATGAACACCCCCAATCCTTCCACACCTTCCCCCCTCTTTACGGAGGGATTGAGGGAGGTTTCTACTATCTGCGCTCTTGCCACAGCCACAGGTGGTGCTATCGGAATCATAAGAATTTCAGGCCCCAAAATGTTTGAGATTCTTTCTCATGTATTTAGCAAGAATATCAGCGATACACAACCAAATACCATTCATTATGGCCACATCAAAGATGGCACAGACATCATTGACGAAGTTCTTGTCAGCATCTTCCGCGCACCACATAGCTATACTGGCGAAGATTGCGCAGAAATCTCTTGTCACGGATCTAGTTATATTTTAAACAAGGTTCTGGCCCTACTAATAGAAAACGGGTGCCAGCAGGCAGGTCCAGGTGAATTCACTCAACGAGCCTACCTCAACGGCAAGATGGACCTCTCACAGGCCGAAGCCGTAGCCGACCTGATAGCCTCAACCAATAAGGCTACTCACCAAATTGCCATGAGCCAACTGCGTGGACATTTCTCCTCTAAGCTGGCCCAACTGCGCGATCAACTGCTGAAGCTCACCTCGCTACTTGAACTCGAGCTTGATTTCTCCGACCACGAGGACCTTGAGTTTGCTGACCGCAAGGAGTTGCAAGAACTCACCCAAAACATCGACAATCACATCACACATCTGGCAAACACTTTTCAAACTGGCAATGCTCTGAAAAACGGCATTCCTGTAGCCATTGTTGGTGCTCCTAATGTCGGGAAAAGCACCCTGCTAAACGCCCTGCTCGGAGAAGAGCGTGCTATCGTTAGCGATATCCAAGGAACCACACGAGATGCAATAGAAGATACGATTCAGTTAGGAGGAGTCACGTTCCGCTTCATTGACACCGCAGGCATCCGCCATACCGATGATCAGATCGAGAACCTTGGCATAGAGCGTTCCAAAGCTGCTGCACAACGAGCACGCATCATCTTATTAATGACAGAACCCGGTGTTCCCTACCCCGATATAGAGACACGTGATGACCAAACAGTCATCAATATCGAAAATAAGACCGAGAAGTTCCAAGCAAAATTCGGAATTGGGCTTGAAGCTCTCAAGCAGCAACTCATAGCTGCAGCTCCTAAAACTTCAGAATCGGATGTCATCATCACCAATGCCCGGCACTACGATGCGCTCGTTCGAGCACACGAGGCTATCCAGCGTGTCATCGACGGTCTTGAAATGCAAATAAGTGGAGACCTCCTAAGTGAAGATCTTCGTCAAGCTCTCGACTTCTTAGCAGAGATTACCGGTGGCGAGATAACCCCCAACGAAGTTTTAGGAAATATCTTCAAAAACTTCTGCGTGGGAAAATAGATTAACTATTCTTCTTATAGCTCTGCACAGCCCAACAGCCCATCAGTGTGCCGATGCCCGCAAGGGCTAAGACCTGGTGGGCTGTTTCGTGCAGTCCACCTCCACGGATAAAGACGGTGCGGATGGCATCGATGAAATAGTGCATGGGGTTGATATAGGTGGTAAGATAGGCCCACTGGGGCATGGAGCGCGTGGGGGTGAATAGTCCCGAGAGCAACATGATGCTCACTACAAAGAACCACATCACGAACATGGCCTGCTGCATGGTGTCGGAGTAGTTGGACACGATGAGTCCGAACGACGAGAAGAACAGCGCCAGCAACATGGCAAGCACGTAGATGAGCCACACGGGACCAGCAGGCGTGATGCCATAGACGAGCCACGCCAACAACAAGCACACGGTGATGACAAACAGCGCAATGAGCCAGTAAGGGATAAGTTTGGCGAGGATGAACGCCCACTTGGAAACGGGCGTAACGTTGATCTGTTCGATGGTGCCTGCCTCTTTCTCGCCAACGATGTTGAGTGTGGGCAGGAAGCCCGTCATCAGCATCATCACAATGGCAAAGAGGGCCGGAATCATGAAGAGTTTGTAGTTCTGGCCCTTGTTGTACAAATTGAGAATTGACAATTGAGAATTGACAATTTGCTGACGCGATGTGACGATCTGTGAGAGATAGGCGCTGCCCATTGAGCCCTTGGTGCCGTTGACGGCATTGGCAACGATGAGATACTTGCCATCACGAATCTCGAGGATGACATCTGCCCTACCCTTTTCAATGTCCTTTACCGCTTCAGCATAGGTAGCCTTCTGTCCACCGAAGATAAAGTAGTTGGAGGCAGCAATCTGCTGTACCAATCGCTGCGACTCCACGGTGTGGTCAATGTCCACCACATCCACCACGATGTTCTTCACTTCCATCTGCATCACCCACGGCATCACACACATAATGATGATGGGAAAAGCTACGATGAGTCGCGGCAAAAACGCATTACGACGTATCTGCAGGAACTCCTTTTGTATGAGATATTTCAGTGTCATATCAGTTACTCCAATCTTACATTAAACTTCTTCAGCGCAATGGCGAGCAGCACCACCGTCATAACTGCCAGCACAGCTACCTCGTGAGCCACTTCGCCAATGCCCACGCCCATAATCATCAACTTGCGCATAGTCTCAATATAATAGCGTGGCGGCACGATAGCCGATATCCATTGCAGGATAGTTGGCATCGATTCAACAGGAAACAGCATGCCCGACAGCATCACCACAGGCATCAACAGCACCATAGCTGACAGCAGCAGGGCCACAAGTTGCGTCTGTGCCACGTTGGAAATGAGCAGTCCCAGCGAGAGCGCCAGCAGAATATAGAGCGTGCTCACGGCCAGAATCCAGAACAACGAACCAGCCAGCGGTACTCCCAACACAAAACGTGCCATCAACAAGATGGTGATGAGGATGCCAAAGGCCAGTATCAGATAAGGCACTGCCTTAGCTATAATCACCATCAAGGGGCGCACGGGTGATACCAACAGCACCTCCATCGTACCTTTCTCTTTCTCACGGACAATCGAAATCGAGGTCATCATGGCACAGATGAGCATCAACAACATACCCATGATGGCAGGCACGAAATTATAAGCCGACTTCATCTGAGGGTTGTAGAGGAGCCTCACCCCCAGCCCCTCTCCAAAGGGCGAGGGGAGTGAATAGTGTTTGCCGTCAACTGGCTGAGACAGTATGCTTTGGGCATAGGTGGTCCATTGCTGTGCCATATTGGGGTCGCTACCGTCAACCATGATTTGCCACTGAAGGTTACTACTCCCCTCGCCCTTTGGAGAGGGGCTGGGGGTGAGGCTCATATCGGCCTTCTGACTGCGAATGAGTTGTTCGGCTTCCCGTGGGGTGTTCACTGTCTGCGTGATGACAAAATATTCCGATTGTGCCAGTCGTTCTACGGCCTGCTGCGTACGGGGCAACATCTCTGACGTGACTACCACCGTGCGCACATTCTTCACATCAGTGGTGATGGCAAAGCCGAAAAGCAGCATCATCACCACAGGCATGCCGAAGAGTATCAGCATCGTACGCTTGTCGCGCAGAATATGCTTGGTTTCCTTGATTACAAATGCTATAAACTGTTTCATTTCATTATCCATTAACCATTAACCATTAATCAGAGGATCGAGTTGCCTGGCGGGCCAAATAGGTAAACACGTGATCCATATCGGGTTGGTGGAAACGTTGTTTCAGTTCGTCTGGTGTACCCAGTGCACTGATCTTGCCGTCCACCATGATTGAGATACGGTCACAATACTCCGCCTCGTCCATATAATGGGTGGTCACAAAGACCGTGATGCCACGATGGGCTGCGTCGTAGATGAGCTCCCAGAACTGGCGGCGCGTAGCGGGATCGACACCACCCGTGGGTTCGTCAAGGAACACCACACCTGGGTCGTGGAATATCGAGACTGAGAAGGCCAGCTTCTGCTTCCAACCTAAGGGCAACGAACCCACCAAGTCATCGCGATGGTCTTCAAACTTCAACTGCCGCAGCACCTCGTCCATCTTACGCTTCACCTCGTCGGGTTTCATGCCGTAGATACCAGCAAAGAGACGAATATTCTCGGCAACAGTCAAGTCTTCGTAGAGCGAGAACCGCTGCGACATATAACCGATATGCTTCTTTATCTGCTCATATTCAGTGCGGATGTCAAAGCCTACCACCCTACCCGTTCCGCTGGTGGGCTGGTTCAGGCCTGTCAACATGTGCATAGCCGTCGTCTTGCCGGCACCGTTGGCACCCAGGAATCCGAATATCTCGCCCCTCTTAACGCTGAATGAAATATCGTCGACGGCATGGAAATCGCCAAAGGCTTTCACCAGATGTTCCACCTCTATGACATTATCACTTGAACCTTGAACCTTGAACCTTGAACCATCCTCGATGCCTGACGGATTGAAGATACTGGCAAACTGGGTGAGAATATCATCGGGAGTACCGATGCCGCGCACCTTACCCTGATCCAGAAAAGCGACACGCTCACAGCAACGAACTTCATCAAGATAAGGCGTTGAAGCCAAGATAGTTATTCCACGTTCCTTCAACAAGAGCAGCATCTCCCATAACTCCTTGCGGCTCACAGGATCGACACCCGTGGTGGGCTCGTCGAGGAAGAGTACACTCGGCTGATGTACCAATGCACACGAGAGCGCCAGCTTCTGCTTCATACCTCCCGAGAGAGCCCCTGCCTTACGGTCTTTGAAGCGTTCTATCTGCGAGTAGATGGCTTTGATGGAGTCGTAGCCTTCGTCAACAGTGGTGCCGAATAGCGTGGCAAAGAAGTTCAAGTTCTCCTCGATAGTGAGATCCTGATAGAGCGAGAACTTGCCTGGCATATACCCTACCCGACTACGTACCTCACGCATCTGCTTCACCACATCGTGGCCATCTACCGTCGCCGTACCAGCATCAGGCAGCAACAGCGAACAGAGGATGCGAAACATCGACGTCTTGCCGGCTCCATCGGGGCCTATCAGTCCGAAGACCTCACCCTGGCCGACAGAAAACGACACATCGCTGAGCGCCAGCACCTTGCCGTACGATTTACTGATGTTCTTTACCTCTATTGCGTTCATAGCTTCAGTTCGCCATACATACCAATCTTCACGAAACCGTCGTTTTTAATAGCCACCTTGACAGCATACACCAGGTCGGCACGTTCGTCATCAGTAAAGATAGTCTTGGGTGTAAACTCCGAACGAGACGATATCCAACTGATGGTGCCTGCATACTCTTTGCGTTGACCATCACCGTAGTCGGCAAACACCTTTACCTGTTGACCAATCTTGATGTTCTGCAACTGGGCAGAAGTGACGTAGGCACGCAGGTGCATTGACTCAGTATCGGCTATCTTAAACAACGGTTTACCCACACTCACAAATTCACCACGCTCCACATATTTCTCGAGCACAGTACCCTTTGTGGGAGTCATGATGTGACACTTTTGTAACATATCCTGCAACTGTGCCTTCTGAACCTCAGCAGTCGAAAGTTGAGAGTTGAGTGTTGAGAGTTGAGTGTTGAGCGATGATATCTGCGCATCCAGTTGCTTCTGCAGCACCTTCACCAGACTCGTGGCATCGTCGAGCATCTTCGAGGGAGCAGCCCCGTCAGCCACCAACTCACGGTAGCGCTGCTCGTCTTGCTGAGCCTTAGCCAACTGCTGGCGCGTAGCTGCTATCTGGCGTTCCATATCGGGCTTCTGACTCTGATAAACCGCTTTCGTAGCATCCATCTGCTGAATCTTCAGCCACGTCTGTGTGGTATCAATGAGCCCCACCTGTCGAGCTGCCTCAATCATGTCACCCTCGTTCACATCGAACGACAGCAATGCCCCACTCTGTTCTGCGAACACGGTCGTCTCGATAGCCTCGAACGTACCTGTTGCATCGTAGTCTTTCTCACTTCCTCCGCAGGCTGCCATTATCAGTGCTGCACCTGCCAATACATATATCTTTTGCATATCTTTAATTATTTGTCGTATATTTGTTATCGTATATCTCTTTCAGCATCTCAATCTCGTGTACCGACTGTTGTACGCAAGCCGCATTCTCCTGATTAATCTCGCGCACCAGATCGTTCACGTCGATGATGCCATGTGCCAGCTTCGATTCTGCCGCCTTTCTCACAGCCTGTCGCAGCGAGATAATCTCCCCGTCGTGGGCCATCAG
Organism: Xylanibacter brevis P6B11; assembly: GCF_000621825.1. Classification (NCBI taxonomy): domain Bacteria; kingdom Pseudomonadati; phylum Bacteroidota; class Bacteroidia; order Bacteroidales; family Prevotellaceae; genus Xylanibacter; species Xylanibacter brevis. The sequence goes on from NZ_JHXG01000013.1 coordinate 67,973, forward strand.
TTTCTGGTAGCGTGCTATGTTCTCGTGCTGCTGAATCTGTTCCAGGTTATTATTGAAGAGGAACACCTCTCGACTGCTCTCCGTCATATCACGCTGCAACTGCAGTTTTGCCTTGTCGTTCTTGCGGGTATAGAGGGCACCGATAGTCCATGTCACCCTTGCACCGACGAGGCCATTCAGGCTCCATTTGTGGCGCATCATGTCTTCGAACATATTCAGCCCCGGATAACCATAGAAGCCCTGTGCAAACACACCCACCTTCGGCATCAGTGCTGCGTTGAGTGCCTTCTCTTGAGCATTCAGCACACTTATCTGTGCATCCAGCACCTTCAGCTCCGGACGATGGTTTTCAGCCATCAGCCCTCTGCCTTCAGACATCAGCCCTCCGCCGTCTGCCTTCACTTGTGGCTTCTGTATGTTGTTGATCTCGATACCACAAAAAGTGCTCAGCATGCGTTGTAGCATCTGTTTCTGCGATACCAGCTCAGTGCCCTTCTGCACCGCATTCAGTCGCTCTGCCTTCACACTCTGCAGATCGCTTTCGGCTGCTGTTCCGCGCTTGGTCATCAACTCCAGTTTGCGTTCGTTGCCTGCCAACAAAGTCTGCAGGTCAGTGTTCAACTTGATTTGTTCGTCAATCAGCAACAGCCCGAAATACATCTCATTCACACGCTTGCGGACATTATAAATATTGACTTCGTTCTGTGCCGCCTGCACCTTGCCCTGTTCACGGGCTATACGCTTCTGACTGCCTATGACACCACCGTCGTAGATAGTCTGCTGCACATCGATACCCACTCGGTACTGATCCTTCGTCAGTCCTCTCATGTCGATGCCCATACCGCTCATCATCGCTTTCATCTCACTGGGCCACGCCGTCACATCACTCTGATACGTGGCCTGTGCCTGAGCCGACACTTGCGGTAGCCACCCCTTCTGGATGTTGGCAACCGTCAACTGGGTGGTCTTCTCGATGAGACCATACTGCTGTATCAACGGGTAATTCTTCTCTGCAGCCTGCTGACAATCGTCCAATGTCTGTCCCTGAGCCAGCATCGGCAACATTGTCAAACTTAAAACTAATTTCTTCATATTTTTATTGTCATTGAATTCCAAATGCAAATGTACGATGTTTTTCTCAACGTGGCGTTATCCGCAGGAATGCAAAAATGTTCTTTTTGTTCGATTAATATAAAAATAGAACATTATTTTGCAGAAAATTATTATCTTTGAAGACTACACTCGAAGATACTCACGCTCGAAAAAACTCAAATAAAATTTGGTTTTTCGCTCGCTTATTCGTATCTTTGCCAACAAAAATAGACTGGTTATGAAAAGGCAACCGCAACTCATGGACGTCACACGAATGCGCGACATCCTTATACCACACCTCTCGCAAATCCGCGAACATGCCTTTCTGAACAGCGAAATTGGAATGGTTCGTGGCGACCACACGGTATTCAGTCTGCTGATGCGCCAAAGGCCTCCTTTCACCATCAACGACCACCGTTTGGGCATCATCATGAGCGGCGAGGCTGAAATCAACTTCAACCTGCAAGACCGCCACCTCACAAGTGGTACACTTGTATATATAGGTCCAGGTACAATTATTTACCCCAAGCGCCTGTCGGCCGACCTCCGTATATTTGGAATGGGACTCTTTTCTAATTTCCCCATGCCCTTTGCGCAAGGACAGATGCCGTCGGCCTTCAATGGACAGGTGCGAGACTTCCAATTACCCGTCAGCGAAGAGGATATCGCTACTGCCCAGCACATTTTGAATGCCATCTGGCAAACGGTTCATGCCTCGGATGATTATCATCGTCCCACCGTCACAGCGCTTGTGGCTGCCCAGATGCACCACTACAATCATTTGTTCCATCAGCAAGCCGACCATCTGGCTAATAGTCGTTCACGCGAACAAAGCATATTCGACCGATTTCTCCAACTGGTTACCCAGCATTGTGCCGAACAACACCAGATAGGCTACTATGCCGAGCGTATGTGCCTCACTGAGCGCTACCTGACCACTGTCATCCGCCAAACCAGTGGCACCACCGCCAAAGACTGGATAGACCGTGCCCTCATCACCCGCATCAAAATAGAACTGCGCCACACGGATAAACCTGCAGCACAGATTGCCGATGAGATGCATTTTGCCAATCCCTCATTCTTCTCAAAATACTTCCGTCGCCTCACCGGCATGACTCCCGGCGAGTATAAATCTATCAGTTGAGTAACTTTTGTATTAAGATGTTATACATCATGAAACTTGCAGAAATTACCCCTTGACTAAATCAAGTTTTATAACACCATTCTGTACAAACATACTACTATTAGACAGAAGTGTAGTAGTTTTGTACGATTATATAAATTCGACAATAAATACATTTCGTTGCCGAATTTATATTTCCTAGCAACCAAACATCTGCATTAAAGGAGTCTGGTTTCTGCCGTCAAAAAAAAAGAGATGAGAAAGTCGGTATACTTGACCAATGAACGGTTTAGTTTATCCCCATATTAAATATCTATAACCTAAACTAAACCTTATTTCTTCCGGCAATAATTGACATCATACGCAGAAGGGGTAAAAACAGAGGCTGGAGGTACACAGAGGGACAAATATATGAACCGTCCCGTAATACTTTCAGCCTTCTTCAGCGAATCAAAGAACCGTCTCGTGATTCTGCAAAATTTGCTCAGCGTGTTCCTTGGTCTTCACCTGCTTCCCTGCAAATATCTTCTCGATGATGCCTTCCTCGTTGATGATAAAAGTAGTGCGTATGGTACCCATCGTCTTCTTGCCATACATATTCTTCTCACCCCAAGCACCCATCGCCTCCAGCAATTCATGATTAATGTCAGCAATCAAGGGGAACGGCAACTGGAACTTCTCCTTAAACTTCACGTGCGAAGCAGCCGAGTCTTTGCTCACACCAACCACCTCATAGCCCCTACCCTGCAGTTCGCTGTAGTAGTCGCGCAAGCTGCAAGCCTCTGCTGTACATCCACTCGTATTGTCCTTCGGGTAGAAGTATAGCACTAGTTTACGTCCCTTGTAATCACTCAGACGGATGTCCCGTCCCTGTTCGTCCTTACCCAGAATCTCGGGCGCCTTGTCTCCAATAGTCATAATCGTTTCCGTTTTGTTCAATGATGCAAAAAAACACAAAAAATTGAGAACACCAAACTTCTCACATTATTTCTGACTGAGCTTCATTGCTGTGAATCAAAGTTCCTTTCCCAAATGATTCCCTCCGTTTCCAAGGTGTTAGGCGTGGGATGTATCGAGGCACGTTCTGGCAATACGTGTCATACTCCTTTCCGAAGCGTGCACGCAGCCCCGGCTCCTCCGACAAAGGGAAATAAATCAAGTTGATAACAAGAAATAGGACAGTCCAGATGCCGATTGCATAAGAGCCCAGCAAGCACGCTTCGCCAGTTAAAATCAGGAAGATTCCAGTAATCATAGGATTTCTGACATAGGCATAGGGGCCGGAAGTGATTAGATGTCTTGTGGCGTCCCATGGAGCCAGCGTTCCTTTACCCTTATTCTGGAATAGTCTGATAGTCCATATTGCCAGCGTCAAACCGGCAAGAAGACAAATCGCCCCTACCATCAATCTCCAAAGGCAGCCATCGCCCCACTGCCAACCAGAAAGGTACAATAGGATTGCGGGGATCAAAACACCTACAGTGACGGGCAATGCCAAAATCGCCTTAAACACTCTAAAGTTCAAAGACCTGTCTTTCATATTTCTCTTTTCTTTTTAGGTTTTCTCGAACGGAAGGGCACAATAAGGTCAGACCCCTTTGTGCCCTACCATCAGCATCAACATGTCAGTCACCTGTCCCTGTGGCACCTCGATACGCTAAGCCCCAGCAAGTTCGTAACCTTCAAATCCCGGTTACGTACATTCACCTCTCTGATATAGTCGCCTAAACGTTTGTATGTTGTCATTCTTCTATCCTCTATTAATTTGCAATCTCGTTTTAAACTTCAATCATAACAGACGGATTAAACCCGTTCGTCAGATGCTCTCCATGTGAGATGTAGCCCAACTGATTGGACACAATGAGTGTATCCCCTATTTGTGCTTTGATATTGCGGTGTGAATGGCCATATATCCAATAGTTAATCTGGCTATCTGCTATAAAGTTGCCCAGTTCTACCGTGAAAGCACCGTTAATAGTGCTGTTTAAAAATTCTGCAGCAGTACATAATTGCGTAGGAACATGATGTGTAAGAACGATTATCTTTTTCGCATCACTTTCTGAAACAGCCTGTTTGATGAAAGCGAGACAACGCTCATGTTCATGGTTAAAATCATCTGCTGTCAGTCGATGTTCACCATACATGATACGATAGAAATCGCTCACACTTTGCTCCGTCTGGAATGCATTCTGAGGCTCTATCTTCGACCATAATGTAGAAACGATTATGTTCATGTCGTCCAGATGCACTATACTGTTGTAGTATGCATGAACATTATGGCGAATCTGTTTGCAGTAGCCATTTGGTATAGAGGACAAGTCATAATATCCGTAAAAGTCATGGTTGCCCAAACACACTATAACCTGGCTGTAATGCTGACTCGCCCAATCCCAGAATTTATATTCAGAATAAGTGTCGCAATCCGAGTTTGGCAGATCAAGATATGCAGAATCGCCAGCGACAAGCAAAATGTCGCCAGTTACCTCCAATGGATGTTTGGCAATCCACTGACGATTCTTGGCGAACTCCAGATGGAGGTCGCTGACATACTGGATTCGAATACCGTGAGGTATGCTTTTATTATCTGGTTGCATCATCTATTTTCTTCATTATCTTACTCATTACGACTTCTCTTTTTCTTTCCAATTCTTTCCAGTTCTTTAAACATTGGAAAGAATTACAAAGTGTAGCCTAACTTCTCAAAGAGGTCTTTCAGTTGCTGTTTACTCTCTTCTTCCTGCTGCAAGAGATCGCGCATATCTGCTTGCAGTTGCTTCATCTTGGTGTCGAAGTCTATCTGCTCATCACGGTTGCGGAACTCGATGTACTTGTTTGGCACGAGGCTCCAGCCTTTTTCTCTATCTCTTCGAGGGTAGCAGAGTTGCAATATTCAGGTTCGTTGTGATAGTCTGTTCATAACCTTCAACTCCCAGTTACGAACATTCACTTCTCTGATATAGTCGCCTAAACGCTTGTATTCTGTTTTACTCATCGTTGTTCTTGTTTATCAGATTGACGACAACCTTTACCATGACATCCTTTTCTTCAGTTCTGCTCTCGGCTATCATCAGCGTAAGAGCGACAAGAGTGCTGTCTGCTATGCGCTTGCTGCCGTCAGGATAATAGAGAATGTGATTATTGTTAAGGAACCAAAGGAACAACGTAGCGGCTATGCGCTTATTGCCATCGCTGAAAGAGTGGTTCTTGGTGACGAGATAAAGCAGCATTGCGGCTTTTTCCTCCACGCTGGGATATAGTTCTTCTCCACCAAAGGTCTGGTATATCTGGCCTATACTGCTTTTGAAGGAGTCATCCTTTTCGTTGCCAAAGAGTACAGAGCCACCGAATTTCTCTCGCAGCCCATTGATAGCCTCCATTGCATTCTCATAGGTAGCATGGAACGGTTCTTCTTTGGTGGTCTTATTGATAGTAAGCCGCTCGTAGTCGTAGTTGTCAAGGGTATCGAGGGCGTAAGTATAATCTGTCACCACCTCAAAGAGGGCATTGGTCTCGTCGTTAGACAGTAGCGGCTGGCTCTGTATGGTGCGCCCAAGCATACCTACCAACTGTCGCAGCTCACCAATCTGCTCCTTTCGCATGCGTTCGTTGACGGCATAACCCTTGATGAGATATTGTTTTAAGACATTGTTCGCCCATTGACGGAACTGCACACCTCGTTTGCTCTTGACTCGATAGCCAACAGAAGTTATGACCTCAAGGTTGAAATAGTCTACCTCATGAGTCTGCGTTTTACCTTCTATTGCACCATGCTGAGTGGTATTCGCAAATTTTGCGACTACCACAGAATCAGCCAATTCCTCTTTAAGCGCATTATTGATATGTTTGCTGATTGTCTTATAGTCACGCCCAAAAAGAACGGCAATCTGCTGACGAGTCAGCCATATCATGTCGTTCTCCATGCGGACATCCACCTGCGTCTGTCCATCCTCTGTCTGATATATGATGATTTGATTATTTAAGTCCATAAACAATACTCACTTTATGCATATTCATCTCCGAGCCATCTTCGAAGGCATCAGCTTGCATCGACCTGTGTTCGTTCTATGTTACACATCATTTCATTATAGGTTACAAAGATAATGATTTGTTTGCTAAAAATATGAGCACGGAGGCAAAAATATTGGTCTTTTAACAAATTATGAATGCATAAACAGCAAAAGTTCCACTATATCGACAGACGGAGCGCAGTTTTCAGACCAAAAGAACCAAAAACATGTGTTAAAGCACAAATATTCCTGAAAATGTTTGTTATATTAAACATTTTTATTTATATTTGCGCCCAATAAGATACAATTATGGGAAAGAACACATTTGGTAAAACGATGCCAAGGGCATTAAGCCAGAACCTGAAGATTATGGGCGAGCAAATCATGTTGGCCCGCAAGCGTAGGCACTTGTCTATGCAGGACATTGCAGACAGAGCTACTGTGACACGTCTGACTGTCTCAAAGGTGGAACATGGCGACCCAACGGTTTCCATGGGTATCTATGCGCGTGTACTCTTTGCACTTAATCTGGAAAGGGATATCACCCTGTTGGCTGCCGACGATGCTCTTGGCAGACAACTTCAGGATGCAGAATTACTCAGACTATGAAAAGGATTACAGTTTACGCAGATTTTGACTTCCTCTCTGCCCCACAGGAGATTGGAACATTAGGCTACGAACATGTTCGCGGCAAGGACCATTTTGTCTTTGAGTATTCGCGCCAGTGGCTGAAACAGCATGGCGGCATCCTGCTGAGCGGTGACCTGCTGAATGTTCCTTCGTTGCAGCATCCTCGTAGCAATGATAATGTGTTCGGTTTCGTCAAGGATTCCTTCCCCGATCGCTGGGGACGTTTACTGCTTGACCGCAGAGAGCGACTGACTGCCCAACAGGAAGGCAGGCCGATACGTATGCTCACTAATTACGACTATCTCATAGGGATTGAAGACTTCACCCGTATGGGAGGCATACGATACAAAGAGGAAGATAGCGATGGCTATATAAATGCGAGTGCGAAATTCCTTGTTCCACCTATCGAGAGTCTTCGCGCCCTGTGCGATGCGTGCCATGAGATTGAGTTGGCAGAGGAACGCAATGAATTGCCAGAGCAACGTTGGCTCGACCAGCTGATTGACCCAGGAACCTCACTCGGTGGTGCTCGTCCTAAGGCAAATGTGGTTGATACCGACGGGAAACTGTACGTGGCAAAGTTCCCATCTAAGAAGGACTTGGAGAATACTGAACTCATTGAGCACTTCTCGCATCAGCTTGCGGCCAAGGCTGGCATCAACGTGGCAAAGACGCGAACCATCAAGATTTCAAAAGATCGTGACCTGCTTCTTTCAGAACGCTTCGATAGAACAGCAGAAGGACGTCGTATTCATTTTGCTTCTGCTATGTCGTTGCTTGGTTTTGACGATGGAGCTGGCAGCAGCACAGGAAACGGCTATCTTGACATCGTTGATTTCATTCTTCGTGGGTGTACCGACGTGCGACAAAATCTCCGCGAACTTTATCGCAGAGTGGCATTTAACATCATGTTTGGCAACACCGACGACCACTTCCGTAATCATGGTTTCCTGCTTACCCCTAAAGGCTGGACACTCTCTCCAGCATACGATATCAATCCAGGAGCAAAGTCACATCAATGCTTGCTCATAGACTCATACACAGAAGAGTCAGACATCAACGCCTTACTCTCTGCAAGCGAGAACTACATACTTGAACGCCAAGAAGCATCAGAGATTATAGAAGAGGTTCGCTCAGTCATCAAAGACTGGCGCAAAACCGCTACCGAACTGCAAATACCCACAAAGTTATTAGAATCATATTCCATTCGTTGGGATGAATTATAAAAACAAAGCACATTCTGCATGTTTTTCGTAAAAATGTGTAACTTTGCAGCAGAATTGAAATATGTAGCGAACAAAGAGAAACTCGTTGATATCCAGTGGAATAATACATTCAGACGAGCATTTTTCAAGTCGAGCAAAAAGGCACGGTACAAGCCAAATCGTAAAAGTGCTTATTATCAAGTATTTGCACTTTCACTTACTTTCGAAATACTTTCGAAGATTGGCCGTGTACCGATTAAAGCCGTAGAACGCCGATATTTTCGTTGATTTCAGTTGGTGCGTGGGAAAGTAGGTTTAGTTTAAATCTCCCTATATATAAAGCGGAGTAAACTAAACCTATTTTTTTGCTAATTATTTCATATTGTATTTGTTAAGGAATCTAGCAATCTCTGGATAGAAATCGTTAAGCTTAGAATACTGTTCACGATGGGTAGCATAATAGCGTAGAGCAGAAACAACATCAAGCACCCAGGGGAAGCCATTTTGCATCGTTTCTATGTTTAGCATATTCATGGCAAACTGATTGAAGCCATTCTCGTAGAAATAGACAATGACAGCAGCTCTAACAAGACTTTCGTTGATGACGATGTGCCAGTCATCATAGTGCTGCTTCTCCATAACTGATTGTGAGGATTGAAATAGTTTTTTTCCCACTTCTTGCATAGCTTTTTCATTTTTTTCCAAAAGCGGATTGACAAAGGAGTGATTGAACTCATGAAGCGGAAGGCTGGTGTCGAACAGCAGACGACCAGTTTTGGGATTCAGATTGTAGCCACAGACAGCGAAAACCTCACGTGGCTGACCAGGCAGTTGTCGGGAAGCACCATTGTTGGTTGATCCATAGGTAAAGCCTATGATTATTCTGAATTGCTCTGCAGGTGCAGCACCATTGTAGAATTTCCCATACCAATCAGTATGAATATATGGCATGACATTGGTATCGTATTGTTTCAAGAAGTCACTATAGAAATTCTGGTGTTGCTCAAAGAACTCATGAAAGCGTGAATCTACATAGAATTTGTTAAGACGCTTCACGAAGTCGTCAAGGTCAACATTCTGCCAGCCACCAGTGAGTTCGGCACGATTGCCGACAAGCTTTACTTTACCTTTTTCTATTTCCAGATGAACCGCCATATTCGTCACCCGTTCGTAGGCAATGCCATTTTTGTCACGTAGCTCCTTATAGTAAGCGACAGTCGGATGCTCACGGTATTGTGCAAACCATGCTTCAGTATCTTTAGAATACTGGCCGGCAAGGTCTTTGCTGAATTCCTGAAACCCCGCAGTACGCGAAAGGATTCCCATCAGCTCTACAGTCTCAGATACTTCCGATTTAATTTGTCCAGACGCAAAAATTGAAAGCAGAGAGAACAGAATAGTAACAAAAGTTTTCTTTTGCATATTATTATACATTTTTTAATAACGTTTGATTAATTAAATGCCGGGATTCAAGAGGGATTGCATATCGTTAGTATACTCAGCATCTTACATTACTTATTGTGTCACAAACACCCTCCAACTGCCTTCTTTTTCCCCACGTTCTACATGTTTCTTCTGAATCAACTGGTCAAGGAGTTTTTGAATAGCGGCGATGCTGATGCCTGTTACTTCTTTCATATCAGCTAATGTAAGCGTAGGTTGTGTTCGCATAGCATTCAGTATTTTGGAGCGGGAGCATTCTCGCAGCTATCATGCTGCAAATGTACAAAACATACTTAAATGGTTGTAACATTACAACCTTTTTTAACACATTTAATCTAGTTTTTTTCGAAAAAACACAAATAAAAAAATAAGGACGACCTTTTATCTGAACATAACAGAGACTATAACACTATTAAAAAAAGCAATATTTGAATTGCCATCCAAAAAAGAGAGACTAAAGCAAGGTTTATTTGGGCAAGGCTCGGTTTGGTTTAGTTTATTCCAATATTAAATATTTATAACCTAAACTAAACCTTTTATCTTCCGGATATAATATATATATGCTATTCAGAAGTAGCAAAATGTTGGGGGAATATGCACTAATTATCAGCTACTTATACTTACATAATACCACATTCTTGTTAATCTGATTTGCTGAGCGTTACAGGTTTGCGATGCTTAAAACACCGAGTTTTAGGTATTGCACCCCATTTTCTAATGCTGTAACTTTGCACCCATAATTCTTAGTAAGATTAAGATTTAGAATGTGGAGGATAAAACAATGGGGCTATTAAAAACATTTTTCACCAATTGTGCATGTCCGCAAGGGCGAATGGGACGTGCGATGCTGAAGTTTATGAATCTATGTCATGCACCGCTTACGAACTGGGGACTGAAACTGGTCAATATTCAGGACGGCTGGACGATGCTTGATATCGGCTGTGGCGGAGGGGCTACCTTGCAACGACTGATGAAGCGGAGCGAGGGTTCAATGGTCTATGGTATCGACATCTCTGAGGAAAGCGTAGCGAAGGCCAAGAAGGTGAATGCCGAAGTGCTCAACAAACGGGTGTTCATCACTCAGGGGTCTGCAGAGAATTTGCCTTACGAAGATGGTAAGTTCGACCTCGTAACTGCAGTAGAGACGGTATATTTTTGGCCCAACCTCCCTGCCTGTCTTCAGGAAGTACGTCGCGTACTGAAGCAGGGAGGAAAGTTCGCCATTCTTGTAGAAGTAATTGATGGCGACTCTATGTGGACGAATGTCGTAGAGGGCATGACAGCCTATTCGCCGGAGGAACTGAAGACACTGCTCGACGATGCGGGCTTTATCCAGACTGAGATTCACCGTATGAAGCCATCGAATGCGACAATCATTGGCGTGAAAGCTTAGCTTGTACACATCGACAGCCAACGTGCATTACTCATCAAACTTGCTTGCCCCCCTCACTGTGTGGCGCAAAGCACTGAGAAGCTGTTGTGACTCTTGAACCAAATTCAGAAATACTGTCATGCTTTCAATATTGAGTTGTTTGGTTTGAATGTCGTGAATGATAGCTCGTCGATAATTGGAGAGCTGTGATTGCAGTTTATCAGCATCATCACGTATCAACGCCATTGTTTCGACATGGCTGGCTCGGTTGAAGAGTTGTAATATCTCATTGCGCATCTGAATGAACTCTTGGATATATTTGCTTGGCACCGGACTGAAGTTGTTGCCTACATGCTCTAAGCATGGCTCACCCATACGTTTCAAGCAATATACCATTTGCGCCAGCGAGTTGATTGTCAGAAAGTACCATGTGCCCTTCTCAATACTCAACATGGGGTCTATACGTCGTTGGGCCATAATCTGTTTGCGTCGCTGGCGTTTTATATCTTTGCGTTGGTTTTCGGTCACCGCTGCGGTACGTTTCAGCGTACGATAGTCCTCATAAAAGAAAGCATCGGTCATCGATTTATAAGTTTCTGCTACCAATTGTAGTTGATGTGTGATGGTTAGTGCCACATGTTGTCGAAGCAGTATCCAACATTCTGCTTTATCGCTGCTACGAACAATGCGATCAAACAATTCGTCGGCCTCACTGGTCTTGTTGCTTTTTTCATAGCGCAGATGGCTTCGAAAAAGCAAGAAGATGGCCAGCGCGATGGCAACGGCCATTGCCACAAACGATCCAAAGAACAGGGCGATGCAGACGAGGAAGCACAACATGAACGCTACACCAGCCGTGATGAACCAACCACCTATGACCGATAGCACACCAGTAATACGGAATACTGCGCTCTCGCGACTCCATGCTCGGTCTGCCAGCGAAGCACCCATGGCTACCATAAAAGTGACGTAGGTAGTGGATAGCGGCAGTTTGAGCGATGTACCCAATGCCACCAGCGCCCCAGCGAGAACCAGATTGACCGCTGCACGAATCTCATCGAAGGCGGCTCCCCGCTTCAGCACGGCAGCATCGGCATTAAAGCGTGAGTCAATCCATCGCGCCACACCATTCGGAACTACAGAAGCCATGCCGTTGGCCATATTTCTGGACGTGCGCACCAACGTCCGTGCCACACCACTCGAACCAAACATCTCGTCACCCTCATCCTGTCGCGAGAGGTCCACCGAGGTCTTCACTACGTTCTGCGCCTTCTTTGAGAAGACCAGTGCGAGCACCATCACCACACCTGCCGCGATGAGATAGAGTGCGGGGGTATGAGCACTCTCCATCAACGAGCGCATCATAAAGCTCTGCGCTTCGCCGTTGCCATTAGCCATGTAATCCTGATAGGCCTCAAGTCCTGTCAGTGGGACACCCACGAAGTTCACCAGGTCGTTGCCAGCAAATGCCATCGCCAGGGCGAAGGTGCCCAACAGTACAACGCACTTCAGTACGGGCAGTTTCATGGCACTCAGCAGCGTCATCAACACAGAGAATACTGCCATGCCACCGCCAATAATCAACCATGTGTTCTGACTGATAATCTCTTTCACCTCTGGGGTCATCAGAGTACTTCCCTTCAATCCGTTGACAAGCAGGAACCATACAATGACCGTCGCAGATAATCCACCAAAGATACCAATCTTTAACGATGATGCAACCAAACTTCCCATCTTGCCCGACTGATCTGTCGTTCTCCCGTTCACGCGATAGGTGAAAGTGAAAACGATGCGTGCCACCCACTGTACCAGCGTGCCGAGGACAAACGCGATGGCAACACTGAGGAAAATGCCAAGTATGACAGAGATGGCTTTCTCCGTATTCAGCAGATCGCCTAATGAGAGTAATGTACCGTCAGCTGCCGTTGCCCCATGGAGGATCTGTAACAGGGCGATGGCAAAGGCTCCGCCCAGCAGTTCGAATACCATCGAGACAGTGGTGGATGTAGGCATACCGAGCGTATTGAACACGTCGAGCAGTACCACGTCGGTCACCATGACTGCCAGGAATACACACATCACGTCGTAGAACGAGAAATACTGTGGCGTCATGATGCCATGTCGGGCCACGTCCATCATACCATTACTCAGGGAAGCTCCAACGAACACGCCAACAGCAGCTATTGTAACCACTGTTCTGTATCTTGCCACCTTGGCTCCGATAGCAGAGTTCATAAAGTTTACTGCGTCATTGCTTACGCCAACCACTAGGTCGAACACCGCAAGCACTATCAAGAATATGACAATTCCAAGAAATAATGTATTCATCTCTAATTAAAAGGGAGTTATAATAATCCAATGAAAATAAATGCGAGAAACAACACTAGGATGACAAATCTCACCCAATTAAAGATTCTCTGAATTCTTTTTGCTTTTTCTTTATCCATAAATGATTTAGCCAACCGTTAGTGATTGACATTGCAAAGGTAAATGGTGCTTGTTACAAAAGCATTTCATTCGTATGTCAGGTAGGTTACACCAGCAATTGTAACAGAATTGTAATATGGACGTAACAACAGCGTAATAAGATTGTAATATCTTTGCAGCAAAATTATAAAAAAATGGAATTGATTATTAACATTTTCTCGCTTGTGGGGTCGCTGGCATTGTTCCTCTTTGGAATGAAGACAATGTCGGAGGGTCTGGAGAAGTTTGCAGGCGATCGCCTGCGCAGTATTTTGGCTGCGATGACAAAGAATCGTGTGATGGGTGTTCTAACAGGTATTCTGATTACGGCACTCATCCAGTCATCGAGTGCCACAACCGTGATGGTTGTAAGTTTTGTAAATGCCGGATTAATGACGCTTGCACAGTCTATAGGCGTCATCATGGGTGCAAACATCGGAACAACAGTTACAGCATGGATTATATCAGCTGTTGGCTTTAAAGTAAACATCGCAGCCTTTGCTATCCCCTTACTGGCTATCGGTATGCCATTGATATTCAGTGGCAAGGGTAACCGCAAAAGCATCGGTGAGTTTATCTTTGGCTTCTCGTTCCTCTTCATGGGACTCTCTTTTCTGCAAGAGGCTGCCACAGCGATGAACATTGGCGATATGGTGGCAGGTATGCTGGCCCACGTACCACAAGACTCGTTCTTCACGATTATCCTCTTTGTCATTGTGGGTGCATTGGTAACGATGATTGTGCAGGCGTCAGCTGCTACTATGGCCATTACGCTGATGCTCTTCGGCATGAACATCCCTGGCTTCGGTTTCGAGCAAGCCGCCGCACTGGCCATGGGACAGAATATTGGTACCACCATCACGGCGTTTATGGCTTCACTGACAGCCAACACACAAGCTCGTCGTGCCGCCCTAGCCCACATGTTCTTCAATGTGTTTGGTGTGGTAGCGTTCCTCATTGTGTTCTATCCCGCTTGTGATGCCGTTAGTTGGGTAGTAGAGAACTTAATGGGTGGTGGCAACGATCTCTTTAAGCTATCAGCCTTTCACACCGCCTTCAACATCATCAACACGCTGTTGCTCATTGGTTTTGTAAAGCAGATAGAGATGTTTGTGTGCCGTGTGCTGCCTATGAAGGCTCAAGACGAAGACTATCGCTTGCGCTTCATCAGTGGCGGTCTACTTTCTACAGCCGAGCTCAGCATCATGGAGGCTCAGAAGGAGATTCGTAGTTTTGCTGAGCGCTGCCAGCGTATGGCGGGTTTCGTGCCCACGCTTCTTGAAACGAAAGACGAGATGGAATTTAATAAGCTCTTTGCTCGTATCGAGAAATACGAGAACATCACCGACTCGATGGAGATGGAGATTGCCAGCTATCTGAATAAGGTGAGCGAAGGCCGCTTGTCGGATGCCTCGAAAGCTCAGATACAGAAGATGCTCCGCCAAATCTCGGAGTTAGAGTCTATCGGCGACTCGGTTTATAACCTCGGTCGTACCCTGAATCGTCATCGTATGCATTGCCAGGAGGAGTTTACTGCCGATCAGATGCAGCACATGATGACGATGATGCAACTGGTCGATTCGGCTCTAAACGAGATGCTTAAACGCATAGACCGACCCACCACAAAGAATGGTATAAAAGTTTCGCTTAACATCGAACACGAGATCAACAATTACCGAACACAGCTAAAGAACCAAAATCTGCATGATGTGAATGCTGGTCTTTACGATTATCAGCTCGGTGTGTTCTACGTCGATTTCATCTCTGAGTGCGAGAAACTTGGTGACTACGTAATGAACGTCGTGCAGGCCGGCAAGGGCCTAAACAACGACTTTGGTGACGGTCCTATCAACGGACAAGGGTAATCCGTAGTCGGTTATCATTCTGAATGATTAGAAACGTGCAAGGGTAAACCTGATGGTGAGTCCACCGCCAGGAGTAGCAAGTGCAGTTGCTTGTCCACCATGGGCAGCAACTGCATTTTTTACGATGGCAAGTCCCAGACCTGTGCCACCCAATTTGCGCGAGCGTCCCTTATCCACGCGGTAGAAACGCTCAAACAGGTGCTCACGATGCTGCGCCTCCACGCCTTGGCCATTGTCGCTTACATTAAATTCGTAGAAGTGGCGACCTTCATTTTCCGCCTCAGTACAAGTAATCTTCAGGAACGATGCACCTGTGGCATATGCAATTGCATTGTCTATCAGGTTGCGGAATATGCTGTATATCAGACTCTGATCGCCCAGCACTTCTATATGCTGAGGAAGTTGGAGTGATGGAGCGATGCCCTTTTCCTGAAGTTGCAGGGCCGTATCATCCAGCACACTCTGTATGATCTGCAACACATCCACAGGGCGATAATTCTGTCGTGCCTCAGAGCGGTTGTCGTCTATCTCATCCAGTTTGGTGAGCGCACTCATGTCTAGCAGTAGTTTGTTCATGCGTTCACTTTGGGCATAACAGCGTTCCAGGAAGTGTTTCTTCTTATCTTCAGGCATATCGCGATTATCCAAGATGCTCTCCAAGTAGCCATGTATGCTGGCGGCAGGTGTCTTCAACTCATGAGCGGCATTCTGAGTAAGTTGTCGCTTGATACGCACTTTCTCTTCTTCAGAATGACGTAGTTTCCAATACAACATGATGATCGTGTGACTGATATCACCCAATTCATCATCTGGCAGCCGACGTTCCAGTTCGTGGTCAAGTTTTTCACCTTCTTCAGCCTTCACGGCAAATTCACGCAGGTAACCAATGTGTCGGCTGATACGATGAGTGATATAGTAGAGAACAATGCCTAACAACAGGGTGAGAACGCCTGAATAATAAATAAAAGTATTGTCTGCCTGCAACGAACGCGTCAGCTCTGCTGAATATGGTACGGCAGCACGCACAATCACATCGCCAAAACGAGTGGCTGAATAGAAGTAGGTCTCGTGGGTTGACTGTGACATTCGCTTGATATCATAACCACTACCCTCTTGCAAGGCCTGCTGGATCTCTGTTCTCTGCAGATGGTTTCCCAATGCTTCCACATCAGTATCATAGCTATCAAAGATGACCCGTCCTGCCTTGTCTATCACAGACACTCGCAGTCCCTCCATCTGATGATGCACGACATAATCGCGAAAACGTCGGCTACAGCTCATACTATCCTTACCGACAGTCTGCACCATCTCATAGTTGTACATCTGCAGTCGTGAATGAAGAATATCAATCTTATACTCCTTTTCACGCTTATACTGATATACGCTGAAACATGTAGCAAAGAGCAGGAACACGCCGCCGATGCTCAGCAGCAGATTACGCTGAAAGGATTTACTTTTCGAAGCAGTAGCCATAGCCCACACGTGTTTTTATCTGTTTACCATAATGGCCTATCTTTTTACGTAATCTGGTGATGTTCACGTCCACCGTACGATCTCCCACCAGCACATCATTTGGCCAACAATACTTTAATAAGTCTTCCCTAGAAAACACCGTGTTGGGATGCTGGAGAAAAAAAGATAATAATTCAAATTCCAGTTTGGTGAATTCCAATTCCTTTCCGTCGCATACAACACTCTTGGCATTCAGATCAACCATAATTCCTTCGTAGGCAATATGATTATCTACAGCAGTCGGACCATTTTGTTGCGATTGAGTACGTCTGAGTACAGCTTTAACCCTGGCCTTCACTTCCTTCATACCCAATGGCTTAGCAATATAGTCGTCTGCACCGATATTTAGTCCTTTTACCAAATTATCCTCACTATCGAGTGCCGTAATGAAGATAATGGGAATCTGTGCTGTAGCAGGATTGTTCTTGAGTCTGCGTGCCATCTGGAACCCAGACATTTCTCCCATCATAACATCCAGCAGAATAAGCGTAAAATCTTGTAGAGACAGTTCTAGTGCCTCCTCTGCTGAATAGGCAGTAACTACCTCAAAACCTTCGTTCTCGAGGTTATATTGCAGTATCTCACAGATATCCTGCTCATCATCCACAACAAGTATCTTCATGAGTCTTCTGTATTTCTAGGCACAAAGTTACAGATTATTTCCGAGATAAAATAGGATTTGTATTACAATATTATTAAATCTCAACAATACAGCTACTTTCATAAATATTTGAA
This sequence comes from Xylanibacter brevis P6B11, assembly GCF_000621825.1. Classification (NCBI taxonomy): domain Bacteria; kingdom Pseudomonadati; phylum Bacteroidota; class Bacteroidia; order Bacteroidales; family Prevotellaceae; genus Xylanibacter; species Xylanibacter brevis. The sequence goes on from NZ_JHXG01000013.1 coordinate 85,423, forward strand.
TTATCTTTCGAGCCTATCAAGGTGTAAATCTCTTCATTCTTCACGATGAAGTTTTTGTTGCGTCTTCGCCTAATGCCAACTATTACATAAATACACTTAAATCTGCCTAAAAAATTATTGCAGAATGCTGTATTATCTGTATCTTTGCAAAAACAATAATTAGAAGACTATGAATTGTCCACACAGATCATCAACAGTTGGCGAGACCAACTATTTCGAATGTCCATGTCCCAAGCAATGTGTTCGGCACGGAAAATGCTGCGCATGTGTTGCTCATCATCGCAAACATGGCAAGTTGCCCTATTGCTTGAGAACACCAGAAAATCAATCATAAAACGGACAGCAAAAGTTTGAATAAAGAAATAAACTGTCAATGAAAAAGATATTATTCCTGCACGGATTCTTTGCCAGCGGTCAATGCGTGCCCGCTGTGGCGCTGAGCGAGGCATTCGAAGGACGTGCAGAGGTGCTCACTCCCGATTTGCCAATACATCCACAGATGGCACTGGAGGAAATCCGAGACATCTGTGACAGGGAACATCCCGACCTGCTGGTGGGTAATAGCTGTGGCTCTTTCTATGCCCAGATGCTGGCACCCATCGTTGACATCCCTGCCCTACTTGGCAACCCACATTTCCAGATGACAGCATTTCTGAAGGAACGCATCGGAGAGCATGAATACAAGTCACCACGCAAGGACGGCAACCAGCAGTTTGTCATCGATGAAGCGTTGATACAGGAGTTTTCTGAATTGGAAAATGTTCAGTTCAGCTATTGCAATCCCTATTATAAGGACAAAGTATGGGGCTTATTTGGAGAGCAAGACACGCTGGCTCACTTCGAACCGATGTTTCTGGAGCATTACAACCACTCATTCCATTTCCCAGGTGCTCACACCCCAACAGCCGAGGAAGTACGCACCTGGTATGTTCCATTAATTGAGAAGATGCTGATGAAATGACATAAAGCATGTCAAGCATCATTTCGGCCACTTTTAGGCCCTTATAGTGGCACTATTAAAAAGTAAAAGTGCCACTATTGACTTGCAATACTAACGCTTTTGGGTCGGATCTAGCCCCTGGCCCCGAAGCATCTAGCCCCTAGAACGAGCTGATACAGCCCCTGGATCCGACCGATCCAGCCCCTGGAATGACATTCTCCAGCCCCTAGACCCGATTTAATAGCTAAGGTTTCCCAATAGAGAAGCTTAACTATTAGCCTGAGAAAGTAAAACTATCAGCTGCTAATTCAAGACATCTTTCTTTGCCTATTGTTATGAATTGTTCAAAAATCCATTTTTTTGTTGAAATTTGAACCTAAACAAACAATTATTGAAAGAAATTACTTAAATTTGTTGGCGAAAAGGATAAAAACAAAGCTGCAATACAAAAGCTACGATAACACAAGTGTTCTAAGATGAACAATTAATGGTATAATACAAAAAAGACTATGAAGAGCTTTAAATCAAATGCGTGGCTACTGCCACAGCCAGTAATGGTTATCGGAACGTATGATCAAGAAGGCAAACCCAATGCCATGAATGCGGCATGGGGCGGCCAATGGGATATGAAGGAAATCATCATCTCGCTTGGTTCACATCAGACGACAGATAATCTGGCCAAGAATCCCGAGTTCACCGTGACTTTTGCTACTGCTGAGACGATGATGGCCTCCGACTATGTAGGCATCGTGAGCGGCAGGAACACACCCGACAAGATGGAAAGAACGGGATGGACCATCGAGAAGGCGCCCAACATCAACGCACCTATTTTCAAAGAGTTTCCGATGACACTGGAATGCCGCGTGAAGCAGAAGATTGACGAGAGCGAGACGGGCTGCTACCTCATTGCAGAAATCGTGAACATCCTCTGCGACGAGAGGTATCTGGCTGAAGATGGCAAGCCCGATGTTGCAAAGATGGGACTGATCACCCTCGACCCCGTTCATCACACCTACATCCAACTGGGTGAGACCGTTGGCAAGGCTTTTGCCGATGGCAAACAACTGAAATAGAATTAATTACTAAAAAAAAGATTTTAAAATATGCTTGGAAATTTTTCTTATTACAATCCCACCAAACTTTATTTTGGTGATGAATCCCTGAACTTCCTCAAGGACGAACTGAAAGGATATGGCCCCGTGGTGCTGCTGAACTATGGCAGCGGTAGCGTGAAGCGCAATGGTATCTACGATCAGGTGGTGGCTATACTGAAAGAAGCTGGCAAGACCATCATTGAGAACCCCGGTGTGATGACCAATCCCACATTAGAGAAACTGCATGAGGGCGTGAATATTGCCCGCGAGAATGAGGTGGACCTGATTATCGCTCTGGGCGGTGGCAGCGTGTGCGACTATTCGAAAGCAGTGGCAGCATCTGTCTATTACGAGGGCGACTATTGGGACCAGTTCTGGCTGAAGCAGCAGAACCCTGCTAAGGATCAGCGACTGCTGCCCGTGGGCTGCATCCTGACGATGGCTGGCACTGGTTCGGAGATGAATGCCGGCACGGTGATTACTGATGCTGAGCACACATTCAAGGTGGGCCACGTGTTCGACAGCCGACTGATGCCTAAGTTCTCTATTCTCAACCCTAAGTTCACCATGACTGTGCCCGAGAACCAGATGAAGGCTGGCATATACGACATCATGAACCACATCATGGAGCAATACTTCTCGGACTTCGACGACAACACCAGCGACTACCTCTCTGAGGGACTGATGCGCTCACTGATACAGAGCAGCCGCATCGCTGTCAAGAACCCACAGGACTACGAGGCACGCTCTAACATCATGTGGACAGCCACATGGGCACTGAACACCCTCATCGGACTGGGCAAGAAGGAAGACTGGATGGTACACATGATTGGTCACAGCGTGGGTGCCTGGACGCACGCCCCTCACGGCTATGCACTGGCTTCTGTATCGATGGCCTACTATCGTCGCGCCATGCAGAACGGACTGCCTAAGTTTGTGCGTTTCGCCAAGAACGTATGGAATATCAGTGGCGAAGGAATGACCGACGAGCAGATTGCCGAAGCAGGTCTGCAGGCCCTGAAGGCATGGATGCTGGAGATTGGTCTGCCGCTGACCATCAGCGAACTGGGTGCCACTGCCGAAATGATTCCTGGCATCACCGAGACTACCGTGGTCTATCCCGCAGGTTACCTGAATCTGACGAAGGGCGACATCACGGAGATTCTGAAGGAGAGCATGTAATATTCATTGCATGCTTTGAGTAATTGACAAAATACAGATGAAAACGGAAATAAATCCAAACGAGACAAGCAGGCGCAACGCATTCAACTGGTGGATATCATCAACGCAGCCAATGGTGACCGTCGTTAAGACGTTCAACGTAGGCAAACTACGCAAGGCGAGCAAACGCATGGACATCAAGTTTAACACGTTGCTGTGTTGGTGCATCGGTAAAGCTGCCAGCACGATAGATGAGTTCTACCTTTTGCCAGAAAACGGCAAGATGTACCGATACGACAAGTTAGCTATTAACGTGATAGTGATAGACAAAAAAGGCGGCATCAGCATGTGTGACATCCCCTACTCCGATAACATTCGGACGTTTGATGCCGACTACCAACGTCTCACTGCACTTGCTATAGATAAGTGCGAAATACTGTCGCTAGATGGCTACATGGTAATAGGCACTTCGGCACTGCCTCACACCGAATTGGACATCATCGTGAACCAATACTCAGGTACGCTGAATAATCCCTTTGCAGTTTGGGGAAGGTATCGCAGAAGTCTGTTCAAGACCACGCTGCCCATCAGTTTTCAGTTCCACCACGCACAGATGGACGGCTTGCACGCCTGTCGCTTCCTGAACAATCTTCAGGCGGAAATCAATCGATTATAGATAAAAGTACGTTTTCGATGTAACAACAAAGCAGGACTTATCTTTTTAGTCCTGCTTTTTTATGGCGCGTCATTTGCGCTACATTCTTTTGATTGCTGGGAAAACAAAAACTCCGAAGCCCTTTGTTTATCGGAGTTTCGGAGTTTTACTGCGAGGTGCCTGGCGGATTCGAACCGCCGTAGACGGTTTTGCAGACCGTTGACTAAGCCACTCATCCAAGGCACCATTGTTTTTTTGCGAGTGCAAAGGTACTATATATTTTTGGGATTGCCAAATTTTTCTGCCACTTTTTTCTTGTCGCAGGCTTGTTTTCTATCAATTTTGTTCTTCAGGTCGCATCCAGGGCATCCATAACAGGGATTATTGCGTTCTAGAAACACCTGATAGATGCGCCATAAAGCATACGCCAAAGCAGCAATCAAGATGATAAAAACCAAAGCTGTTTGCATATAAATAATATAGTTCGCGTACCTTTTAATAATTATTATATGATTTTATGGAAGAAAGCACTGATGGCATTCATCATTCTGGTAGGATGCGAGGCATCCTCTATGCACGCTGGGTTCACCACAGCTCGAAGCCCACGAGAAACAATCTCCACATCGATGTCTGTTCCCATGATGGTGGGGTCGCCATCGTAGTGGACGGCTCCCTCCTTCTGACGATGGATATGAATCTTTCGGGCTTGGAAGGTCTTGATGCGAGAATTGTTTGGAAGCGTCTTTGCAAACATATCAAGTGCGATGCCTGGTGCCTCCAACATGCTGAACGGCTCCATGATAATCACATCCAGAAGTCCATCCTGCATCGAGGCGCCTGGAGCTATATAGGCATTGTTGCCATATTGGGCTGCGTTGGCACATGCGATCAAGAAAGCCTCATAGCTATGTGTGCCAGATTCGTCTGTTACGGTATAGACGTCTGGTTGGTATTTCAAGCCCTCTTTCAGCACATTCTCAACGTAGGTTGTCAGCCCGCGTTTGCCAGCCTCAGCAAACTTCAACGAGATGAAAGCATCAAAGCCCATGCCACAGGTACAAAAGAACGGATGTCCGCCCACCTTTCCATAGTCGAAGGCCTCGATATGTCCCTGATTGATAATCTCTAATGCCCCTTTCATATTCATCGGAATACGCATATGTCGAGCCAGTCCGTTGCCAGAACCACAAGGAATAATGCCCAACGCAGTGCTTTTCTCTGTCAGGGCGCTGGCCACCTCGTTCACTGTACCATCGCCACCTACAGCCACACAGATATCGACACCCCTGTCGGCACACTCACTGGCTATCTCGGAAGCATGCCCCGCACGCTCCGTCTTCACCAGCTTCCAGTCGTACCTGTCAGCATCAATCACAGAGGCAATCAGTTCCTCAAGTCCCTCTTTCGAACGCGTACCGGAAATTGGATTTACGATGAAAACTATCTGTTGTTTCTTATCTTGCATGTTTGCAAAATTACAAAAATAAGAGAGAATAAAAGGAGAAAAGATGATAAAAATCATGAAAAAGCACTTTTATTGAGAAAAAATGGCACGTTTTACAGAATTTTGTGTAACTTTGCAGCCTGTAAAAAGCAAATACCTATAAACAAGAATATGGGACAATTACAAGAAAGATACAAATCGTATCGCATACCTCAGGAGGCAATGGCAAAAGGAATCTATCCTTATTTCCGTGCCATCACTGGCAAACAGGGAACTGAGGTTGAGATGGGAGGCCACAAAGTTCTGATGTTTGGTTCTAATGCCTACACAGGTCTTACAGGTGACCAGCGCATTATAGACAAAGCTAAGGAAGCTTTGGAGAAATATGGTACAGGTTGTGCTGGAAGTCGTTTCCTCAATGGTACACTTGATATCCATATCCAGTTGGAGAAAGAGATTGCCAAGTTCATTGGCAAGGACGACTGTCTGTGCTTCTCTACCGGATTCAGCGTAAACCAGGGTGTCATCCCTGCCCTTCTGAGCAAGGACGATTACGTGATTTGTGACGATCGTGACCACGCCTCTATCGTTGACGGACGCCGTTTGGCTTTTGCCAAGCAGCTGCACTACAAGCACAATGATATGGAAGACCTGGAGCGCGTACTTCAGAAGCTGCCTCAGGAAGCTATTAAGCTCATCGTTGTTGATGGTGTATTCTCTATGGAGGGCGACCTCTGCAAACTGCCAGAGATTGTTAAGCTGAAGCACAAGTACAACTGCTCAATCATGGTTGACGAAGCACACGGTGTAGGCGTATTCGGACGTCAGGGTCGTGGCGTTTGCGACCACTTCGGACTGACCGACGAGGTTGACCTCATCATGGGTACCTTCTCTAAGTCGCTCGCCTCTATCGGTGGTTTCATCACAGCCGATGCCGACACCATCAACTGGTTGCGCCACACCTGTCGCACCTATATCTTCTCAGCCTCTAACACGCCTGCAGCTACAGCTGCCGCAATGGAAGCCCTGCACATCATCCAGAATGAACCCGAGCGTATTGAGAAGTTGTGGAAAGTGACTCGCTACGCCCTGAAGCGTTTCCGCGAGGAAGGTTTCGAGATTGGCGACACAGAGAGCCCCATCATCCCACTCTACGTGCGTGATGTTGACAAGACATTCCTTGTAACAGCTCTTGCCTTTAATGCTGGTGTATTTATCAATCCTGTGATACCTCCTGCATGTGCACCTCAGGACACGCTGGTTCGCTATGCTCTGATGGCTACACACACCGAAGAACAGGTAGAACAGTCGGTAATTGCACTGAAAAAGATCTTTGTTGAGCAAGGAATCATAAAATAATTGCGGAAAAATTTGCAAGGGTCACAAAAATTGTGTACCTTTGCACCCGCAAAAACGAGGTGTAGCGCAGTTGGTAGCGTTCCTGGTTTGGGACCAGGCTGTCGCAGGTTCGAGTCCTGTCACCTCGACAAAAGCAAAAAGAAAGCCGTTAACTTTCAAAGTTAGCGGCTTATTTTTTTATTCCTTCATCAGCAGGAACCAGTCGCGAAGAACACCTTTATACTGATCTTGAGAATCTGCCACCATCATCCATAGACCTGAAGCAATCTCACACATGCCTTCGACATTGGCAAATTTGCGCTTTGTCAGAGTCAGGCGTGTACGGATCTCTTTTACCAGATGCTTTTCAAGACAGGCAGAATCACCTGGATACACAGCATAAACACGCACTATAGACTTCGCTCCAATCTTCAGCCGAGGGACGTACACCTGGCGCTCTACCACCAGCAAGCGGCCATCGCTCAGGGCGCACAATTCAGAAACGCCATGAAGGTAAACCTTTCCCTGGGGATCGTCTGGCCGATAGAAATACTGTTTGGCTGGCAGAAGATTGTCTGCAAAACTCTGTATGCGCAACACGCTATCGCCCTTCAACGGATGTTCTGTAGTGGTGAAAAACAAATGTCTGACTCGGTCGTATGTCAGCGCCTCAAGACCATAGTTGCTTTCAGCTCTACGAAACACCTCTGGCAATGCCAAGCGCCGTCCTGTACGCTGTCCGTCTAACGTATACTCAAAGACCTCATTATCGCGTTCGCCAGAGATAAACAAAGAGTTTGACGACGGACAATAGCAAACGCCCTCCATATCACGATTAGGCAATCCGCTCTTTCTGAAGCCCCGATTCTCCACTTTACGAATTTTGCCACGAAGCGTGTCTATCTGCATCTTGAAAACAAAGAAGCCGTCCTCATCAGCCTTATCACTAACCACAGCATAACAGTCGTCGCCGATAGCACAAATGCCACTATAGTTTCCTGCCGGTATCTCGCGTGGAAACTTCTGGAATCTCTGAGAAAAAAGTGATAGCGGCACCATGAGTACCGCTATCATTACGAATCTTGTATTCAACATTATTTCTTGATGGGCTTAATAGCGAAGGTAAAGTCATAGTCCTTGTAAGGCAGACGATACTCGCTGCGGGGCCAAGCGCCCCATGAGTTGACACATCCCATGCCGAGCTGACGCTGCTGAATATGAACAGACGTCATACCCGATGGCACGAGATCACCACTGTGGCGTCCCCATGCCTTATCCTTCTGCTCACCGTCATCCAACTGGCCTGTGGTATAAGGCAGAGCCGAGGCCTCCATCGGAGCATTTGAGTAGAAACAGAGTCCCCTGCCCTCTTTGTTGAGCACCTGGAACCAGCGCACATCGGTGTGGTTGCCACTCTCCTGAGGACGCACATACTCGAAATATTCGTCCTGAACGTCGTTCAAATACATACCGATAAACTCTGAAGAATTACGGTCAATATAGTTCTCTACCGGACCACGACCATAATACATCACCTGAGCGTATTGCTGAGGCATCTGCAACTGCATACCGAAGCGGAACAGCTCTGATACCTTAGCGTCTTTCTCCGTAGAGAGCTGTTCGCGAACAACGACCTCGCCCTCTGCGGTCAGTGTATAGGTCATGGTGAGCTTAGCGTGCTGGTCCTTCATATCGAAGGTAGCCACTACAGTATTCTCGTCAACACGAACGTCCTGCAGTTTCATGTCGGGATGCTGCCAAGTGCGGAAGTTGCGCTGCAAACCTGCACCATAGTCATTATCTGTTGGCGCGCGCCAGAACTCAGGTGTCACACTCTCGCGGAACTGCAACATCTCTTTGCCATCTACAGTCAGATAGTCAATCCAGCCAGACCACTTGCCTACGTAGAGGTCGGTACCATTGGCCGATAGCTTCACGTAACTATTGGTTTCCTCCTTATCTACAGCTGCTTTCTTTGACTCGGCCGAAAGGTCAGGATACTGATAGCCGCTCACAATGAACTGCTGCTTTGCCATCACCTGTCCCTGCTTGATGAGAGGCTGAGAACGACGTGCACGGAAGTAGAAGTTGGCAGTCAGCTCACGGTTAGGATACTTCTTGGTAAATTCTGCAATCGCCTCTTTCAGTTGGGCTGATTCAATAACCTTGCGCTCCTGAGGAGCAATGTTCTTGAAGTCAGGGAACTGAGTCACGAGGTAGGCATTGTTAGTCTCACCATCAGGCAACAACAAGCAGACGAGGTCCAAGTCGTCGAGCGTCTTGAAGAAGTTCTCGTTGTAAACCTCAAACTTACCGTTCTTCAGGTCCACATCCTTCACCCACACGTTCTGATAGTAATATCCCACCTCATAGGCATGTGGATTCAGTCGGCGATCGGGAGCAATGATACCATTACAATTGAAGTTATAGTCAGAGGCAGGATACTTGCCGTAGTCACCACCATAAGTGAATATCTCACGACCCGTGACAGGGCTCTTGTCGCGCATACCCTGATCCACGAAGTCCCAGATATAGCCACCCTGATACTTGGCATATTTACGAATCAGGTCCCAATACTCTTTGAAACCACCCATCGAGTTGCCCATGGCATGTGCATACTCACACTGAATCAGTGGACGAGGATTGTCGCCCTGGGCATACTTCTCACATCCATCATAGTCGTAGTACATCGGACAGAAGATATCCGTCTTGCCATTCTGGCGTGCCTGCTCATACTGACAGGGACGTGTCTTGTCCTGCGCCTTCACCCAGTCGTAGGCCTTCTCGAAGTTAGGACCATAGCCAGCCTCGTTGCCCAGTGACCAGACGATGACAGAAGGGTGATTGATAAACGAGCACACATTGCCCTCCTGACGCTCTATGTGAGCCTTGGCAAAGTCAGGGTTCTTGGCCAGTGTCTTATCACCATAGCCCATGCCATGACTCTCCAGATTAGACTCAGCAGTCAGGTAGATACCATACTCATCACAGAGGTCATACCAGCGAGGATCATCAGGATAGTGACAAGTACGCACAGCATTGATGTTCAGCTGCTTCATGATCTTGATATCCTCTATCATTCTATCCACACTCACGATATAGCCGCCATCAGGATCCAGCTCATGACGATCGGCGCCCTTAATCAGGATGGGCTGTCCGTTCACCAGCAATTGTCCTCCCTTAATCTCAATACGGCGGAAACCGATGCGCTGCTTCACAACCTCCAGCACCTTTCCACCCTTCTTCAGAGTCACACAGAAATCATACAGGCGTGGTGTCTCTGCCGACCACGGCTCCACATCGTTATAGTTCAGGATGAAGTTCTCGTGCTGATAATAGGGCCATTTATGTCCATCGTGCTTGAAGATGGTTTCGCCATTAGGCTTCTGCAGCGTCACCTCCAGGTTGACACCCGATGGGTTGGCCACATCAATCGTATAGTCAATGGCGCCCAACTTCTTCTCACTGTCCCAGTCGCCATTCACCACGAGATTCTTGATATGCACCTTAGGACGTGCATAGAGATACACCTCGCGGGCTATACCTGTGAAGCGCCAGAAGTCCTGATCCTCCAGATATGATCCATCACACCAGCGCATCACCTGCATGGCTATCAGGTTCTTGCCTTTTTTCAGATATTTGGTGATGTTAAACTCAGCTGCCACCTTGGCATCCTCGCTATAGCCCACATACTTGCCGTTGACCCAAAGCGAAAGGTTGCTCGTGGCCGAGCCTACATGGAAGAACACCTCTTGTCCGTTCCAGTCCTGTGGCAGCACGAACTCACGGCGATAAGAGCCCGTATAGTTGTTGGTCTCCGAGATATAGGGCGGATTACTCTCGAAGGTGGTAGCCCACGAGTAGCCCGTATTCTTGTAGATCTTGTCGCCATAACCCTCCAGCTCAAAGAGTCCTGGCACGGGAAAATCCACCCACTCCGAGTCGTCATACTGCAGCGAATAGAAATTCTTGGGGGCCTGGTTATGGTCTTTCACAAAGTTGAATCGCCACTTGCCTTCCATCGACAAATAGCGCGAAGACTTCGACTTATCATTCTGCCTTGCCAGCTCTGTACTCTCGAAGGCGAAGAATGCGGCACGTCGTGCTTCACGATTCACTTGGTTCACCTGCGGATCCATCCAGACAGGGCTCTTTACTTTGGCCGCATGTGAGCCTATCGCTGTCATGCAGACCATTGACATTACAATTTGTTTCAGCATTATATTTAATAATTAGGTTTTATGCTGCAAAAATACGAAAAATAAACAGAAATTCGGTAACAATTAGAACTTTTCAACCTTTTTTTAGTACCTTTGCCCACATGAAACGAGAAGAGCGTTACAGACAAGTGCTTGATTACTTCCGAAAAGAGATGCCTGAAGTAAATACTGAGCTGGAGTTTGGCAGCATTTTTCAATTGTTGGTGGCTGTCATCCTGAGTGCTCAGTGCACCGATAAGCGCATCAACCAGGTAACGCCCGCCCTTTTCCACCAATATCCTGATGCTAAATCCATGGCCAAGGCTGATGTTGACGACATCTACGAATACATTCGCAGTGTCAGCTACCCCAATGCCAAAGCACGCCATTTGGCGGCAATGGCACGCATGCTCGTCGAGAAGCATGATGGCGAAGTGCCGATGGACATGAACCAGCTGACAGCCCTCCCTGGGGTTGGCCGCAAGACGGCCAACGTCATTCAGGCCGTGGCTTTCGGCAAGTCAACGATGGCTGTCGATACCCATGTCTATCGCGTCAGTCATCGCTTAGGATTGGTCAGCAAAAGCGACAATACGCCCTATAAAGTAGAACTAAAGCTCACGAAACATATTCCACTGAGTGACATACCATTAGCCCACCACTGGCTGTTGCTCCACGGACGCTACGTTTGTACGTCGCGTTCACCTCATTGCAACAAATGTGGTCTCCACGATCTTTGTCCAAAACTTATAGAAGATTCGAGACTGGAACACTAAAGTTCCACTTTTTTTTATTTCATTTTTTAAAATCAATCATGTACAAACCCAATTTTAACAAGCGCGAGGTCATCGTCTTCCGCCAATTCCAGCGGAAGGGCTACTCCCTCTTTGCCTGTCTGGGACGCGTGGTTGTCATTGGCGTTCTCAGCGCTGCCACCCTTCAGTCGGCTACGGCCGCTACCGACGAGGTGAGCACCAAGACTGAGAAGACAGACAACACCGAGTCTGTTGACAAAGAGGCGACGCTCGAAGATGTCGAGGTCACTGGCTCACGCGCTCCGCTTGCCCTTGGACAGGCAGCAAGAATGGTCACTGTACTGAGCCGCGAGGAAATTCAGGCGGCGCCAGTACAAAGTATTAACGATTTACTGAAGATGGCTGTGGGCGTCGATGTTCGACAGCGAGGCCCCATCGGTGCCCAGACCGATGTCAGCATTCGTGGCGGCAGCTACGAGCAGATTGCCGTTCTGCTGAATGGCATCAACATCTGCGACGCCCAGACGGGTCACAATGCGTTCGATTTGCCCTGTGATGTGGCCGACATTCTGCGCATCGAGGTGCTCGAAGGCCCTGCTGCCCGCGTCTATGGCGCTTCGTCGCTGGTAGGCGCCATCAACATCGTCACCAGTCAGGCACCAGAAGCGTCCCTCGAACGGGATTACAACGGTCAGGTGCGACTGGAGGGCGGTTCCTTTGGCTATCTGTCGGCAGCAGGCCGCTATGCCCTAACGCCTCACGCCGACCAGCTCACATCTTCCCTCTCTGCCACCTATACGCGCAGTGATGGCTACCAACGCTCTGCTGCTGGCCACCTGAACAGCGACTACACGGGCGGCAAGGTGTTCTATCAGGGAGGCTACGCCGACCAGGCGATGCAGCTACAGTGGCACGCTGGTCTTAGCGCTAAAGGCTTCGGTTCCAACACGTTCTACAGTGGACGTTTCGACGAGCAGTATGAGCAGACGCTGAAGTTCTTCACAGCCATTCAGGGCGAGACATCGGGCCGTCTGCACCTGAAGCCTGCCATCTACTGGAATCGCGGCTACGACCGCTTCGAACTGATTCGCGGATCGGAAGACCTGGTTCCTTTCAACCATCATCGCACCGATGCTTTCGGCATCAACCTCAACTGCTACTTCGACTGGGCAGCAGGCCGCACGGCCTTTGGCGGTGAGTTTCGCAACGAAGACATTGTCAGTGGCAATCTGGGCGAGCCACTGAATGCACCTTTCCGCGATTATAAGTACGGCCTGAACCGCTCCAACCTCTCGTTCCACCTAGAGCACAACCTGCTGCTGAAGCGCTTCACGCTGTCGGCTGGTTTCATTGCCGTGAAAAACACCTGGAACGAGATGCCGTTCACCATTTATCCGGGCATCGATGCCAGCCTGCGACTGGGCAAAGGCTGGAAACTGTATGCCTCCTACAATGCCTCGCTACGCATGCCTTCGTTCACAGAACTATACTATAGCGTAGGCGGACATAAGGCCGATAAATATCTGAAGCCCGAGGAGCTGCAGGCCGTAGAGGGCGGAGTGAAATACAGTTCCTCGCTGCTCACGGCGCAAGCCAGCATCTATCACAACCACTGTCGCCAGATGATCGACTGGATTCTGGACCCCACCGAGGCCGAACCTGTGTGGCGTAGTGTCAACTATACGAAGGTCAATACGCTAGGCTTTGAGACCTCTGCCACGTTGCAGCTGCATAGGCTACTACCCCTGCCTGGTGCCACGCTGCAGGTAGCCTACAGCTACATAGACGAAGACAAGGTGGGACAGCACCAAATTGAGTCGCAATCCACACTTGAATACCTACGCCACAAACTAGTGGGCCAGTTACACATGCCCATCGTAGAGCGTTTGAGCCTCGACGTGAAATATCGTCTGCAGAAACGAGCTGGCAACTATACCACCAACGCAGGTATTGTAATACCCTACCACACCTATGACGTGGTGGATACGCGCCTATCATGGACTGCTCCCAGCTACACACTCTATGCCGAGGTCAACAACCTGTTTGGCAGTCACTGCGTGGACTTTGGCAACGTGCGCCAGCCGGGCCTATGGCTCACCATTGGCGCTAAGTATCGTTTCAACATCTAATTCACAGACTATGAACACGATACATACTCTACTGCTGACGGCAGCATCGGTGCTCTACGGCATCGGTGCTGCTGCCCAGCAGCTTCAGCCGGGCGACCTACTCTTCCACGTCAAAGAGAGCCCCACCGCCATTACGCAGGTGCGTGGCGACCTTATCGAGCATGTAGCCATCGCCCTTGGTACCGACAGTTTGATCGAGGCCACCCATCGGGGCGTGGTCATCACTTCTGTTGATTCGCTACCTGCCGACGGCCACTACCTCATAGGACGCATCACAGTTCCCTTCGACCTGCAGCGCTCATTGAACAACGCACGGAGTCTTCTGGGCCGTCCCTACGACTACCTGTTCCTACCCAACAACAAGGAGATTTACTGTTCTGAGCTTGTACAATTGTCGTTTGTGGACAGCCTCAACCAACTTATCTTCCGCCCCGTCCCCCTGTCGTTTCACGACGCCACAGGACGCATACTCGACCACTGGCAGCAGTACTATGCCGCACGTGGCATCGACGTACCCGAAGGACAGCCAGGCAGTCATCCCTCCGAACTGGCCAAGCGCTCCGTGGTGCGCATTATTGGACGAATGCGATAAAACGAAAGAGAATACTTTTGCCAACTCAGCTTTACATTATATATAATAGATTAGCAAAAAAGTATTAAATTATTCATTCTACCCTACAATTTGTCAGCTATTCTTAGTAACTTTGCTCTCGTTTTAACGAAAACGGGCCTATCCCGTTGCCCAAAAAGTCACAAAATATTTTTAAATTATAAACATTATGACTATCAACGAATTCAACTTTGCCGGTAAGAAGGCAATCGTACGTGTAGACTTCAACGTACCCCTCGATGAGAATGGAAAGATCACAGACGACACCCGTATCCGCGGTGCCCTGCCTACCCTGAAGAAGATTCTGGCTGACGGTGGTGCTACCATCATCATGAGCCACATGGGTAAGCCCAAAGGTAAGGTAGACGCAAAGAAGTCTCTGGGTCAGATCCGCGAGGCTGTTGAGAAGGCTCTGGGCGTTCCCGTTGCTTTCGCTCCCGACTGCGCTAAGGCTGCCGACGCTGCCAAGGCTCTGAAGATGGGCGAGGCTCTGCTGCTCGAAAACCTGCGTTTCTACCCCGAGGAAGAGGGTAAGCCTGTAGGTGTAGAGAAAGGTACTCCTGAGTACGACGAGGCTAAGAAGGCCATGAAGGCCAGCCAGAAGGAGTTTGCTAAGACTCTGGCTTCTTACGCTGACTGCTACGTAATGGACGCCTTCGGTACAGCTCACCGTAAGCACGCCTCTACTGCCGTTATCGCCGACTACTTCGATGCAGACAACAAGATGCTGGGTCTGCTGATGGAGAAAGAGGTGCAGGCTGTAGATGCTGTACTCTCTAACATCAAGCGTCCTTTCGTTGCCATCATGGGTGGTTCTAAGGTATCTTCTAAGATTGGTATCATCGAGAACCTGCTCGGTAAGGTTGATAAGCTCATCCTCTGTGGTGGTATGACCTACACCTTCGCTAAGGCTCACAATGGTGAGATTGGCGATTCAATCGTTGAGCTCGATAAGCTGGATGTAGCTCTGGGCGTAGAGGAGCTGGCTAAGAAGAACGGCGTAGAGCTGGTTTTGGGCAGCGACTGCACCGCTACCAACGGTCTCGACTTCGGCACCATGACTGTGAAGGAAGGTGCAGAGATCATCACCTGCCCTGCCAACAAGGTTCCCGCTGGTTTCGAGGGTGTTGACGCAGGTCCTGAGAGCCAGAAGGCATTTGCCGAGGCTATCAAGGGTGCTAAGACCATCCTGTGGAACGGTCCTGCCGGTGTATTCGAGTGCGACGCCTTCACCGCTGGTTCACGTGCCATCGGCGACGCTATCGCTGAAGCTACCAAGAACGGTGCCTTCTCTCTGATTGGTGGTGGTGACTCTGTAGCTTGTGTCAACAAGTTCGGTCTGGCCGATCAGGTATCTTACATCTCTACTGGTGGTGGTGCTCTTCTCGAGGCCATCGAGGGTAAGGTTCTTCCCGGTGTAGCTGCAATCAAAGGCGAATAAGATACTGTCCCCTTAGGGCAATTTCTTAATTTTTTCATAAGAATGCCGTCCAGGGCCATAAACCTTGGGCGGCTTTTTTCTTCTTCTTCAAAACATAAAAACCTTAGACTGATGAAACTTTTACGACTTTTCCTATTCACATTACTATTGTCGGCCACCACGCTCGCCCATGCCTACGAGTTTATATATGGTGACGACACCCGCACAGGCACCCTTTTTGCCAAAAACCCCGTCATCGATGCCGACGTGCCCGACCCTTCCGTCATCCGCGTAGGCGACACCTACTATGCTGCTGCCACCTCAGGCAACAAGGCACAGGCCTACCCCCGTTTCCGTTCCAAGGACCTGCAGACGTGGGAACCCATGGGCTACATCTTCGAAGAGTGGCCATCATGGACCAGTGGCAGCTTCTGGGCACCCGAGCTCTTCGACCTCTCAGGTCGCACCATGTGCTACTACACAGCCCGTCAGAAAAGCGACGGTACCAGCTGCATCGGCGTAGCGATGGCGGAAGGTCCTGAGGGTAAGTTCAAGGACTACGGTCCACTCATCCGAACCACCAACGAAGCCATCGACGCCTACGTCTTCCGCGACGGCACCCAGCTCTACATCTCATGGAAGGCCTATGGTCTCGACCCCAGCCATCGTCCCATAGAGTTGCTCTGCCAGCGACTCAGCGACGACGGTCTCCACCTGCAGGGCGAGCCCTTCACCCTTCTGCGCGACGACGAGCGCCAGGGCATGGAAGGCCAATGTATCTTCCGTCAGGGCGACTGGTGGTACATCCTCTACTCCATCCGCGACTGCTGTTCGCCTCAGAGCGACTATGCCGTCAGCGTAGCCCGCAGCCACAGTCTGCAAGGACCGTGGGAGAAATACGAGCACAACCCCATCCTCGAGGGCGATGGCCGCATCATGCAGAGCTGTGGTCACGGCACCATGACCCGCACCCCCGATGGTCGCATGTACTACCTCTGCCACGCCTACTACAAAGGTCGCTACAAGGAAGGTCGCAAGGCCGTCCTCTTCCCCTTAGAGATAACCCCCGACGGGTGGGTGAAAAAGAAATAGAAGCAATTACCTTTATTAATCAACCATTCAAATAACATGACAAATAGATTCATACAACTGTTATTTAGTGTCGTCTTGTTTTTAAACGTGAACTCAATAAGTGCTCAGTGTGCTTATTGCAACACCTATGAGGACTTCATGAATGACAAATGGATTCCGTTAGACACTTTGATAAATGAAAAGCCCAGTAATAATCCAAAATCATTGTGGAACGGTAATCGTCACACGTTTACCACAGGCAATAAAGCCTCAGATAAGATACTTAAGAAAAAAGCCTTTATCGTTAAGAAGAATGACACTCTTTATGTTAATTGTCGCAAACTAATTTATTCTGACGTACATTTTGGGAACGGCTATACCCCAACCAAGAGAATAGGAAAGCATAGTATGCTCTTTGTGAATAAAATGAACCTTGGCAAAATAAAAGGAGATATTGTAGCCATGGGGATAATGTTTGGAGCCGTCGGTGGTGCTGCCATTGCTGCTGCAACAAGTAGTAAGTCTGTTAGACAAGTATGCTACGTCATTTCTTCTGGCGAAAATCGCAATGGTTTTATTAATGCACGTATGCTAAACGATGAGATGATGGATATATTCATGGCAGACCGTGAAGACCTAAAAAAGGAATTCTACTCTGAAAAAAACAAAAGTAAACGTCTATTAGCCTCTTATGTAATACCTATTCTTGAAAAAGCAGGTCTTTTATGGACCTCGACCTACAAGTGATCAAGGGACTATCCCCTAATTAAAGTAAAGAAGGGAGCAATGAAGGAAAACTGTCAGACACGACGCATGTATGGGCACGACTATGCCATACCAGGGACATACGAGGTGACTATGGTTGTTGCAGATAGACTGCCTGTCTTTGGCAAGCTTGTTGGAAGCACTAAGTATGAAGGCGAAGCACCCCACCTCAAACCTTCGCCCCTTGGTCTGGCGGTGCTTAACAATGAGATTCCGAAAATACACCACTACTACCCGATGGTTGCCATTTGGCAGGTATGTCTAATGCCTGACCATCTACACATGATTGTGCGTATCAACGCGCCGTTGCCAGAAGGCAA
Organism: Xylanibacter brevis P6B11; assembly: GCF_000621825.1. Classification (NCBI taxonomy): domain Bacteria; kingdom Pseudomonadati; phylum Bacteroidota; class Bacteroidia; order Bacteroidales; family Prevotellaceae; genus Xylanibacter; species Xylanibacter brevis. Next base: position 103,324 of record NZ_JHXG01000013.1, read on the forward strand.
GCACCTCGGCATTATCATCGGCGCATTCAAAGGCGGGGTCAGCCGTGCTTGGTGGCAATTGACAGGAATGGCAGAGGCTAACGCCTCAGCCACAGTGGTGAAAGGTGAGACGGGCACCACGATGGCAAGAAGTGCTTCAACAGTCACCGTGTCTGGGGCGTCAGCCTCAGAGAAGCGCCCATCCCTTTTTGAGCCTAACTACAACGACCATATCCTTATGCGCGACGGACAACTGGAGAACTGGAAGCACTACCTGCGCGACAACCCACGCCGCCTCATGATGCGTCGCGAATATCCGAATCTGTTTCAGCACGCCCTTTGTATCGCCATTGACGGCATTCGTTACAGCGCCTTCGGTAATATGCTTTTGCTTCGCCAACCCGAGAAACATCAGGTTTTCTTCCATCGCAAAACAGATGACGTACCCACAGAACAAACCACTTTTTGGAAGGAAGAACGCGAACGGCTCATATCGTCAGCAAGGAGTGGCGATGTACTTGTCACCCCTGGTATCTCTGAATGTGAGAAGCGCATAAAGAACATAGCTTTGCAACAAGGGCTTCGCCTAATACACGTACAATCTGAGCCTATTGGCAAATTCTGGAAACCTGAACGAAGTCGTTTCGAAGCTTGCGCTTCAGGGACGCTACTTATCATGGCTCCATGGCCCGAGGACTTACCCTCCTTCGCAAGTGACTACGAACGCTTCCATTACCTCAATCGTCTGGCGGAAGCTGTTTGTGCCGTTGGGCATACAACAAGCATGGCGATGAGTCAGTCAGCAATCAAAAACTGAATACCGCTTATCGTTCGAGCGATATGCCCTCGGCGGTTACAACGAGATTTGCATAGCACTTAGAGGCCTTGTAGAGGAAGTGTAATTCAAGAGCACTTTGTTCCAGTTCCAGTTGTTCCAATTAAAATTTGAGGGACAAAAACCCTTATTATATATTCATAACTAATTAATATATAGATAGTTATATATAGAAATAGGGGTAACAGAACAACCAAAAACAAAACTGGAACAACTGGAACTGGAACACAAGGCCACATTAGCAACCATTTATTTTTATCTAAAAAGCTAATAATCAACGAGATACGATATCAGCAAATCAAAGGCACCTGAGATATCTAACTCAGGAAAGGGCACAAAATGTATCAAATTACTGTTCTAAAAAGCCGAAAAAGACATGTTTTACCCCCCCTGTTCCGATGCTTTCCCTGTACTTGGCACGCATATTAGTGCTTCGCAATTTTAGTACCTAGACCTCAGTTGGAAGCATCATGGTCCAGTTATAACAGGCAACTCGTACGAAAACGAGCACTTTAACCTCCAAATAGAGGCACTATAAGTTACAAAAAGTGGCACTATTACAAACTGATAAGAACAAAAATCCCCTCCTGAAAAAGGAGGGGAACTTTTTATTAGATTTGTGATAAAACAATCACTCTGACTTATGTTTCCTTGACAGATATTCTATCGCCAACACCGGCCATAGGGGCACTTTACGGATGTTTGTTCTTACAGCGGGAATATCGCACAACAAGAAGATGGATGCCAGGAGCAGGGCAAACCATATGACGTAGCCATACACCTGCTTGATGGCTACAAGCATCATGGAGTGCAGATAGCTGTCGCCCATGAAGGCTCCTAAATCAAATTGCGAGAGGTCGAGGTTGGTGAGTGTCAGCTGGCGACCGTAGTGCATCATGTCCTCATTCAGGAAATGTGAGAAGATGGTGGTATAGAAACCATAACCCATGGCACCGCCCAGATACATGTGCGGAATGTTGAACACGAACAAGCCCATGAAGAACATCTCAAGACTGGGCACCGACTCGTCTAAGGCCCACATCAGGGTTGGGGCAAGCACACCATAACCAAAGCCGCGCAGCATGATGGCCAGCCGGTATTGCTCGATGTTCACACTCATACCCACCGTGGTGTACATAAGCAAGGCGTATGCAAAGATAGACAGAAAACTGATGCCTATCAGTTTCCACACCTTCCACTTCTGAACCTTCAGCCAGTAGAGGTCAAGTGCTATACCCAGAAACATGCCAGGCAATGCCCACATATACTGACTTTCCTTAGTCAGTTCTTCCAGTCCGATGACCTCTGTGTAGAGTATCTCCTCCAGTGTATGCTCAGCACCGAAAGCCAACTCTGCCAATATAGTTACGATGAGAATGGGTACCACGTTGCGGCATTTCAACAGTCGGAGTTCTACGTATGGATAGCGATTGTGAATCAGCCGGTAAAGGGTAAGTCCTGCAAAGAGGAGTGTAAAAGCTCCCGCCACTCTGATATGCTGGCTGGCCATCCACCTGTAATGATCTCCATAGACGAAGATATATGAGAACAGGAGCATCGTGACGCAGATGAGGAGTGCGCCCTGCCAGTCGGTACCCTTCAGCGAAAATCTGTTGGGCATAGGACAGAACGGACGACACAAGACCATCTGCGTGAGCAGCACGAACGACATGGTGCCTACGGTAAAAGCGTGCATCATCTGCCAAGTGAAATGGTGCCCCATCCAGGCTGCAAGCCATCCGCTGCCCTCGATGGCAGTAAGGAGTATGATGTGGAGCACGGGGAAGAAGACGGCGAAGTCGCGCCTTGGCGTTATCCACAGCTGGATGTTGCTCATGCACTCGAACGTGCCTTGAATCTTGGCAATACCTGCAATGAAACATGCCACAACGAGTACTGGCATCGAGTGGCTATGCATCGTGATAACGTTGCAGATGCCCATCACGATGGCCGAGGTGCACAGCAGCTGCTGATTGGTGAAGCGGAACTTCATCCTGAACAGCATCGGGAACCACATGGCCATACCTGCAAGCGTGGCATAGAGCAGGAACATCACATCCTCTATCATGAAGTTGGTGGTGCCGCGAATCTCATCGAGGGCACCCAGATACATACCTCCAGAGAACTGGAAGCACAGAGCCGTCAAGACGTAAATCCAGGGCTGCAACTGGCGAGGCACCCACCCTTTCATCATCGGCATACAGAAAGGCATGCCAGCAGGTGGTGACGGTGCCTTCATCAAAAATTCAGTCAGTTTTCCCATTACTCTTCTACCTTACAAACCACGTTATAACCACCATGCAACTTCTGCAGTTCATCGCAGGCATCAATCCGCACGCGTACCGTCATACGCTGCTCCACTTTGACGAAATTGCCTATGGCATTGTCGATAGGAATCAGCGAGAACGCACTTCCTGTGGCATCGCTGATACGCTCTACCACCCCTGTATATTCCACATCGGGAACGGCATCGGCAGCAAAGCGCACTTTATCGCCCACCTTGATATGCGGCATCTGCGACTCCTGATAGTTGGCCTCCACCCATTTCTCATGCTTATCGACGATGCTCACCATGGTCTGACCGGGGTTGACCAACTGTCCCACATGAATATCCTTGCTGCCCACCACACCATCGCAAGTGGCAATGATATAGCAATACGAGAGGTTCAGCCGGGCAATCTCCACCTGCGCACGTGCCAGCTCTATGGCTGCCTCTGAGGCTGAGAGATGATATCCCTGCTCTGCCACAACGGCCGTCTGCGTGTTGCGCGAGCGGAGCGCCTGCTCATATCCTGCCTTAGCACTCAGATAACCCGTATGGACATTGTCATACTGCTGTTGTGTAACGGCATCCTGCTCCAGCAGTTTCTGAAAACGGGCATCCTCCCTCTTGGCATTCTCCATCTGCACACGAGCGGCTTCGATGCCTGCTTCGGTCACGCTGATACTGGTCTTGGTGGTATGGATGCTGCTTGCTGTGCCCTGCGACCCGTGCTCGGCACGGGTAAGGTCTGCCTCTGCCTGCGCCAAGCGAAGACGAAACTCGGCATCTTCAATGACAACAAGTGTATCGCCTTTCTTCACCTCCTGAAATTCGGTAAAGCGCACCTCACGTATAAAGCCCTGCACGCGACAGTTCTGGGGCACGATATTCTGGCACACACGAGCATTGTCTGTAACCTCGCCACCTCCGAAATGCATAAACTGGCTGGCAGCATAAACGGCACCACATACGATGCAGAGTATTACTATTGTATTATAAATATAAGTTGTAATCTTATTCTTTTCCATTTTGCTAAAGTGTATTTGTTATATATTTAAGTTTGAAATAGTTATAAAGCATGTTGATACGTGCATTCACCAAAGCCATATCGGCAGAAAGCTTCATGTTTGAGGCATCAAGCATATCGGTAAGCAAAGCCAAGTCGTTGTCATAGCGGTTCTTTACCACCACATAGTTCTGATCTGCCAGTTCCACCTGTTTTTCTTGCGTGGTAACCTCCACAGAGCTGGTCAACAAGTTTGTATAGCTTGCCTGTACCCCATTCCCAATGCCTTCGTGTGCTAACTTTACACGCTCAAGCGCCTGGATATTTTCATGCTTCGCCTTCCGGATAGCATGCTTGTTCTTCCATAGACTTGACAGATTGTATTTCACGCCAATGCCTACAAACCACACGTTGATGTTAGCATCTTTTGGAATCAGATCGGAGGTGTATGGGCCAAACAGATTGTTTTCTGCCACCACAGCCACTGAGGGTCGCGATGCGGCACGCGTATTTTTTATCTTCTGTTCCGTTATTTCTGTGGCGAGTGAAGCCTGGCGAATATCTATATTTTTTTCTGCAGCTATCTGTTGCCACGACTCTTCGGAAGTGAGTGCCTTGAGCTCTAGCTCCTCCTTTTCAAGCGATTGTGTATCCACTTCTAGATTCTCTCCCTCAGGCAGGTGGATAGCTGTACTCAACTGATAACGAATAATCTCTTTTGCATCATTAAGTTGTGTCTTTGTCAGCAGAAGACTCTGCAGTTGTAGTTCGTATCGCGTCAGGTCATTTTTCAACACAGTTCCCTGTTCACGGCGCGCTTTCATTTGTTCTATCACCTTTTCTGTCAGTTCTATGTTCTTCGCTATAACCAGCAATTGGTTCTGCAGTTTGCAGAGATCTAGGAAATAGCCAGCAATCAAGAAACGCACCTCCTGACGATTCTTCTCCACATCAAGTTCCGCCAATTGGCGACCCAGTTTTGCCATTTCAATGCCTGAGTGGATGGCACCACCTGCATAGATTACCTGACAGGCCTGGGCCGTGAAACTGTTGCCCCAATGCGGTGTGGGCTGCTTGCCATTCTGCACCTGCTGAGGACCTAATCCTGGAACGATATACTCTGTAATGCCACTGGCAGAAAAGTCTCGTGACATCAGGAATGCATTGCCCGTGTAAGAGCCCTGCAGATTGAATTCAACACTTGGCAGCATGGCTGATTTAGCCGATACAACCCCTTCTTCTGCAGCCTTCAATGCAGCTTCGCTCACCTTGATTCGCTGATTCTGTTGGTCAGCCAGGTCGAAAAGCGACTGAAGGCTCATTCTGTGCTGCGCATACGTAGGTACACAGCAACCTACTCCAACTATCATAGAGAAAGTCAGAGCACAAAAATACTTGTGTTTACTCATTAATAAAAAACTTATACTCTTAAATTTCATTACTCGTACTAAAGAATTCCTTCCCTCGGAAATACGAATAATGAACCATCAAGGTTCGGACAAACTTCCCGTTTGCCACAATGCGCTACAAACCTCACTGATTAGGGAACAAATCTAGAGAAGAATTTCGAGCACTATTAATTACGAAATCCCAAAAACCGGTGCAAAGGTACAAAAAAACGAGCGAAGAACAAAGCAAACTCGTTTGTTTTTTCTTCCGAGTGCCAAGTAAATTCGACATCAAAGATGTCAAAGGTACGAAAAAAACAGCAAAAACGAGAACTTTTTTAAAACAAAATACAAAGAACGGGCAACATCACGTAAGGCTGTTGCTAAGCAAACAAACGTTGAATATAACCATCGTTTCGTACGTTCGTATTTCGTACGTTCGTACGTTTTGGTATATTTTTACTTTCCACGATAAGAAGGGAAAGAAAGCTATAAGGCATTATAAATTTATATATTATATATAATATTATAATATTATATATAATATATAAATTTATGTTCATTGAAAAACATCAAAACGTACGAACGTACGAAATACGAAAATACGTTTTGATGTAAATTCCCGTGTCTTTTCCATACAGAATACCCGATATATATTTTTCTGTATTTTACCCCTAAAAAATACCCTCGAAAAATGGTGGTTTGTTGCCGGTATATTTGCACACCTCGCATTTATTTAGTACCTTTGCGATACATTTGAGGAACGGAGGATGGAGGCGCCAAACGGAGCGTTTAATGCCGGCAAACGGGACGAATGGGGCCACCAAACGAAATCCTCGGCAAAATCACAATTAACTTTAACCATTTAATACCTTAACACTATGCCTGTACTTTACAAAACTTATGTCAACCAGATGAGAAACTCTAAGATGTTCGGCAAGGTCTATGCCCGCATCGTATCGCTGAAGACCATGACCTACCCTGAGCTGTGCAAGCACATGGCGGAACACAACTCGGTGTATGGCACCGATGTCTGC
>NZ_JHXG01000014.1:0-63502 GCF_000621825.1 Xylanibacter brevis P6B11
GAGGTTTGGCCTGCTTCGCAGGGAAATTTTTCAAAATTGAAAACAAAATTTTTCATTTTTATTTTCTTTCTCGCCTGACACAAGCCGAAGGGATATAAATCTCTTTTTAATTTTGAATCAAATTTTGAATAATTTGACTTTCCCTGTCGGCCGTCGAGCTAAACCTTCCCGCCGACAGGCGGCCCCAAATCGTAATTAACCAAATTAACCGAATAATACCATGAAAAACAAAATTGAAACTTGGAAATTTATCGTGCAGACCATCATCGCCGTGCTCACGGCGATCGCCACTAGCCTCGGCGTGGCTAGTTGTATGAACTGAACTAACCCCTCCCCATCCCTCCCGAGGGAGGGGGTTAAGTCTCCCCTCGGGGAGATTTAGAGGGGGTTGGTTGACTACGTAGGCACTCCCCTCCCCTACATGGGAGGGGAGAAAACAACACAATCCAACATCCCCTCCCCGACCCTCCCGAGGGAGGTGGGAATCCAGTCCTTTTTCTATCTGATTTCTACTTTAATTGATTTCAATCTAAAGAATCTGCTGAGCCTCTACTGAAACGCAAAAAAAAGGATTACCCTTAGATTTTTCGCTTGACCCCTAAATTTCTACTGAGCCCTTTAAATTCATTAAACAATTATTATTGCACAAGAAAAAGCGAAACTTTTCTTCTCTTAAAGTGGCACTTTTCTCTTTTTATTTCGTACCTTTGCACCAACCTAACTAAATAGTATTACAAAATGAGAACAACCATTATCACAGTTGCTATATTGCTGGGAGCCTTAAATAGTATAGAGGCTCAAGAAAAAGTGATGAGCATACTGAAAACCAACGGTAGCAGTAGTAAAACACGAGTAGTAGAACTAGACCAAATCAAGTTTCTACCATTTGACATTAACCATCTGCAACAACCTTCGAGTGAAACCCAGAGCCAGCCTGCAACCATGATCATGAAACTGATCAACGGTGCACAGATGCGCACCAGTGTGGACGAGGTGAAGGACATTTCGTTTGCTGACACACTCTATCATACCAACAGTATGGGACAGCACATACTGGAAACAGACGAGCTGATTTGGCCCGACGATCGACTGCTGCCACATCTGTTACCACCGGCCTCTACGATCAAGACGCTCGACATGCCTGCCGCACGACTGGGCAATGCCGAACGTGTCATGTTCTGCACACTGCAAGGCATCGTCAACCGCACCTGTCCACGTATTCTGCTCTATAACCACAATGAAGAGCCACAAAGCACATGGCCATCTGCCAACGGACTGAGAACGAGTGCCATTTCAACAGGGAATCCCTACGAACTGGTGAAGTCTTATATGGAAGAGCTCAACGGACTAGTGCTCTACACTAATGAGTTGAGCGACCATTATGCCAACCTGGCTGTTACCATTGGCGGACTTGACAGACTATTGCCCGTGACACCTGAGGTGAAAGAAAAACTTGAGGCCAATGGCATTCAACTGCCTGTAAAGGTCGATCTGACGCAACTCACCATGAGTACAGCCACCGACATCTATACTTACCTCTACGACAACTACTGGCAGCGCTGCAACCATCGATTGTTAATAAGCCTGAACCCTACCATCCCCTACGTACACGACATCGGTGCTGCATGCGGATCTGCATGTGTTTGGCTGGACCCACGCATACAGAGTGAACGAAACGTGTTGGACAAAATGCTGACCGACATGACCCCTGGACGCGACATCGTGCTGGGATGGTACCCCGAAGAGCGATCGGGTGTTGGCGAAGCTACCAAATACGGACTGTCAACCGTGCCTGCCGACTTCTTTGAAAATGCTACTGTCTATTCTGCTGTCAACACTCCTATCAAGATTGCTCCTGTGCCCCAACGTCCCAAGCTGGAAAATAAGATTTATGCAGCCGTATATATCAGTGATGGCGACAACATACAGTATTGCCAGCATGCAATGGCAAAGATTTTCGAGCAAGGCGGCCGAGGACAGATGCCGATGAACTGGACCATTAGCCCTGCTTTGGCAGACTTTGCGCCGGCCATGCTGAACTACTACTATGGTAAGGCGTCAAACAACGACTGCTTTGTCTGTGGCCCTTCAGGACTTGGCTATGCCATGCCTTACGATGCCCACAATAATAAATATTATAGTAACTATGTCAAAACTGAGCCGTTTAACAAATACACGCAGCTCACGCAGCGATACCTTGAGAAAACCGGTCTTCGCATCATCACCATCTGGGACAACATTCACAACAGACAAGGCAACTGCTATGCCAACAACTGCTCCTATCTCTATGGACTGACCATCAACGACTGGGAACGTCAAAACGGCCGACTCCAGGGATCGATTCAATCGGGTACACTGCCTATTGCGCCACAATATCCATGCTACGCCAATAGCACAGATGTGGTCACAGACTTCTTCAATCGAGACATTAAGAACTTTGACGGCACCAAACCTATGTTCGTCACAGGACAGGTCACCGTGTGGGACGTAGGCCCAGATAAGCTGGTAGCTCTTAAAGATAAGCTCAATACGCTTTCGCCAGGCAACGTTAGCATCGTGCGTGCCGACCATTGGTTCAGCTACTATCGCGAAGCAAATCATCTACCATTCAACATCACCATGCTGCAAGACATGAAGATCACCTGTTCCTCTGCCAAGACGCCTGCAAGATATGCTGCAGACGGGTCACCATCATCAAGCAACACATGGATTTCAAGACAGTCGAAAAATCAAGGATGGATACAGATGGATTTTCAAGAGCCCTACGAAATCAGCCGCTATGTGATACGCCATGCAGAGACATCTGGACTCGACCCAGAACTAAACACACGTGATTTCACTATTGAGCTCAGTATGGACGGTGAGACATGGACCACCATTGGCACCTATACCGGCAACACAGCCCCTGTGACCGAAGCCAACATCACGCCCACACAGGCACGATATGTACGACTGAACGTCACTAACGGCGGTGCAGACGGATATGTGCGCATCGGAGATATTGAGATAGAAGGAGCGCATTAATAAAAGAGGGAGCACATTGAATTTTTTAACTCTGCGCTCCCTTATTTTTCTTTGCGATTTCGATCCATGTTCTCTAATTTTTGACATAACAACCAAGAATAATGAGATGTAGTTTGGTTAATAGCAAAAAACTTAGTACCTTTGCAAAGTATTCAAAAAACAAACCTGACCGCTATTAACTAATTATAAGAATCAACCCTTATTGTAGTTAGTATATCTTCAACTGAAGACATTTGTGTGTCAAGCAGTTAGCAACGAGTATAGTGGTATATTATAACCTCTATCTTTATCTCAAATTATTATACTAGACTATTTTCTTATATGAATAGCTGTGCGATGCCTCCCAAACGAAAGAGGCATCGCACAAGTGTTTTTATTCACCCTTATAGAGCGACTCTAGACGGATGTCGCGAGCTTGACGCAGGTAGGCATTACGCTGAACAACAGCTCGTACCCACTCGTCAGTCAGCAAGTTGGCTACAGGCAAGTTAAGCTGCCATCGTCCTTGTGCTTCCAGCCGATCTACCATCACGCCCACGCTCAGGTTGTCAAGACTCTCGGCTGGAAGATAGCGCGACTCATCACCTTTCTCATCAGGAGTGATCTCTATCAACAGACGCGCTTCTTGCAATTGATACAACAGGTCATAAACCACACGAATGGGAATGCCTGACGACTGTCGCAGTTCTTCGGCTGTAGGCCCACGGCGCCCGGCGGCAAAACGGCGGCACACGATGCTCATGAGCAAGGCACTAAGCATTAGCTGATAGCGATGGCTAATATCCTCTGTACGACCATTATAGACATAGTAGTCAAGGTTCTGCGAAGTATAAGTCAACTCGGCTCCAAAAAGACAGATGGTCCAGGAGATTTGTACCCACAACATAAACATAGGTAGCGCAGCAAATGAACCGTAAATGGCATTATACCCCGTGACCCACATCTGAGAATGAATATAGAAGAACTGAACCAGCTGCATGGCTATGCCCGACAATATGCCTGGGATAATTGCATTCTTAACTTTGACATGCGTATTGGGCATAAACACATATAACCCAATGAACAATAGCGACATGAGGATATAGGGCGACATATCTATGAGTTTCCTGACAAACGATCCCAATAATAGGAAATCGGTCATCGAATCGGCCATCGTGGCTAAGAAAAGGCTGAGACCGGTAGAGATAACAATAAAAATGGGAAACAGGAAGAACATGGCGAAATAATCGGTTACAGTACGAAAAATACTGCGTTTTCTCTTCACCTGCCAAATCTCGTTGAAGGCAATCTCAATGTGATTTACCAGCAGCATCACGGTGTAAAGCATAAAGATAAGACCTACGCCCAAGAAGATACCACTCTTGGTGTGCACCAAGTAGCTATTGACAAAACCTATGATAACCTCAGCCACTTGGGGTTGCGACGAGAAGGCATCGCGAAACCATAGCTCTATATAACGATTGTAGCCAAAACCACGGGCTATGGCAAAGATAACCGCCATGATAGGCACAATAGCCAACAGCGTACTGTATGTCAGAGCCGAAGCCTGATTAACCACACGCTCCTTCGTAAAAAAGCGAATAGCCAGATAGGCTATTTTATAAACGGGCAACTGTTGAAGATTTCTAACTTTTGATTTCATCGAGGTTAATCATGTAGCGTAAAGAGAAAAAACGAAAGCAGCGCCCCTATAAGCCGGGTTCTGTACTGACAAAAAGTCAGCGCCTGCCATTTATCTACTACGTACGTCACCATACGTCTCTAGCGTTCTACCCTCCATCGCATCCTCAAAGGAACTCGAGCGGGCAACCCTCAATTGGCGATGGTATACATGAACTTGCAGTCTCCAGATGGAACAGCCCAACGATCACCCGCTGGCTGGTGGTCTCTTACACCACCTTCTCACCCTTACCTTATATAAATATGAGGCGGTTATTTTCTTCTTCCATATCCAGCTGTCGCCAACTGCTTCTACTTTCAGAAGTGGAGCACCCTATACTGCCCGGACTTTCCTCTCGTCTCTCCTTTCAGAAACACCAGCGGCAAGCCGGAACGCTGCTTTCGCGAGTGCAAAGGTAATACTTTTTTTTGAATGATGCTAATTTTTGTTTAATTTAAAGAATTAAATGAATGTAAAAATACTGTTGGCAGTCGCAAACGGACATTAAAGGCGTGGCACGAAATGTTAAAATCAAACAAAAAGAACGGACATATTGTCAGTTTTTAAACTTTTGCCCATATATTTGCATCAAAGGATTACACGAAATTATAAACATTAACACTAATATGAAGATTATGGATAAGAAAAAGATTGCTAATTATGTTATCCCGGCCCTCAGCTTGACGGCCATCGTATTCTCGGTAGCAGCTTTTAACCAGACAAACGCAGCCAATGTGCTGGCTGCAAATCCGGAGACCACAGAAATCTCTAACCTGCCGGCCGCACAGCCAGTAGATTTGACATACGCTGCAGAAAAAGCGCTCCCAACTGTTGTACATATTAAGTATGTGCAGAACTCAAAAATCCAGACCGTAGAGGTGCAAAGCGACCCCTTTGAGGATTTTTTCTCTGACCCATTCGGCGGATTCTTCGGACGCGGACAGCGCGGACAGGGAGGTACACGCAAACAGAAGGTGCAGACACCTAAAAAAACTGCCACAGGTAGTGGTGTTATCATTTCAACCGATGGCTACATTGTGACCAACAACCACGTGGTGGATGGTGCCGACGAACTGACCGTCACCTTGTCTGACAGTAAGGAATATTCAGCACGCATCATCGGAGCCGACAAGACCACCGACTTGGCTCTTATCAAGATTGACGGTAAGAACCTGCCAGCCATCCGCATAGCCAATAGCGATAATGTGAAAGTGGGCGAATGGGTTTTGGCCATCGGCAATCCTTTGGGACTGAACAATACTGTGACCGCTGGTATTATCTCAGCTAAAGCTCGTACACTGGGCGCCAATGGCGTAGAGAGCTTCATACAGACCGACGCAGCCATCAATGCAGGTAACTCGGGTGGTGCCTTGGTCAACACCAATGGTGAATTGGTTGGTATCAACGCTATGCTTTATTCACAGACTGGTTCTTATAGCGGCTACGGATTCGCCATTCCTACTGCTATGATGAACAAGGTGGTAGAAGACCTGAAGAAGTATGGCACCGTACAGCGCGCCATGATTGGTATTGGCGGACACGACGTCAAGGCCCAGGTGGACCTCGAAAAGGAAGAAGGCAAGGAGCCTACCGACTACGGCACAATGGAAGGTGTCTATGTAGGTGAAGTATTAGAGGAAAGCGCTGCTGCAGAAGCAGGTATCGAAAAGGGTGATATCATCATCGAGGTGGACGGCAAGAAACTGACCAAATATGGTGAGCTCTCTGGTATCCTGGCTCAGAAGCGTCCTGGCGACAAGGTAACCCTGACCTACTTGCACAACAAAAAGAAACAGACGAAGACTGTCACTTTGCGCAATGAGCAAGGCAATACCAAGGTAGTGAAGAATGCCGACATGGATGTACTGGGAGCAGACTTCCGCGAAATCACGAAAGCACAGAAGGAACAGCTTGAGATCAGCTACGGATTGGAGGTACTGAAAGTGAATGCTGGCAAAATGAAAGAAGCAGGCATCCCCAAGGGCTTCATCATTCAGCGCGTAAACGACGAACAAATTAAGTCTGTCGAAGACCTTCAGGAGGTAGTTAAAGAAGCTTCAACTTCGAAAGAGCCTGTGCTGATCATCAAAGGTCTATTCCCCACAGGAAAACGCGGCTATTTCGTAGTACAATTGAGCGAGTAAACGCATTGTATTGTTAAAAGTTATTAAAAGGAGGAAAAAAGTTAAGACAAAACACTTTTTCCTCCTTTCTCTTTACTATCTTTGCGCTCTATAGACTTTAACACTGGTACCTGATGAGACAACTTAAAATTACCAAATCAATCACTAACCGTGAGAGCGAAGCTCTCGACAAATACCTCCAAGAAATCGGCAAAGAGTCGATGATCAGCACGGAGGAAGAAGTTGAACTTGCCCAACTGATTCGCAAAGGCGACAGGAAAGCGCTAGAGAAGTTAACAAAGGCTAATCTGAGATTCGTAGTCTCAGTAGCTAAGCAGTACCAGAACCAGGGACTGTCCCTACCCGACCTCATTAACGAAGGTAATCTGGGACTCATCAAAGCCGCCGAGAAATTCGATGAGACACGCGGATTTAAATTCATCTCCTATGCTGTGTGGTGGATTAGGCAAAGCATACTGCAAGCCATCGCTGAACAGAGTCGAATAGTGAGATTGCCACTAAACCAGGTGGGCTCGATGAATAAAATAAACCGAGTGGCTAGTAAGTTCGAACAAGAGAACGAACGCAGACCTTCTGCTCGTGAATTGTCAGAACACATAGATTTGCCCATGGAGAAAATTGATGAAGCCATCAATATTTCCGGAAAGCAAGTGTCGGTAGATGCCCCTTTTGCCGACGGAGAAGAAAGCTCATTGCTGGATGTACTAGTGAACGACAATTCACCATCGGCCGACCGCGAACTGGTAAGAGAATCGTTACAGTCGGAAATAAGAGATGTGCTGAAGGAACTGAGCGAGCGCGAACGCAATATCATTATGGCATTCTTTGGCATAGATCAGCCAGAGATGACATTAGAGGAGATTGGTGTGCGATTTGGTTTGACGCGCGAACGAGTGAGACAAATTAAAGAAAAAGCTATTCGACGGCTGCGTTGCAACGCTAAGAACAAGGTCTTACTCAGCTATTTAGGGGCATAAAAGCGATTTCAATAGAGTATTAACACACAAGTAAATAGAAAGTTTTGAAACATCTAACACTCATTATGATGTTGGCAGCCTTATTTGGAACTGCCACAACTGTTAAGGCGAAAAAAGTAGTAGTGCCTAAGATGTATGTCTTTGGCGTAGCAGCGTCTTTCAACGACACAATTGTACACTTCACAGACATTCAGGAAGTTGACAGCGCTTGGATAGACAAGAAAACAAAATTTCTGGCTGGCCGAGACAACTATTCATATCAGCTGCGTGATTACTTGGAACAGCAGCAGATGCCCCATCGCACTTGTATCGTATTCTATAATAAGCAGCGCTCCAAACTTGAGAAGAAATATCTCAAGATGAAGCGTCTATACATGCCTGGCAAGGACGGAAAGGTACACTTCGACCTGCGTCATCTGAAAAGTGGCGACTTCAAATTCATGGCATACGACGCCAGCGAAGATGAGAAATAGTCACTATTTCACAATAGCTGAGCACAACATCTGCATCAACTTTACTGATGGGCAGAAAAACGCGATGGAACTGTTGCCATCGTTCTGTCAGTTTAGTACAAATGCGCCACAAGAAGAACTTCTCTTCACATTAACCATTGACGACACGCTATCGCCTAGAAAGGACAAAACGCTGGTACGAAAGTTTGACACAGGAAATGGCGACACAATTGTTTATCAGTTGAGTGACGGAGGTTATCAGTATGTCATACGAGATACACATGGTCGCGACTGTTGCTTACTGATAAGCAACAGAACATTCAATGAGTGCCAATGTGCACTTAATGGTGATTGGACCATGCGCTCATTCGGACTGAATGATGCGTTGATGCTCATTTATGCCTTCGCTGGTGCCTATCATCACACCATGCTGATACATGCATCATGTATTAAATATGGAGCATGGGGATTCCCTTTTACCGCTAAGAGCGGCACTGGCAAGAGCACACACACGGCACTTTGGATGAAGTACATCGACGGAGCAGAACTGCTGAACGACGACAATCCCATCATACGTATCATCAATAACAAAGCCTACATTTACGGCTCACCATGGAGCGGAAAAACGCCCTGTTATAGAAATGTGAAAACGCAATTAGCTGCCATTACCACTATTTGCAGAGCACCCGAAAACTCAATTCAAAAGCTAGGACCAGTACAAGCATTTGCCTCTCTTTTGCCTGCATGTTCAAGTATGATGTGGGATTCTGATATTCACAATTTTCTCTGCGACGACCTCACACAGTTAATCGAGAAAACACCTATCTACACGCTTCATTGCCTACCAAACGAAGAAGCAGCTCAGCTATGCTACAAGACCATCGTACCATAACAACAATCCAAATGGACAACGACCAGTTCCTGCCTCAGGTGGTGAATCTGCTGCAGGAAGGACATACGGTCACTCTGCCCCTTCGTGGTCGTAGTATGCGACCATTCTTGGAGGACGGACGCGACAAAGCTCTCTTGAAAATAGCCAAACACTATGCCGTAGGAGATGCCGTGCTTGCTGAAATAGCCAAAGGTAGTTTTGTTCTGCACCGCATTATCGCTATTGATGGTGACGATGTGACATTAAGGGGCGATGGTAATTTGAACAACGAATATTGCAAAATAATAGACATACGCGCTAAAGCTATCGGATTCTATCGAAAAGGACGTAACAAACTTGACAGTACCGACGGTTGCAAATGGCGTATATACTCATGGTGGTGGACACGTCTCTACTCCATTCGACGCTATCTTTTGTTTGCTATGCATCCACACATACCACGTAGATGGAGAAGACAAACATCTTGACTGATAATAAACGAATAAAAAGGATATGAAAACAAAAAAAGGATTTAGACTTCGCAACATATGCGGTGAAAATGTGATTGTAGCTGAAGGTATAGAGAATATTGACTTCAGTCGTATCATCAGCATGAACGAATCGGCTGCATACCTGTGGAATAAAGTTCAGAGCATTGACTTTACAGCCAACACTCTGATAGATTTACTATTAGAAGAATACGAAGTCAGCAGAGAAGATGCCGCTCAAGATGTTAACCAGCTCATTGAACAATGGCAAAAGGCGGGCATCGTAGAGGATTAGAGTTTTAAAATCTGCTTGAACATCCCATCGAATTCAGATTCCAGCGATGGCTCATGACTGAAAATGCCAAATACAGCACTTCCACTGCCACTCATTGCGGCATATTCAGCACCCATATCGTAGAGACGTTGTTTGATAGCACCAATTTCAGGATGTAAAGCAAAAACACTCTTTTCGAAATCGTTTTTCAAATCATGTCGCCATGAACTGATTGGCTGCTGGACAACATCCCTACAGTTCTTTTCTGGACGAGCGGGAGTGATCAACGAAAATGCTTCTTTCGTTGGTACAGGAATATCTGGACGTACCACTGCTAGCCAATAATCATCTAAACTGAGATCAATAGGCATAAGTTGTTCGCCTATCCCCTCGGCATAAGATGGTGTATTCAACACAAAAAATGCGCAATCGGCACCCAAACGGGCCGCATAGCCAATAAGTTGTTGCTCGGTGAGTCCAAGCTCAAACATTCTGTTCAGCAACACTAGCATTGCCGCACAGTCGCTACTACCTCCACCCATTCCGGCTTGCGTAGGTATAGCCTTATATAAATGAGCATGCACGCGAGGCATCTGAGGAAAATCTTGTTTTAGTAGGTTATAGGCCTTAACCACAAGATTCTTTTGTTCATCTCCCTCTATCGCAATGTTCGACACCTTTAAGTCACAATCATAATCAGATGGAAATGCTTCGTCCATCACTGTTACCTCGAGCGCATCTTTCAGCGCAACAGGAAAAAACACCGTCTCCAGATTATGATATCCATCTGTACGACGTTCAACCACATTTAAACCAAGGTTTATCTTTGCTATAGGAAAAATAATCATCTTATATTTATTTATTGGTGCAAAAGTAATCATTTTCACGGAAAAAGACAAACCATATCAAAAAAAATACGTACCTTTGCAATTCAAACGCTATAATTAGTATGCCAGAACAAAATACAACCAAAAGACGTAGTAGAAAGCAACAGCCAGTGGACAACACCTATGCACACCTGCAGCCACAGGCACTTGACATAGAGCGTGCCGTACTTGGTGCCTTGCTCATTGACAAAGATGCATATTCGGTGGTTTGCGAGATGCTCTTCCCTGAGAGTTTCTACGATCCACGTCACCAGATGATCTATACTGCTATCCGTGACCTCGCGATGGCAGAGAAACCGGTTGACGTACTGACCGTAACTGAGCAAATGGCAAAGAACGGACAACTGGAAGAGGCTGGTGGTCCGAGCTATATTGCTGAGATATCGACACGTATTGCTTCTTCTGCTCACGTTGACTACCATGCTCGTATTGTAGCTCAGAAGTTCTTGGCACGTCAACTCATCCAGTTTGCCGGTGATATTGAAACAAAAGCGTTCGATGAGACAATTGATGTTGACGAACTGATGCAGCAGGCAGAGGGTGCCCTCTTCGAACTTTCTCAGAAAAACATGAAGAAGGACTACACCCAAATTGATCCAGTTGTAGGTCAGGCAATGCAAGCCATACAGAAAGCAGCTGGTAATTCTGGCGGTTTGACGGGTGTGCCCACAGGTTATCATAAATTGGACGATATGACCAGTGGCTGGCAGGCCAGTGACCTTGTCATCATTGCCGGACGACCTGCCATGGGTAAAACGTCATTTGCGCTCTCTATGGCCAAGAATATTGCAGCCGACTATCAGGTTCCTATGGCATTCTTCTCACTTGAGATGTCGAATGTGCAGCTGGTAAACCGTCTGATATCGAACTGTTGTGAAATTCAAGGTTCAAAAATTCTAAACGGACAACTTCAACCTGACGAATGGGATCGTTTGGATAAACGCATCAATGGTTTGCTAGGTGCCCCACTCTATGTAGATGACACCCCTGGTCTTTCTGTATTCGAACTACGTACTAAAGCTCGCCGATTGGTGCGCGAGCATGGCGTAAAAATCATCATGATTGACTATCTTCAGTTGATGAATGCAAATGGCATGCGTTTTTCTTCACGACAGGAAGAAGTGTCGACCATTTCACGTTCGCTCAAAGGATTAGCCAAAGAGCTTGACGTGCCTATTTTGGCTCTGTCACAGTTGAATCGTGGTGTGGAAAGTCGTGAAGGTTTGGAAGGTAAGCGCCCGCAACTGAGCGACCTGCGTGAGTCGGGAGCCATTGAGCAGGATGCCGATATGGTATTGTTTGTCCATCGTCCTGAATATTATCATATTTTCCAAGATGACAATGGACGCGACCTACATGGCATGGCACAAATTATTATTGCCAAGCACCGTAAAGGTGCAACAGGTGATGTGCTATTGACCTTCCGCGGTGAATACACTCGATTTGAGAATCCTGAAGACACACGTTTGGAAAACCGAGCGCCACAAGATGGTGGAGGTGAAATTCTTGGATCGCGCGTCAATGGTGAGAATAATATTCCAGATAATTTTGACCCCTTTGGAGGAAGTCCACTACCGCCACCACCTGGGGACGCACCCTTCTGATTGGCAGCAACTCATACCTTCATGAGTTCTGCCATAATCATATCGCTAACGAAAAGCCCCTCACGCGTCAGTATCAAATGGTTGTCAACTAATTTAAGCCAACCATTCGAAAGGTATTTCTGAGACATGCTCAAACAGTACTGGCGCTGTTGAGGTGTGAGTAGTTGCAACGAGAGCCCGTCACAAGTACGTAGTGCTGTCATTACCAAGTCATTATAGCGAGTTGACTCATCTAACTCTTCGAAGTCCACATGCTGTAAACCACTCTCAATTCCTTCCAAATATTCCGAAAGGCTTGATACATTCCATTGGCGTTTGAATCCATCATAGCTATGAGCCGCAGCCCCAAGTCCTATATATGGTGTTTGATTCCAATAACTGGAATTATGGCGTGAGCGACAGCCTATACGGGCAAAATTACTGATTTCGTAATGTTCGTAACCCGCAGAAGCAAGGCGATCAATAAGTTCAAAATACATTTGACGCTCTAATTCTTCATCAATCTCGTTCACCTCTCCTTTCTCCAGCATTCTATAAAGTGCTGTTCCCTCCTCATATTGCAGGGCATAGGCCGACAAATGTTCTACATCAAGAGATAATGCCTTGTTAATATCGAGGAGCCACTCAGAAAGAGTTTGCTGAGGGAAACCATACATCAGATCAATACTTATATTGGAAACACCGGCCCTTCGCAGCAACTCGACAGATGGAGCAATTTGATCAGCATTATGACGGCGACGCAAAAAGCGCAGACGATCATTATTAAACGTCTGTACACCCATTGACACTCTGTTGACAGGCAATTCGCTTAGCGACTCTATAAACTGTTGTGTTACGTCGTCTGGATTACATTCCATCGTCACCTCTGCTAAAGGGTCTACACGATACACCTTATATATATATGAAAAGAGCTGCTTAAGTTGCTGAGAAGAGAGTTGTGAGGGTGTACCACCACCAAGATAAATGGTAGAGATTATCTGCTGAGATTGTCTGCATTGCATCTCTTTACACAATGCATCTACGTATCTCTGAGATAAGTCAAGTTGCGTGGTCGAAAAGAAGCCACAATACACACAACGACTCGCGCAAAAGGGAATATGAATATATAGTCCTGCCATAATCGCTACAAAATTACTAATTTTGTTTAATTTTCAAAAGTTTTTTTTGGTATTTAGGCAGAAAATGCGTACTTTAGAGGCCTCAAACCTAAGGGCGAGAAGAGAATTACCAATAAATTATTAATAACTAAAACCTGTAACACTAATGAAAGTTTATCAGACCAACGAGATTAAAAACATTGCATTGCTTGGCAGTGCGGGTAGCGGCAAGACTACTCTTGCCGAAGCAATGGTTTACGAGGCCGGCATTATTAAGCGTCGCGGCACCGTAGAGGGTAAGAACACCATGAGCGATTATTTCCCCGTAGAACAGGAATATGGCTACTCGGTGTTCTCTACTGTTTTTCATGTAGAATGGAACAACAAGAAATTAAATATTATAGACTGCCCAGGTTCCGACGACTTTGTAGGTGGTGCAATCACAGCACTGAACGTCACAGACCAGGCTGTCATTCTGATTAATGGTCAGTATGGTCCAGAGGTTGGAACACAGAATGCATTTCGTTATACTGATAAGTTGCAAAAGCCTGTCATCTTCCTGGTAAACCAGCTTGATAAAGAGCATTGCGACTTCGATACCATTCTGAACAACATGAAGGAAATCTATGGCGAGAAATGTGTTCCTGTGCAGTATCCCATATCTACCGGTCCCGACTTCAATGCAGTCATTGACGTACTTCTGATGAAGAAATACTCATGGAAACCTGAAGGTGGTGCCCCCATCATTGAAGATATTCCAGCTGACCAGATGGAGAAAGCTAAAGAACTTCATGCCGCCCTCGTAGAGGCAGCTGCTGCCAACGACGACACTCTAATGGAGAAATTCTTTGAAAGTGAGAGCTTGACAGAAGACGAGATGCGCGAAGGTATCCGTAAAGGACTTGTGACCCGCAGCATCTTCCCTGTATTCTGTGTATGCGCAGGCAAGGATATGGGTGTTCGACGCCTGATGGAATTCCTAGGCAACGTGGTTCCTTTCGTTAGCGAGATGCCAAAAGTGCGTAATACACGCGGCGAAGAGGTTACCCCTGATGCCGCTGGTCCTGCTTCACTCTATTTCTTCAAAACTGGTGTTGAACCTCATATTGGTGAAGTACAATACTTCAAAGTGATGAGTGGATCGGTAAAAAGTGGTGATGACCTGACCAATGCCGATCGAGGTTCTAAAGAACGTATCGGTACCATTTATGCTTGTGCCGGAGCCAACCGCATTCCTGTTGACGAACTAAAAGCTGGCGATATCGGCTGTACGGTAAAACTTAAAGATGTCAAAACTGGCAATGCCCTAAACGGCAAAGATTGCGAGTGGCGCTACGACTTCATCAAGTATCCTAATTCTAAGTACTCACGTGCCATCAAAGCTGTAAACGAAGCAGAAACAGAAAAGATGATGGTTGCTCTTACAAAGATGCGTCAGGAAGATCCAACTTGGGTTGTAGAGCAGTCGAAGGAATTACGCCAAATTATTGTTCACGGACAGGGCGAGTTCCATCTGCGCACTTTAAAATGGCGTATGGAGAACAACGAGAAAATCAAGATTGAATATTTGGAGCCCAAAATACCATATCGTGAGACTATCACCAAAATGGCTCGTGCAGACTATCGTCATAAGAAACAATCAGGCGGTGCCGGACAGTTTGGTGAGGTACACCTGATTGTAGAGCCATATGCAGACGGTATGCCCGATCCCACATCATTCAAGATCAATGGCCAGGAGTTCAAGATGAACATCAAAGGTAAGGAAGAGATTGACTTAGAATGGGGCGGCAAATTGGTATTCATCAACTCTGTAGTAGGTGGTGCAATTGATATGCGTTTCATGCCTGCCATCCTAAAAGGTGTGATGGAACGCATGGAGCAAGGACCACTGACAGGTTCGTACGCCCGTGATGTTCGAGTGATTGTTTACGATGGTAAGATGCACCCAGTAGACTCTAACGAGCTCTCATTTATGCTTGCAGCTCGCAATGCTTTCTCGGCTGCATTCCGCGAAGCAGGTCCAAAGGTTCTTGAACCTATTTATGACCTTGAGGTATATGTACCATCCGATTATATGGGCGATGTAATGAGCGACCTCCAAGGACGTCGTGCCATCATTATGGGAATGGACTCAGAGGCAGGCTATCAGAAGTTATCTGCCAAGATACCTTTAAAGGAGCTTTCTAACTACTCTATCGCACTAAGTTCGATCACTGGTGGTCGTGCATCCTTTACAACAAAGTTTGCTAGCTACGAACTCGTGCCAAACGATATCCAACAGCAACTTATTAAGGAGCACGAAGCTGAGCTCAAAGACGAAGACTAATAATTCACTTCATACGAAGTTATCATACAAAGAGACCTTAGGCATTATAAGCCCAAGGTCTCTTTATTTACATCAAGGGGTATAATATTTAGTAATATATAAGCAACCAACAATATTGTTTCATGTTAATATTGTTAAAATTAACAGAAATAATTAACTTAAAAAGAACTATGGTGTTGAATTTCACTTATCTTTGCGACATCGTTATTAAATAGCAGAAAAGATGAAGAAATCTACGATATGGATTATAGCAGCCGTGATGGGAACTTCGTTCTTAGGATTGCTTTATTTGCAAATCTCCTACATCGAAGAGATGGCGAAGATGAAGAAGGAGCAATTCGACGAGAGCGTGACACGTAGCCTCTATCAGGCATCACGCAACTTGGAGCTGAATGAGACACTTCGCTATTTGGAGAAGGACGTTAACGAAGTAGAACGAAAAGCATTCACACAAGACTCCGTCATTGTAAACAGCCTTGATGGCTCCATCCAGCATGCTCATCAATTCTCTGTTTCTGCTGACGACGGTACATTCTATTCTGCTTTTGAACTCAAGACTTTTACAACAAAGCCTGCCTCAGTGCCAAAAGCAATGATAATGCATTCAGACAAAAATCAGAAATCTGAAGCAGCCAAGACACTCCAAGAGATTGTGCGCAATCGATATGTCTATCAGAAAGCTCTGCTCGATGAAGTGGTCTATAATATCTTATATACGGCAAGCGAGAAGCCACTAAAAGAGCGTGTCAACTTCAAACTGTTGGACCAGGACATCCGCTCCGAGCTCATGAACAACGGCATCAGCATCCCCTATCACTTTACTGTATCTACAGCCGATGGACGAGAGATATACCGTTGTCCTGATTATTCTGATGAAGGTGATGAATATACCTATACGCAAACGCTCTACCGTAATGATCCCTCATCGAGAATGGGCGTGGTAAAGATACACTTCCCAGACATGAGTTCGTACATATTCTCGTCAATCAGATTCATGATTCCTGCGTTAATATTCACGATGGTTTTGCTGCTAACATTTATCTTTACTATAGTAGTGATCTTCCGTCAGAAGCGCTATACAGAGATTAAAAACGATTTCATCAACAACATGACTCACGAGTTGAAGACACCGATTTCGAGCATCTCGCTGGCTGCTCAGATGATGAACGATGACAGTGTGACTAAGAGTCAGTCCATGATGAAACACCTCAGCGGTGTGATTAACGACGAGTCAAAGCGTCTTCGCTTCCTTGTAGAGAAAGTGCTCCAAATGTCGATGTTCGACAGAAAGACTGCCTCGTTCAAGAAGAAAGAACTGGATCTCAACGAACTGCTTGAACAAACTGCTAGCAGTTTCAACCTGCGCGTAGAACACACTGGTGGTAATATAACCACAGAAATAGAAGCTATCGACTCTGCAATCTACGTTGACGAAGTTCATTTCCAGAACGCTATCACCAATTTAATGGATAATGCCGTGAAGTACCGTAAACCCGACGAACCCATTAATATCCATATACGTACTTGGAACGAAGGAACAAACCTGCTATGTTTCAGTATTGAAGATAACGGACTTGGAATAAAGAAAGACAATGTCAAAAAGGTATTCGACAAGTTCTATCGAGTTCATACGGGTAACGTACATGATGTTAAGGGCTTTGGACTTGGCTTGGCTTACGTAAAAAAGATTATTAATCTGCACGATGGTGAAATCAAATGCGAAAGCGAAATCGGGAAAGGCACCAAGTTTACAGTCAAGTTGCCTGTACTGAAAGAGGATAGTACACAATAGCCCGACTAATATAGAATAAATAAAGATAAATAAATTAAGTATTAACTCGGAGGAAAGAACTCTGTTCTACCCCCCATCCCCTAATACAGGGGGCAAAAAAGAAAAGAATATGGAAGACAAACTGAAAATCTTACTTTGCGAGGACGATGAGAACCTCGGAATGTTGCTTCGCGAATACTTAGCAGCTAAGGGATTTGAGGCAGAACTCTGCCCTGATGGAGATGCCGGCTTTAAAGCATTCATGAAAACGAAGTTCGACATCTGTGTACTTGACGTGATGATGCCTAAGAAAGATGGTTTTACATTGGCACAGGAGATACGTAGCGCAAATGCTGACATGCCTATTATTTTCTTGACAGCAAAGACTTTGAAAGAAGATATCCTCGAAGGATTTAAGTTGGGTGCTGATGACTACATCACCAAACCTTTCTCAATGGAGGAACTTGTATTCCGTATTGAAGCAATCTTGCGCCGTGTACATGGTAAAAAAACAAAAGAGTCTACCCTCTACCATATCGGCAATTTTATATTCGATACACAGAAGCAACTGCTCACAATGGGTGACAAACAGACCAAGCTGACTACCAAAGAGAATGAACTGCTTGCTTTGCTTTGCTCGCATGCCAACGAAATCCTTCAGCGTGATTTCGCTCTGAAGACCATCTGGATTGATGATAATTATTTCAATGCTAGATCTATGGATGTTTACATCACAAAACTACGCAAGCACTTGAAGGACGATCCACAAATTGAGATTATCAACATTCATGGCAAAGGCTACAAACTTATTACTCCTGAAGAGCAATAATAACTCTTTTTGAGAAATTGGAATTACAATAAAGGCGGAGATGAAAGAAAAAACATCCCCGCCTTTTCTTTTTTACTTATTTAAGCCTAAAATTTGCTTATATCGGAAAAACTTAGTATTTTTGCGGGCTGAAACAATTTTGAATACAGAGAAGAAGAAGATATGAGGAAACGGTTTGTAATTACCTTGTGGTCAATATTGACTTTCATCGTTCTGTCAACTGCAATATGTTTTTGGGCCATCTCAAACGGATATATTGGCTACATGCCTCCCATAGAAGACCTACAGAACCCTATCAGCCGCTATGCCACACAGGTACTTTCCTGCGACAATAAACTACTGGGGACATGGAGCATGAGTCGCGAAAACCGCGTATTGGTCAACTATTCCGACCTACCAGAAACTCTTGTTAATGCATTAGTTGCAACTGAAGATGCACGCTTCTATGAGCACTCGGGAGTTGACTTCTATGCACTAGGACGTGCCATCATTAAGCGTGGCATATTGGGACAGAAAAATGCAGGTGGTGGTTCTACCATCACCCAACAGCTGGCCAAGCAGCTATTCAGCGATGTTGCTAAGAATAGTATGGAACGAGCTTTCCAAAAGCCTATTGAGTGGGTTATTGCTGTCAAACTTGAGCGATACTACACAAAAAATGAGATTATCGCCATGTACCTCAACTACTTCGACTTCCTGCACAATGCTGTAGGTATTAAAACTGCTGCCAACACTTATTTTTCGAAGGAGCCATCAGAGTTGACACTGACAGAGGCTGCAACACTAGTTGGCATGTGCAAAAATCCTTCTTACTTTAATCCACGCCGCTATCCAGAGCGTTGCATTGAGCGTCGCAATGTGGTATTAGGGCAAATGCTCAAAGAAGATTATATCACTCAAGAGGAGTTTGATAGTTGTTGCCAAGTGCCCCTTAACCTACGTTTTCATGTAGCCGATCATAATGCAGGAAGCGCCACTTATTTCCGCGATTTTCTTCGCCGATACATGACGGCCAAGAAACCCCAGCGCGACAACTATCCAGAATGGGGATATGTGAGTTTCTACCTTGACTCGCTGGCATGGGAACAAGACCCACTATTTGGTTGGTGCAACAAGAACAAGAAACGTGACGGCAGTTACTACAACATTTACACCGATGGACTGAAGGTCTATACCACTATTGACTCACGTATGCAACAATATGCGGAGGATGCTTGCTATCAGCACGTGGTTAACTATCTACAACCGGCCTTCAACCAATCACTGAAATACAAGCGCAATGCGCCATACTCAAGTTCTTTATCAGATGAAGAAATACAGCGCATTCTTCAGCGCAACGTGCGCCAGAGTGAACGTTATCGAGTGATGAAAGCTGCTGGTGCTTCACAGGAGGAGATTGACCGGGCTTTTAACACCAAAATTGAGATGACGGTCTTCACATATCGGGGCGAGAAAGACACGATTATGACTCCAATGGATTCTATCCGCTATTATAAGACTTTCTTGCGTACAGGTTTCTTCAGTATGGAACCTAAGAATGGCCACGTAAAAGCATATGTGGGAGGTTTGAATTTCCAGCATTTCACCTATGACATGGCAACAGAAGGACGTCGTCAAGTGGGTTCCACCATCAAGCCTTTCCTATATTCACTAGCTATGGAGAACGGCATGACACCATGTACAGAGGCTCCTAACGAGCAGCGTACCTATTATACCGATGCCGGACAGGCCTGGACCCCTCGCAACGGCAGTCGCACACGTTATGGTGAGATGGTTTCATTAAAGTGGGGTTTGCAACAGTCTAACAACTGGATCTCAGCCTACCTTATCGACCGCTGGGGACCACGTAACTTTGCCGAACTGCTAAAACGCTACGGCATACGCAACCCAGAGATTGTTCCATCATTAGCACTTTGTTTGGGACCATGTGAGATTACTGTTGCAGAGATGGTCAGCGCCTATACGGCATTTGTCAATCATGGCGTACGCTCAGCTCCGCTCTACGTCACCCGTATTGTCGATTCCGAAGGCAACGTGGTAGCGGAATTCAAACCACGCATGAACGAGGTTATTAGCGGCGAGAGTGCCGATAAGATGATAGACATGCTACGTGCTGTAATCGATGGCGGTACAGGTGGGCGACTGCGCTTCCGATATAACATCACAGCGCCATTGGGAGGCAAAACCGGTACAACAAATAGCAACAGCGATGGTTGGTTTATGGGAATAGCCCCGAAACTAGTTTCAGGTTGCTGGGTAGGTGGTGACGACCGTGACATCCACTTCGATTCAATGACTTATGGTCAGGGAGCCTCAATGGCTCTGCCTATTTTTGCCATTTATATGAATAAGATTTATGCAACACCCGAACTGGGCTACACCCAGCAAGATCAATTCGACCTTCCAATTGGTTTTAACCCATGTGGTAGTGAAGACGACATGATGCCCGTTGACGAGGAACTAGAAGGACGTAACTCAAATATAGGCGATATGCCACAATAGAAACAAATATAAATTACACGATATAACTAGCTAGAGAGATATGAAGCATCCATTGAGAAGTAGTGTCTGCACAGAAGGCAGACGAATGGCTGGAGCCCGCGCATTATGGGTAGCCACAGGAATGAAACACGAACAGTTTGGTAAGCCTATAATTGCTATTGTCAATTCGTTTACTCAGTTCGTGCCAGGTCACACTCATCTGCACGAGATTGGACAGATTGTTAAAGAAGAAATTGAAAAAATGGGCTGTTATGCAGCCGAGTTTAACACCATAGCCATCGATGATGGTATAGCGATGGGACACGATGGCATGCTATATTCGCTGCCTTCAAGGGATATCATTGCCGACTCAGTGGAATATATGGTTAATGCACACAAAGCCGACGCGATGATTTGTATCTCAAACTGCGACAAAGTGACACCTGGCATGTTGATGGCCGCTATGCGCTTGAATATCCCTGCTGTTTTCTGTTCGGGCGGTCCTATGGAGGCTGGACGTTGGCGCGGAGAAAATGCCGACCTCATCACTGCGATGGTGAAAGGAGCTGATTCCAGTGTTACGGATGAGGAAATGGAACAGATTGAGAGCTGTGCCTGTCCAGGGTGCGGATCTTGCTCTGGCATGTTTACAGCCAACTCCATGAACTCACTCACTGAGGCCATTGGACTTTCACTGCCTGGCAATGGAACCATTTTAGCAACCCATAGCAACCGTATAGAACTATTTAAAAAGGCGGCACGCCAAATTGTAAAGAACGCACTTGCCTACTACGAAGATGGTGATGAGAGTGTGCTGCCACGCAACATTGCTACACGTAAAGCATTTATGAATGCCATGGCACTTGATATTGCCATGGGAGGATCAACCAACACCGTTCTCCACCTATTGGCTGTGGCTCAGGAGGCAGAAGCTGACTTCACGATGAAAGACATCGATGCTCTGAGCCGCCGTGTGCCTTGTCTATGTAAGCTTGCCCCTAACACGCAGAAGTATAGCGTACAAGAATGCAATCGTGCTGGAGGTATTTTAGGCATCTTAAACGAGTTAAGAAAAGGCGGACTTATTGACACTAGTGCACCTCGCGTTGACGGAATGACACTAGGAGAAGTTCTAAAGAAATATTCAATTGTTGATGGTCCCATAGATACAGACGCCAGCCATATCTATCACTCAGCTCCAGGCAACCGTTTCTCTACCAAAATGGGATCGCAATCAGAACGATATGATACACTAGATACCGACCGAATCGGTGGTTGTATTCGAGATCTCGAACATGCCTACACCAAAGATGGCGGGTTAGCTGTGCTCTTTGGTAACATTGCACAGGACGGCTGCGTTGTAAAGACCGCTGGCGTAGATGAGGCTTTATGGCATTTTGAGGGACCGGCTGTAATATTCGACTCACAGGAAGATGCCTGCGAAGGAATTCTGGGTGGTCGTGTAAAAAAAGGAGACTGCGTAGTCATCACCCATGAAGGACCTAAAGGTGGTCCTGGTATGCAAGAGATGCTCTACCCTACATCTTATATCAAATCAATGCATATGGGTAAAGAATGTGCTCTAATCACAGACGGTCGCTTCTCTGGTGGCACTAGCGGACTAAGCATTGGCCATATCTCGCCCGAAGCCGCTAGCGGTGGCAACATTGGTAAAATCAAGGATGGCGACATCATTGTTATAGACATTCCTTCACGAAGCATCAACGTGAAATTGAGCGATGAAGAACTTGCTGAACGAGAGCAGCAGCCATTAAAGCGAAAGCGTTTTGTTTCTAAAGCTTTACGCGCTTACTCACAAAGTGTCTCGTCAGCCGACAAAGGTGGCGTTCGTCTTTTAGACCCCCTAAACTAAATGAAGTTGATAATGAAAGACAAAATAACAGGAGCAAAAGCACTAATGCGTGCACTCAAAGCCGAAGGCGTGAAAACAATATTCGGCTATCCGGGTGGTTCTATCATGCCCACCTATGATGCACTTTTTGACTATACTCGGGGTGAAAAAAAATGTTTTGACCACATTCTAGTGCGCCATGAGCAGGGGGCCACTCATGCAGCAGAGGGCTATGCCCGTGTCAGTGGCGAAGTGGGAGTCGTACTGGTCACTAGTGGGCCTGGCGTTACTAATACTTTGACGGGTATTGCCGATGCTATGATGGACTCTACCCCTATAGTAGTTATTGCGGGCCAAGTACCTACAAGTGCACTTGGTACTGATTTCTTTCAGGAAGTAGATCTTGTAGGTGTATCGCAACCCATTTCGAAGTGGAGCTACCAAATACGCCATGCAGCCGATGTGGCATGGGCCGTCAGCCGCGCATTCTATATAGCTCGCACAGGACGACCAGGCCCCGTGGTTCTTGACTTTACTAAGAACGCCCAAACCGAGGTGATAGAATGGGAACAATCCAAATGCAACTTTATCCGTTCATATGTTCCCTACCCGACTTTAGATAATGATGCTGTGCAACAGGCTGCCGACCTTATCAATCACGCGAAACGTCCCCTTGCCCTGGTAGGACAAGGTGTTGAACTTGGTAATGCACAAGAGGAGCTGAAAGAGTTTCTTGAGAAAGCCGACATCCCAGCTGGTCGAACTATGTTAGGACTTTCTGCTCTGCCTTCTAACCACCCGTTGAATGTGGGCATGCTAGGAATGCATGGTAACTATGCTGTCAATCTAAAGGAGCAAGAGTGTGATGTTCTTATTGCTATCGGCATGCGTTTCAGCGACCGCGTAACAGGCAGCCTGAAGACCTATGCGAAACAAGCAAAAATTATTCATTTAGACATTGACCATTCTGAAATAGATAAGAATGTGAAGACCGATGTGGCTGTAGTTGCAAACTGCAAGGAGTCTTTGCCAGCACTAACTGCGTTGATAGATAAAGCTAACCACGAAGATTGGCGTTCTTCATTCTACGAACTAGACGAGAAAGAACGTCAAAAGGTTATAGAACCAGCCATTCACCCCACCAATGGTCCCTTGTTAATGGGCGAAGTGGTTAATGCAGTGGCCAACCAGGCTGATGACGATGCCATACTAGTCACTGATGTAGGTCAAAATCAACTCTTTGCCACTCGATATTTCAAATTTCATCATCAGCGCAGCATATGCACTAGTGGTGGTCTCGGTACAATGGGATATGGTATGCCTGCCGCCATTGGAGCAACCTTCGGAGCACCACATCGTCAGGTGTGCTGTTTCATGGGCGATGGTGGATTCCAAATGAACATTCAGGAATTAGGCACTATTATGGAACAGAAGGCGCCTGTGAAAATGATTCTTTTGAACAACCACTATCTAGGAAACGTACGCCAATGGCAAGACATGTTTTGGATGCGCCGCAAGTCATTCACTAAGATGATGAATCCTTGCTATGAGGCCATTGCACAAGGTTATGGCATACCCTATCATGTCGTTACTGACCGCAAAGATCTTGAGACTGCCATTAGCAAAATGTTAACGACAGAAGGACCTTTCATTCTGGAGTGTGCCATTAAAGAAGACGATGACGTGCTACCAATGACCCCACCAGGAATGAGTGTAGAGCAAATGAAGTTGGAGATTTAAATAGTATAAATAATAAGCATCATGAAGAATGAAGATTATATAAAGGGAGCTAAGCTCTACACTTTACTAGTCTATTCTGAAAACGTAGCAGGACTACTGAATCAAATCACAGCAGTATTCACCCGTCGGCAGGTCAATATCGAAAGTCTTAACGTTTCAGCCAGCAGTATAGAGGGCGTACACAAGTACACCATCACTGCTTGGAGTACTGAAGATCAAATTAAAATTATCACCCATCAGATAGAGAAGAAGATTGATGTTGTAAAGGCTAACTATTTCACCGATGACCAACTGTTTATTCGAGAAGCCGGTTTATACAAGCTTTCCACTGAGAAAGTGCTCTCCAACCCAGAAATATCACGCACTGTTCGCCGCTATGACGCCACTATTACTGAGGTAAACCCGACTTATACCATAGTAATGAAAAGCGGGCAGACGGATTCTATTATAGAGCTATTCCGTGCACTTGACGCCTTCGATTGTGTGCTACAATACACTCGAAGCGGCCGAATTGCTGTTACCCGCGGAACCCAAGAACAAGTAAGTGAATTCTTGGAAGAAAGAGAATCAAGAAGTAAAAAATAAGGGTATGATCGCATTGCGATTGAGAACGAACAATACGCCGTAAGGATACTTCTAGTGATATATTTCTAGAACGAGTAAAACTTAACGATAGAGAAATTTCGTCAATAATGGATATGAATAAAATAGGAAAGTACGAATTCTTGGCTGAACCCTTCCACTGCGATTTCAATGGAAACCTCTTTATGGGTCATTTGGGCAATCATATGCTAAATGCTGCAGATTTCCACTCATCAGCCCGCGGTTTCGGTATGAAATACCTTATGACCATCAAACGTTCGTGGGTACTATCAAGATTAGCCATCGAAATAACCGAAATGCCTAGCCAATACAGCAAGTTTAACGTAGAAACTTGGGTAGAGAATGCAATGAAGTTTTTTACTAGTCGTAATTTCAAGGTTAGTGACGAGAATGGGCACATATATGGCTATGGACGTTCTATATGGGCCATGATAGATACGGAGACTCGTCAACCCACCGACATTTTCGCCATTGATAACGGGGCAATCAACAACTGGATAGAAACTGATTACCCATGCCCCATCGACAAAGGTGGTCGTGTGAAAATGAGTACTGACGCTCAATTTGTTCATACCATTAACACATACTACAACGATGTGGATATCAATGGTCATATCAACTCAATAAAGTATATAGAGCACGTGCTGGATTTATGGCCAATATCATGGTATCAAGAACACACGATCCGTCGCTTCGAGATAGCTTATGTAGCCGAAGCGCATGCGGGTGACACTCTATCGTTCTTTCGTGAACAGACATCCGAAAATGAGTATTGCGTACGCATCGTTCGTACCGACGGCACCGAGTGTTGTCGTGCAAAAATAACATTCAAGTCATAAGTATTTGTATCATAATAATTGCACTAAACGAAAACAACGCTGATCTGAAATTAGACAATATAAATATGAATGATAACAATGTAAGAAGGGCAGAAATAAAAGACACGGCACGAATCATCGAACTGCTACATCAGGTGAACATGGTGCACCACAGGCTGCGACCAGACCTGTTTAAACCCTACACAACGAAATACGACGAGAAGGAACTTCAGACACTGATGCAGGACGACAGCAACCCAATCTTCGTGTTTGAACAGGGTGAAGTAATAGGCCACGCTTTCTGCCAGGTGACAGAAGTGCACAACCACCAGTTGCTGGAAGATATAAAGACACTATACATTGACGATATCTGCGTAGACGAAGCTGCACGCGGACAGCACGTAGGTAAGGCGCTATATGAGCATGTGTGCCAATATGCACGACAGATTGGTTGCCGCAACGTGACACTGAATGTGTGGGAAGGCAACGATGCCGCCATGGGGTTCTACCGCAGTATGGGAATGAAAGTGCAGAAAATAGGTATGGAGATACTTCTGTAATAATACACAAGAGGGGGAAAAGAATGATCTTCCCCCTCTTTTCTTGTAGTATTAAGAAGAAATAGCTATCTTTGCAAATGTAACATCAATATACATTATTTCTATTAACTAACAAAAACATCACAAAAATGAAGGTACTGATTCTACAAGCTTCACCACGTACAAATGGTAGTACGGCCTGGATGGCTGAGGAATACAAAAAGGTTGCCGAGGCAGCTGGACACGAAGTAACGGTATACAACGTGGCTCACAAGAAAATAGCGGGCTGTATGGCCTGCGAGTATTGTCACAACAAAGGCAACGGCGCTTGCATACAGAAAGACGACATGCAAGAGCTCTATCCACTGATGGCCGAAGTCGAAGCATTGGTATTGGCAGCACCTATCTACTACTTCACGCTGAGCGCTCAACTGCAAGCCCCCATTCAGCGCATGTACTGTGTGAGCAAGCCTGCCAAAGTGCAGAAGATATCACTGCTCATCTCGTCGCAGTCGCCCAACGTCTATGATGGTGCGATGGCACAGTTCCGTGACCTATGCAACTACTGGGGCGCGTTCAATCTGGGACTCGTTACGGCCAAAGCCGACGAGCAGAAGACCGAGGAGACCCAAAAGAAGATTGTCGCACTGGTAGCCAGACTATAATTATGAAGAACAGAAATCAGAAAATCATACGCACTAGCTGGATAGGCATTGCCAGCAATGTGCTATTGGCTGGCTTTAAGACTGCTGTGGGCCTGCTGGCCTCTTCAGTAGCTATTGTGATGGATGCCGTCAACAATCTGAGCGATGCACTGTCGAGTGTCATCACTATAATTGGTGCCAAACTATCGCAACGCCCTGCTGACCGACTGCATCCATTTGGTTTTGGACGTATAGAATACTTCAGCGCAATTATCATTGCCGTCATCGTGCTGACTACCGGTATTACCTCACTGATAGAATCAGTAAAGAAGATACTGGCGCCCACTGAGCCCGAATACTCCACCTTGACGTTGGTAGTGGTGAGCATAGCCATCGTGGTGAAGCTGGTGCTGGGTCAATACGTGAAGCGCCAGGGAGAAGAGCTAAAGAGCGATGCACTGATAGCATCAGGCTCAGACGCCTTGTTTGATGCCATAATCACGCTGGCCACACTGGTGTCAGCCGGTATCATGCTACTATGGAACGTATCAATCGACGGACCGCTAGGTGCACTCATCTCTGTAGTCATCATCAAGGCTGGCATCGACATGCTGGCATCGCCCATCAATCAGTTGCTGGGCACCAGCATTCCGGCTGAGTTGACGCATGAAATTGTGAGGGAAGTGTCCGACTTTGAAGAGGTGCACGGCGTTTACGACCTGATACTGCACAACTACGGTCCTGAGGTGAAGATTGGTTCACTGCACGTCAACGTGTACGACACCATGTCAGCACACGACATCCATGGGCTGACCCGTCGCATCACCTCACTACTGTACGAAAAACATGGCATCATCATAACCGTGGGCATCTATGCCATAGCAACAGGACAAAACCGGCGAGCCGAGTTGCAATCCATAGTGATGCAGGCACTGGCGGCCCACAAGGAGATTGTTCAAGTGCATGGATTCTACTATTCGGAGAAAGACAACATGCTGTCTGTGGATATCGTGCCCGACATCAACGTACACAACGAGGCGTCACTCACCCAACAGTTGGTGGAAGAGATAAAGAAGCTAGTATCCGACATGGAGGTGAGCATCGTTACAGATCATAATTATACAGAATAAGAGGTAAAGACAAAGATGACAATACTAACAATAGGACTACTATTGCCGCTGCTGGGCACCATGATAGGTTCGGCATTCGTGTTTTTCATGAAAAAAGAGATGGCTGTAAGGCTGCAGAAATCGCTACTGGGGTTTGCTTCGGGCGTAATGGTAGCAGCAAGCGTGTGGTCGCTGCTAATACCTGCTATGGAGATGGAAACTGGGAGCGGCAAATGGGCAGTTCTACCAGCAGCCATTGGTTTCTTAATGGGCATGGGCTTCCTATTGCTAATCGACGAACTGACGCCCCACCTTCACATAGGCACCAACCAGCCAGAAGGCATGCGCTCGCACCTGTCGCGAACAGCTATGCTAGCACTAGCCGTCACCATCCACAACCTACCCGAAGGTATGGCTGTGGGTGTGGTGTTTGCCGGAGCCGACAGTGGAACATCGAGCATTTCGCTGGCCAGCGCTGTAGCTGTATCCCTGGGTATAGCCATACAGAATGTACCTGAAGGAGCCATCATTTCGATGCCGATGCGTGCAGCTGGCAACGGTCGTTGGCGCTCATTCCTGATAGGATCGCTGAGTGGAGCTGTAGAGCCCCTGGGCGCAGTAGCAGTGCTGATGCTAGCTTCTATGCTGACACCCGCTCTCCCCTATCTATTGACTTTTGCTGCAGGCGCCATGTTCTATGTGGTGATAGAAGAACTAATACCAGAGGCTTCGAGTGGTGAGCACTCTAACCTCAGCACCATCGGTTTTGCCATTGGCTTCGTACTGATGATGGTGCTTGACGTAGCGATGGACTGAAAGTTCAGTATCACTTTCTCACAATTACGCTGCCGCTGGCCTGATGAGTAGCAAGAATAAGTACCTCGGCTATCTGCACATGTTCGGGGGCATTAGCTGCATAGACAGCAACATCGGCAATATCATCGCCAGTAAGCGGTTTGATTCCCTTATAGACAGTGGCTGCACGATTGACATCGCCATGGAAGCGAATGTTGCTGAAATTGGTCTCTACAAGTCCGGGCTTCAAATTGGTCACTCTGATGGGTGTATTGGCCACATCAATGCGTAAACCATCGGTGAGAGCTTTCACCGCAGCCTTGGTGGCACAATACACATTGCCACCAGCATAGGCAGCATCGCCAGCAACTGATCCCATGTTGATGATATGACCTCGATTGCGCTCTACCATACCTGGCACCACCAGACGTGTCATCAACAACAAACCCTTGACGTTAGTGTCTATCATCGTCTCCCAGTCTTCCATGCGACCTTCATACTCGGGTTCTAGTCCAAGCGCCAATCCGGCATTGTTCACCAACACATCAATATCCTTCCACTCGGCTGGCAGCGACGTGATACACTGAGTGGCTGTCTCGCTGTCTCGCACATCAAAAGCCAGCGTTAGCACCTCGGTGCCCTTCTGCTCAAGTTCCTGACGGATAGCAGTCAATGCTTCAAGATTTCTGCCCGTAAGAATCAACTTATCACCGTTCTCGGCAAACTTTCTAGCACAAGCCTGGCCAATGCCACTTGTAGCTCCCGTAATTAACACTATTTTTTTCATTATCAAAAGATTTATATTCCTTATTATATTTATCACTGCGAAATTGTATGCAAATATAATAATAATCCAAGAATTATCAGCACTATTCACTTTAATTATGAATTATCGACTATCATTAAAAAACTTGCCATCAATGAAAAAATGGCCAAAAAGTATTGTTTGTTAGAAATATTTATATATCTTTGCGACAGGAAATACCTAATGACATTGTCTAAATAATAATACGTGAACCATTTTTTTAATAATAACTAACTACAATAATGAATAAAAACAAAGCTATGAAAAAGATTTTCCTGTGGATGCTGACCGCCATCCTGACCTGCGGTTTGACACTGCTCTCACTAACTTCGTGTAGCGACGATGATGATTCTACCACCATCAAGGATACAAACCTAAGCGGATCTTGGTTTGCACAGATAAAAGTGGACGAGAAATCACCTGATTGCGAGAATTATGCGCTGTTAACATTTGATAAGAATGGGGTCGTTACTACGCGCAGTTATGAGATTTATCCCAATGAACCCATTAATTACAGCGAACGCTTTCGCCGCCATGAGTTTTATAACGTTAACGAGGCTGCTGGCACTTTCACCATACAATATGATGACGCTGAAGAAGAAGACGCATTGTTCTACTACAGCTTTAACAAAGAAGGCATGGTCCTCAAGCAGGCTGGAAGCGATTTAATAATTCAGTTACATCGCCCAACGTATAGCGAACTGAAGATGCTATCGGTCTTTGATAAGGTGATTAGCAGCGATGATTATGTGGGCAAATGGATCAACGAAAAAAATGAGGCTGGCATCATGAAATACACCGTCATGACAATAGACGAAGATGGTATCATGGATTGCAAGGTTTATCTTACAAATGAAGATAAATGTCAGTGCGTTCCTTTTAAATTCTATTATTCCGAATACGACACCAAAGAACATAATGGACAGGTGATTGAAATGCACCCCTACGACAATTACAAACAAGTAAGCTACTGGTGGTGGACTGTGAAAGATAATATACTTACGACAGGACCAGCAGACATCGAAGGCAATGGTGATAGCGATGAAGATGAAGATGAAGATGAAGATGAGATAGTAAGCTATCGAGCCTTCACACCTGCAGACAAAGTGCTTATCGACAAACTGGAAAGCATGCTTGAGTAATAGCCCTGTATTAACTAAGAAATTTATCATTATATCGCAAGCGATATTTGTTAAATACTTATAAATGATTAATTAAATCGCTTGCGATATATTTTTATTTTCTTATCTTTGCATCGCAAACAAGAAGTTAAACGAAAACTAAGATAAAATAATTATGAAATATGTAAGACTCATAGCACGTCTGATTTTAGGATTCTTCATGACGTATGCAGGCATAGCCCACCTTACGGTTGCCCGTCAGGAGTTTGTGGCGCAGGTTCCAACATGGATTCAATTTACCCCAGCCTTCACCGACTTCGTAGTTTTGGCATCGGGAGTAGTAGAAATTGCATTAGGACTGAGTATGCTGTTCATGATCAAAAAATACCGCCCTATGGTTGGTGCTCTACTGGCCTTATTCTATATATTAATATTCCCAGGCAACATCAACCAGTATGTGAACCACATCGATGCATTCAACCTGAATACAGATGATGCCCGCCTGATCCGCTTATTCTTCCAACCCGTACTGATTGCCTGGGCACTATGGTCAACAGGCGGCTGGAAATACGGCAAACAGATGATACAAAAACAACAATATAAGGAAAACGAGAACTAATATGAAGAGAATTATGGTTATCGACGGCGGTCCCCGTAAGAACATGAATACTGCCGCCATGTGTGAGAAATTTGCTGAGGGAGCACGAGACGCTGGTGCTGAAGTAAAGGTTGTGCGCCTCTACGACATGGACTTCAAAGGATGTATGTCGTGTATGGCATGTAAGCTGAAAAACAAAGCTACCAACATCTGTAAGTTTAAAGATGCAATATTGCCCGTACTTGAGGAGATTGCTACTGCAGACGGATTGGCACTGGCATCACCCATCTATTTTGGTGGTATCACTGCCGAGATGCACGCCTTCCTAGAGCGTCTGGCTTTCCCTTGGCTCTCATACAACGACTACAGCCTGACTGCACCCAAGAAGATGCCTGTAGTACTGATGGAGACTATGAATGGCACCCCCGAACAGAACAACAGTCAGGGTTTTGGTACTAAGGAGATGTGTATTGCTGCAGCACTTGGACAGCCCGAAAAGCTGGTAGCATACAACACCTGCCAGGTGAAGAACTACGACAATTATGAGTTAGGTATGTTCTCTAAAGAAGCTAAACTGCAATGGCGCGACGAACACTGGGAGAATGACCTACAGAGCGCATACGAAGCTGGTAAACGAATGGCTTCTGCAGAGTAACACAAAAACAAAGATTTTTATTGGGAATTAATGGTATATACAAATAATTAAAATATTAACACAATGAATAAGATTTATGATTTCAAAGCCCTCTCTAGCAGAGGTAAAGAGATAGATTTCGCACAGTTCGAAGGTAAGGTGCTGCTGATTGTCAACACAGCCAGCAAGTGTGGTTTCACCCCACAATTTGCAGGACTTGAGGAACTGAACCAGAAGTATAAAGATCAGGGCCTGGTGGTCATTGGCTTCCCTTGCAATCAGTTCAAGGAGCAGGATCCAGAGGGCGATGCACAGATTGAGGAGTTCTGCCAGGTGAACTATGGAGTTACCTTCCAGATTATGAAGAAGACCGATGTCAATGGTGCTGCCGCAGAGCCTATCTTCGAATATTTGAAGTCGCAGGCGCCTACCGAGGAGTACAAAGGATTGAAGGCAAAAGCCACTCGCGCTATGCTGAAGACACTGAGCAAAAGCGTAGAAAAGGATAGCGACATCCTGTGGAACTTCACCAAGTTCCTGATTTCCAAGGATGGCACTACCGTTAAGCGTTTTGCGCCAACCACAGATCCTAAGGACTTCGAGAAGGACATCGAAGCAATGCTTTAAGAAAGCAAGAATAGAACAGAAAGAATGGATGTTCAAAGAACATCGTATTCAAAGTAGAACAGTAAAAGAAAATGCACGCAGAATTACAACTTAAAAATCAGATTTGCTTCCGTCTTTACACGGCTGCCAGACTTATCACTCAAGCCTACACGCCGATGTTTAACACGATGGGCATCACCTATCCGCAATATCTGGTGTTGATGGTGCTGTGGGAAAACGACAGTCAGCCGGTGAACGATATCGCTCGCCGGC
Source organism: Xylanibacter brevis P6B11 (assembly GCF_000621825.1). NCBI lineage: Bacteria > Pseudomonadati > Bacteroidota > Bacteroidia > Bacteroidales > Prevotellaceae > Xylanibacter > Xylanibacter brevis. The sequence goes on from NZ_JHXG01000014.1 coordinate 33,023, forward strand.
TGTTGCTTGAGACGAATACAGTAACTCCCTTGCTCCAGCGCATGGAGAAGTTGGGCTTGGTGATACGCCAGCGTGGCAAAGAAGATAAACGCCAGCAAATTGTTAGTTTAACAGAGAAAGGACACACCTTGGAAGAACAAGCCATAAGCACTATTCCTGCAGGCATGAGCGAGGAAATGAAAACATGTCCGCTGAAACTCGAAGACTATCAACGCTTGGCAGAAGATTTGGATGCCATTATTGAAACACTTAAAAATAAATAAAAATACAGGTTTGGATCGATTATTATCATACATTGTGCGCATAGTTGTTGGGCTGTCGAGATTTACCAAACAACTATCGCTGAATAGTTACGGCGACGAGCATCCATGTTAATTCATGTAACTTTCTCATCGTCGTTGTGTTTTATGAAACATTACTAATCTTAATTACCAGTCAGCACTTCAGTGATGCGCGGCACAATCTGCTTGCGTGAAAGATTCTCGGCTGTATAGCAGGCGCCCTCACGCAACGACGCTCCGAAGATGGTCTCAGCCATCTGCTTGGCGCCTTCACCATAGTATATAAAATAGGTGCCATTCTCCACGTAAGGCCGTTCGGCACGGTCGTCACCCGTGTTCTCCACCTTGTTGTCGATCTTGGCCACAAGCATCTGCCGTCCTCGCTGCCGCATCACTTCGGGCATGACTGCCAGCATGCGGTCGATGAAGGTTTCCATCTGGCTCTGCTTGCAGTCGAGACTGCCGAAGCCAAGCTTATGGCCGCTGATCTCGTACTCCTTGTAGTCGGAGAGGAAAATCTCGGCATCGGTCATGCCGGTATAGTCGGTGGCGGCATCCTCCATGCCGCGGTTCAGGCTGACCACAGAGTCGGGGCTGATGGCCAACTGTGCAGCAAGAGCCTGTAATGCCGTGATGTCGATGTCGCGCGTGGTGGTCTTCGACAGGTTGCGCGTGTCGCTGATGATGCCTGCCAGCATGATGCGGGCGGTCTCGTCATCGATGGCGATGCCCTGTTCCTTATACATCTCGTAGATGATGGTGTTGGTAGAGCCAATCATCTCGCGGCGCACGAAGGGGATGCCGCTGTCGGCTATGTCGCCCTCCACATGGTGGTCTATCTTCTGCAGAATAACGGCCTCACGGGCACCGTCCACACACTGGGCATAGTCGGTGTGGTCGGTCAGGATGAGCCGTGTCTGCGGCACCACGCTCGACTTCAGTTCGGGCAGCGCAAAGCCGAACACGTGGGCAATATAGGCCGTCTCGCGGTTCATCCCGCTCGACACCTTGGCCTTGCAGTTGTAGCCCATCAGCCGCATCAGCCTGGCATACGACAAGGCCGAGGTGACGGCATCCACGTCGGGTGTCTTGTGACCATAGACGAAGCATGTGTCCGTGCCCCAGTCCAGTGTTTTCAGCAGTGCGCCGAACTCCGTTTCAGGGCCGGGCTGCGGAATCACCGCATTGTCTTCGTTCGAACAGGATGTCCATACAAAGAGGCTGCTTGTCAGGGTGGCAGCCACCATCCATTGCATGATTTTTCTCATCATCTTTCTGACTTTTAAATTACTTACCCAAGAACCTATCGTCCAGAAAACGCATGAAAGCTTCCTTATACATATCACCTACAGGCAAAAAGGTATTCTCGTCCATAACCACCCTACACTTGTTCACTTCTTTAATCTCATTCAAATTAATAATATACGAGCGGTGAATGCGCATGAAGCATTTTGGCAAGCGTTCCTCCATTTTCTTCATTGACAGTAACGTGATGATGGGTTTCGTACTGTTACGTAAATACACTTTTAGATATTCACTCATAGCCTCTATGTAACGAATGTCAGATATACTCACTTTCACGATGCGATACTCCGTTTTCAGGAACAAGACATCAGAGGCAGACTCACTATCTACCACAATAGGCGTCAATCGTTCCTTCAGCCGATAGGCCGCACGCTGGAAATCCTGAAGTCCAAAAGGTTTAAGAAGGTAGTCAACAGCATTCACCTTAAAACCCTCGACGGCATATTCTGCATAGGCAGTAGTGAACACTACCAGCGGTGGAACCGACAATGACTTCACGAAGTCCATGCCGTTGAGGTCGGGCATGTTGATATCACAGAAGATAGCATCCACCGTCTCCTTCTCCAGCACTTGACGTGCCTCGATGGCACTCTGGCACTGGGCCACAACTTCAAGAAACGTCACCTTGTGGATATAGGCCACAAGCTGTTGCAGAGCCAGAGGCTCATCATCGATGGCAATACAGCGTATCATGATAATGGTATGTTGAGTTCTACAGAATAATCATTAGCTCCTTCGTTGATGCGCAGCGAATAACGGTCCCCATACAATAGGTTAAGCCGCTGGCGCACATTGGCCAGGCCCACCCCGCCTTTTTCTTGGCTGGGCGTTTTCGCTTTCGAGTTACGACAACGGAAAGTAAACTTATTGTCTGCCACCGTCATGCTCACCTCGATAAAGGAGTCATGCTGATAGCTCACACCGTGTTTAAAGGCATTCTCCACAAATGATATCAGCATCAGTGGCGGCAACTGACGATCAGGTACATCTGCGGGCAATGTCAGCGAGATGCGTACCTTATCGGTATATCGAAGTCGCATCAATTTTATGTACGTCTCTATGAAGTTCAATTCTTTGTTGAGAGCTACACGTTCTTTATCAGCATCATATAGCACGTAGCGCATCATCTTCGACAATTCAACAATAGTCTCCTGAGCTTTCTCAGGGTCAATGTCTATCAAGGCATGAATATTGTTCAATGTGTTCATGAAGAAGTGCGGACTAATCTGATAGCGAAGATAAGCCAACTGATGTTCTAAGTTCTGTCGTTCTAACTCTGCCAGTCGTCTTCGATCATCACGACTACGAATAAACTCCTTGACACCTAAATTTGCGCCAAACATCAGTATGACCACAGTCATCGACATGATATTGCGTTCATTCACTAGTGGCGGTCGTCTAAACCCATGATTGCGAGGTCCCTTCCAATGTTCTCCTCGCATAACATCACGCATTTCATGCCGTTCTGGCTCGTGGAGTTTCATCTTAGGTTTTGTATTGTATTGATAAACAGCGAACAACGCTACCACGATTGCCACTATCGTGAAGTATAGGATACGCCTCCGATTATGTATCAGCAGGGGAGCCAACAAAAAATTATGAACTACAAAAAGGAATAAATATATTGAAAAGTGGCGCCACACAAACAACACCTCATACCATTGAAAAGCCGCTTCACTGTCGGCAAACATGCGCACATAGCAACTAAGCAATGGCACAGCAAAGAGCATGCCCCATACAATCAGGTATATGATATTTTCCTGTCGCGACTGTTTCATATAAACCATACCGTTTCTCTTTTAAAATAACGTATCATGTTACGAAATATTGTTTCAGCGCCAACCGCCACCACCAAAACCAGACCCAGTATTCGTGTAGCTCGATAGTGATACCGATGAACCTCCACTCACACGTCCATCAATCACTCCAATTCCACCCATGCACGTATCGCCGCCTGTCACAGTGACACTTTGCTTCAAAGAGGGTTGTGTACTACCTGATACCACCATTCCTTGTCCTCCACTAGCAGGAGTTAAGAATGAGAAAGTGTTTCCGTCAACTGTCATTGCATACCAAGCATTTGCCGTCCAAGATGAAGTCTGAAAGCAAGATTGTGATAATTGTGCACCTCGTTCTAGTCCACCAACGGCAACGATAGTTCCACCTGTCACGTATAACTTATATCCTCCTTCAGTGTTTGCATCGATTGCAACCTCAGGCGATCCCGAACAAATAGCATACACTACACCACCATTAATATACAGATTGCCATTGGCATCAAGCCCATCGTTATGCTGACCATGCGCATAAACATAGCCACCGCTGACGGTCATCGTGCTCTTTGCATTAATTGCATCATCATAAGCATAGCTTGCCACGTCGCCACCACTTATATTTATCTCTTGTTTCGACTCAATACCTTCACCACCATTACCGCTTGTACGCACCCAGATTCTTCCACCATTGATATTAATAGAACCTTCTACTTTTATTCCTTTGGGCGATGTAGAGTCGCTACTGCTGGTATATTTTCCACCCGTCGTTACGATATAAACATTTCCTCCGTTAAAGTTCGCATCTGTGTCAACACTAATGCCCTTACCACCATAGCCAGTACTTTTCAAGAGTACATCCCCTCCATTTATTGTCAGCGTACTATCAGCTTTTATGCCGGCTGCGCCTTTCACCTCGTTAGTCTCACTGTCATACGAGCCTTTACCTGTGGTAATAACTGTGGTACGCCCACCATTAATTATGATATGACTCTCGCTGTTGAGTCCCTTAGCACCAGCACCAGACACCTCTACATTCAGCACACCGCCATTTACAAAGATGCCATCATTGGCTTTAATACCATGATTATTCGTCGTTATGACCATTATATGGTTCCCCTTATTAAATATAATATAATCTGCCGAGTGTATGCCGTTATTTGTATGCCCTTCTACCTGCAGTTTTCCGCTACCATAGAACAACAGCTTACCTTTTGCATATAGGGCACCCTTATGACTGCCATCAGTTCCATCGCTCAACTGGTTGGTGGTACCATCAGTCACGTAAACAAAGGCACGTTTGCTACTCAGTAAATTCAGAGCTGCCGAATCAGGATTGTGAATACTAACACCGTTCAGTATTACCTCGTATTTCTTTTCACCTAGTACCGTAAGCGATCCATTGCTAGTGGAGCCACTTACCACATAACAGATACCTTTCTGTGAACCGTGATCTGCAATCACATGACCGCCATTAACTATTACCTTTACCCCACCTTCTTCTTTAGCCACAGGATTACTCATATCAATAGTTATTTGCGTAGAGAAAGTATTATTGTCCAACAGATCCTCTGCATCAGGATAATAGGCTTGAGTCGCTGTATTAGGCTCTTCAGCGTTCTGATCTATCATAATGTCAAAGGTTGCGATATCACCCTCCGTCGTCGAACTGCCTACGTTATTAAACATTCCACCACCATTATTCCAATTTGAACCATCGTTATAATAGTCTGCATAAGGGTTATCAGCCGTACACCCTGCTGCCACCATCAGCATGGACCAAATTATCGATTTAAACAGTATCTTTCTCATTGCTTTATAGTTTTTTGTTATAAATGTGTGGTGCAAAGATATTTATTCTTGTTGTATCATCACATTTTATTCAGTCAACAGCCAAATCATTTCAACGAAATGCAGGATGATGAAAAAGAGAGTTCATATGAAAAGCGAAAAAAAGTGAGAACAAAAAAAACAAAAAATACCAGTGTGATTTGGTACATTATCAAAAAAAATATACCTTTGCGATATAGTTTACGATTAAACTACAAGACTAATGAAGAAGAAAGCTATCATCATTGTTTTGACTATTGTAGCATTGCTCATTTTTGCTATAATAGGCGGTAGTTTCTATATGCTCGACTATTCGTTGGCTCCAGATGCCAACAGAACCGACCGTGATTCATGCTTCAGACAGCAGTTTAAAAACTACCCTGAAAGCAAAGTTTGGATGGATTCATTAGTACGTGTTAACGCATTTCGCGACACTTTCCTAACCATGAACGATGGAAGAAGAATGCATGGATTCTATGTAAACAGAGGAAGCCATAAGACTGCAGTAGTGGTTCATGGTTGGCGTGACTGCGCAATTAAGTTCTTATGGTTGGCACGTATATATGAACATGAGTTGGGCTATAATGTGGTTATGCCAGAACTACACGCTTGCGGTGAGAGCGAAGGAGACGCTATTCGTATGGGATGGAAAGATCGTCTCGACGTGAAAGAGTGGCTAACGGCTTTTCTCGCAGACACAATGGTGGTGCACGGTGTGTCAATGGGTGCTGCCACTACCATGATGCTATCAGGCGAACCAATGCCTAATGACATCCATGATCTGCGTTTTGTTGAGGATTGTGGCTATACGTCTGTATGGGATGAATTTGCCATGCAATTGAAGGAAGAGTTTGGACTACCATCATTTCCGCTGATGTATTCTACCAGCTTGCTCTGTAAGTTACGCTACGATTGGAGTTTTGGCGAAGCATCAGCCTTAAAACAGGTTGCGAAATGTCATTATCCCATGCTTTTTATTCATGGTAGCCAAGACTCATTTGTGCCCACCAACATGGTGTACCCACTCTTCAAAGCAAAGCCTGGTAAGAAATCACTTTGGATTTCAGAAGGAGCAGACCACGCCGTATCTTACAAGGAACACAAGGCGGAGTATATAAGTCGAGTCAAAACATTTTTGCGATAGCAGCATCTGCCATAGCCTCGTATGCCTGTTCACTAGGATGCAGATGATCGCCACTATCAAAACCTGTGGCAAAAGCCTTTGGATTTAGCCTATCTCGCACGGAAGCATCAAAATCTATGCAACCGTAGAAGACAGACGACGTACGCAACCACTCATTGAACTGCTGACGCATCTGCTCACGCTTTTCATTATATGTACGCCAGCCCTCTATTGGCAACAAGGTACCACTCCAAACACGCAGCCCCATCGCTTTGGCAGGCTTCACATAGATATCCTCCACGCCACGTATCATCTCTTCAACAGTGGGTAGATCACTCCACGGACGGAAGGGATTTATATCAGTGCCCACAGGGTGTATGATATCATTGATACCATGTTGTATGATAACATCCGTGGCACCGCTGACGCGCATTTCTACAGGAAAACGAGTGGCACCTTTTAGCCCATAAGCCTGATAGGTAATGCAATCGTACTGACGCAAAATGCGTGTACCACTAACGGCACGACGTATCACAGCTATTTCAGAGCCTAAGAGCTTTTGTGCCATATAGTCAGGCCATGACTGAGCCGTAATAGAGTCGCCATAGCACACCACAGCCCTACAGCGGTCAGAAGTAAACACGTCGATGGTGTTCAGAAAGTAGAACCAGTTCGTACGGCGAGATAGATCCAGAGGCAGCTCGTCCGACTCTGCATAATCGCCATAGGCAAAATATCCATGCGACAGTGGTCCCGTAATGAGCGTACCGCTATTCATTTGCGTATAATCCGCCAAATATATGCTTACCGCAATAGTCTCACCACTCTTGACGTTCAAGATGACAGAATCGCTCTGAGTCTCAGTTCCTGGCATCAAACGAACACCCATTTCGCCACCAAAAGTAATGGGTGTGTGGTTCACAAAAACCTTTGTCAGCGTCACAGGTTCTGTACCTGTGAGATTCGAGAAACGGAAGCGAAGTTGTGATCCGTCGAAAGGCATCTGTATGGGATAACGCAACGTGAGGTCTTTCGCATAGCGGGCCTCACGTCGGTCGGTGATAGAAGTAGCATTGCCCCAGCAAGCCACCCATTTGTTATGATTGTCTGTCATCCTTACGTGCAGTCTATCTATTGTTCATATTTTCGGACTGCAAAGTTACACATTTTTTTCTTAGTGACGACAAAAAGCAGAATTAAAAAAGCATTTAAGCATAGCTGTGCATACCCCCTAATAGATAGTTAACACCAAAATAGGTAATCAACACAACTACGAAAGCACCAACGATGTAGATGTGGTAATAGCGTGCATTGCGCATCAGAGGTATCGATGTTTTGTGTAATGGCACAGCATAAACCATCATCGTAATCAGCGCCCACGACTCCTTGGGGTCCCATGACCAATAGTTGCCCCACGACACATTGGCCCATACGGCACCTAGGAAGATGCCAATGGTAAGCAAGAATATAGCAGGATAGAGCAATAGCTGCGAAAGAGCTGTAATACGTTCCAGGTCGTGGGCCCAAAAAGCATAGACACCTAACAATACCTGAAGCGCAAAAATGGAATACGCACACATCACCGTCATCACGTGGATTGACAGTAGAGGCGACTGCAACACTGGCATCAAAGGCGTTAATTGCGTACTGCTGCCTCCCATCATGGCCACCAACATACAGAACGAGGCGATGAGAGGAGCGAAACCCATGATGATATTAAATTGGCGATGTAAGGCTACCGAAAAAAGTACCACCACCCATGCCATAAATAACATAGTTTCTGGACCGTTACTCACAGGTATATGTCCACCCAACCACCAACGCAGAGCCAACTGTAACGTAAGGTATATCAGCAGCATCACGTGAAGAGCCCACAAGGCTATATTAACCGAGTAGCGCCACTTGGTTGTGAAGAGCATTGCCATACACAATAGCAGGCTAAACGTCAGCGAAAGCATGACGGGCCACTTCTGAGCACGCAATGAATTATAGAACAGTTCAGCCTGTGTCTCGCCACCCGAAGGCAACACCTCGCCAACCATCTCTCGCTGAAACAGTTTTATCTTAGCTATGATCTCCAACGCACGTTCGTGCTGACCAGTGACGATAGCCTCTGTCAGAAAGTCCATAGACTGTTTGATAAAGAACTGTTCCTTCACTGGAATCTCACGTGGCAAGGCGTGTGCACCTGGCATATACCAATTTACATCGTGACCAATACGATATGGGAACATCTTTATATACTCACCGCCGTAGAACATCTCCACCACGGCCTGGCGCTCGGCCAGTTTTTTCTTCTCCTTGGCACTCATCGTTTCCTTATTAGGTTGCAAATAAGGTTTCATCGCAGCCTCCCAAGGCATGTAGTAAATCATCCAACTCGTAAACACTTGATCTGCTGTATAGCCGTTCCAGCTGGCGCTACCAGTCAGCTTCATCACAAAGTCGGTAGCCACAGTATTCATTGGACAGATGCGGTTGTTATAAAGAATCTGTATGGTGCCCATGCGTTGGGCTATGTCATGATCGACTACTGGCAGCGGCTCTTCTGCATTTACGCTGACGGCGCACAACAGCAAAACCACACCGGCTACAGCCTTACGGTATAGAGCACGCATCTGTGTACGACGCGAGAACAGCGTGGCTATGATGCCTATCAGCAGTAATAGGTAGCCGCTGTAAGTGATGGCAATACCATAAGGATCATAGCTCACACCCAGCGTCACACCTTCGCCATCAGAATCGTAGCTAGACTGAAACAAGCGATAACCATCAATATTGCCAATATGGTTCATCGAAACGGTCACCTCCTTAGCGCCACAACTAATTACACTCTGATAATCTAATGGAGCATCTGTACCGGGATAGTTTACGATTTGGAACGACTTGAGTGTCAGAATCGTGCCCGACGCCAGCTCGCTAGGAACGTCAATGCGCAGATGAATGGTGTCGCGACGCGCGGTGAGATGAGTCACCAGCGCGCCAACGAGAATCACCACAAAGGCCGCGTGCAGCAGCATCACAGCCAATCGTTTGTAGAGTTGTTGCTGCACCATGTATGCGCAGCCTACCACCGTCATCACTGCCCACAAAGCAGAAAACCACCAGGCTCCATAGATGTGTTGACCCACGAACTCGGTACCTAGATATTTCTCGACAATGGTAGCTGCTGCAATGCAGACAATGATGAGAGGATATAGAATAAAGAGTATTCTTTTCATTATATTCTTTAAATCGATTCAATGAAGAAGATGAGCTGATCGCGTTCTTTCTTCGATAGGCTACGGAACTTTGTAACGGCATTATACGCATCGCTGGTACCGCCCTCGTTTCTGCATCCATGCCACATGATGGCTTCTAGAACGTTGCGCGCACGACAGTCGTGCAAGCGTTCTACGCCACTACCACACTTAGCAGCCAGTCCGCGTCCCCATAGCGGTGTGGTACGACACCATCCGGTACGAAGGTCGTTCTTCATCCACAAACGATGCTGCACAAAGTCAGTATATGGCCAAATCTTCTGGTGAGGATAGCGAGGTAGCTCGCTGTCGTCCTTGAAGAACTTGTTGGGGTCCTGCAGGTGGTCATCGCCAGTCTCCCACGACGGACGGTGACAGGCAGCACAACCAATCTGCGAGAACAATTCCTTACCTTTCTTAAAGTCCTCGGTAGTAGTGTTACGTGCAGCCGGTACGGCCAATCCGCGATGCCAAATGGCAAAGTTCTTAAACTGCTCGTCGGTCATCTCTACATCCTGCTGCTTGCTGGTGAGATAAGTATAGATATCCTTCTCCAAATTACCTGTATGCCATTCAGGATGCTTTTTCAGCGGATCCAATCGAGTGATATATTCCGTAAAACCAGCCTGCACCTCAGGGTCTTTAGACGACTGTGTAGCATAGTATGTGCCAGCCAGGTCGAGATAATGATAGCGACGGTCAGAACGTGTCACATTGGTGATGTTCCAAATGGCATTCACACCAGCAGCATCCATCAACGGTCCGCGCGACATCGCATAAGTATAGCGTCGCACATACTTAGTGCCATCGCCCTGAAGAGAGTTAGAGTAGTAGCTGTTCCACTTGCCGTTAGCCTGATCCCACATAGCAGGGTTTAGGGCGTCTGTCTTACCAATGCTGTTGAAATACTTGCCCTCTTTCTCCCACTGAGCAGTGATGTCTGCATCGGGGATGGCGTCTGTCAAACCTGTGCCATAGATTCCAATGGTAGATTCCAAGCGAACGACTACATCATTATTGTACTCATCTTCTGACAAAATCACGTCGCTGCCACCACGGCCCACAGCAACGGGTGCGTAGTAAGCGCTATAAGGGATGGTCACCTCAGGATAAATCAGCGAGTAAGTCTCGCCATCGGGGAATTTGTTGCCCCACTCGTCGGTATATTCATTCCACGCAATCTTGATTTGGTTCTCATCAATAGGAGCCTTGAATGGCTTCACTGCAACTGTCTGAGGCATACCAGCCACCGAACGAATATAGGCATTAGTGGTTTTATCATAGATCACTAACAGATAACCATTTCGGTGATTGTCAGCCTTATACTCTGTCTGACGTGCACCATGTCCATAACCAGGGTGACAATACAAGCAACCGCGACGCACAAATACAGGTCCTAGTCCGTGGAAGGCTCCATCGGTGTTGGTGTTGTAGTCTTTCTCAAACAAGTACTCACCCTCGTTGAAGGCAGTCATCATGCCTGCATCAACAACAGCCTTGGTAGGCTGTTCAAAGGCGGTGGCTGTGTTCACAGCGGTGGTACCGAGCTGTCCACCGGCATAGTAGTCCTCAGGGTAGTCAGTGGCTGTTGGGTCGCCGATTTCCCACGTCAGTGGTTCAACGGAACCATCACTGCTGGAACATCCAACAGTGATGATTGTAGATAACAGCACACTACCAAATAATGATAGTCTCTTCATATAATGATATTTAATTAATTATTTTTTAATCTTCACAATGCTATTATACAACTTCTGTGCATTATCAGCCAACGTGCGATAGGTGGCCAGTACGACATTATCTACATAGTTCTCATTAATCACCTTGCACTGCTGCTCAACAGTGGCGTTGCCGGCATAAGCTTTCAGAGTCTCTGCCATTTCATCCAGCGCAGCATCCAGTTCACCCAGAGCCTCGATAGCATCACTGCATGAGGCATCAGAGTAGTTAACGGCGAAGGGAGCCTTCATAGCCTTGATTTTTGCCAGGGCATTATCCAGTTTTGAAACAGCTGTATTAGCCTGAGTCTTCAGTGTGGCATTGCCTGCATTCTGACAGAAGTATATCACAGAATTCTGGTTAGGCGTCACGGCGTTCATGCTACCATAAAGTGCGTTCTTGCATGAGATGATATTGTCGTAAAAGTCTGTAATAGAGTTATAGGCATAAGGAGACTCGATGTAGGTGGCATCTTGGCCTGTGAAAGGCAGTCCTATTTTCGAGTCGCCCACCTCACCGATAATATCCTGACAACCCGAGATAATCTCCAGTGTAGCATCGAGAGCAGTGGCCCAGTCGCCAGTTCCAGGATTCTTGAAAGCGCGTCCGAAGTTCTGAAAGCCATCCAGTGCACCTTCCACATCGCCATCGTCATTAATAGAGTTGTGTGTAGCCACATAGTCGAGTGCTATCTGGTGGCGCTCGGCATTACTCTCCTTCGAGTCCCAAGCAGCCTCGAGTGTGGCAGTAGCATGATAGAGGTCTTTAGCCACGGCACAGATATAGTCATATTCAAGGTTAGTGATCTGGTTGATGTCACGTGGTGCCCCCTGTCGGAAGAGCACATATTCCAATCCGTGATAGCCAAGAATACCTGAGTTAGCCGTCTTGATAAAATTGTCTAAATTACTCATCGCTGTTGCGTCACGCAGCACATCAGCCAAGTCGTTGGCTGCCACCGGCCAAGTGTCAGTATGTGGATCGATAGAGTACACATCAGCAGCACCAAAGAGGAAAGCCTCTGTATTTTCCCAATTGGCGCGTGCCACCTTCCAGTCGTCGCAAGCCTGGTTCAATGCAGCTTGAGTACCATTGACGATTGTTACATCGGCTTCATCGTCGTTTGAGCAAGAGATAAAGCCCGTAGAAATGACGGCAGTCAAAGCTGCCATTTTCAAAACATTGTTTGTTTTCATTTGTTGTATTAATTATTAAATTTAGAAAGATTGTCCGTTTACATAAACCATCCGGTATAAGTCACACCGATACTAACGCTAGGCTCGTTGTTATAGGGCTGTTTATACAGCGGGCTGTCGGCAGCGAGACCACTATTATTGGGCTTTTCGAAGAAGCGGTAGGCGTATTCAGCCTTCAGCGTGATCTGTTTCACTGGCGAATAATTCACACCCACAGCCGCACGATAGCGCTTGGTGTGTTTATACATCGAAGCATAGGTGCCAGAGGCCATTGTGTTGTAGTGTTCGAATCGTCCGAAGAGCCACAAAGACTGCCCCGCCCCAGCCTGACGTCTAGTCATCAACGGCATCACGTTATAGCCAGCCTCCAGTGCATAAGCAAGTGCATGACTACCTATATTTGTGTAGTGATGAGGGTTGCCATCCTGATACTTATGGTGTGTCCAGTTGGCTTGATTGTAGGCCGAAATTTCGTCAGCATCAGCAAAGTGAGCATAATCCACATTTCCACGCACAAGCCAGTTCCAGCGGTTCAGCGTAAAGTCGAGCGCCACGATGCCCAATGCTCCGTGTACATCGTCATACTTGGTGCCTGGCGTGCGCAGCGAGTTGCGGAAGGTGTAGCCATAGTAGCCGCTCAATCCTAGTCGCAGTCCCTTTACCATATAATTATCTACGCGCGCAGCTACAGCATAGTTGTTAGCCACCTTAAATTCGTAGGGGCTAGTAGCACCATAGTGCACAAAATCCTCGGCAGTGAAACTCTCGCTGTTCAATCCCGACAGCAGTTGTGCCTCGTATCGCCATCCATTCAGTCGGCCCCAGAGCGACAGTCCCACCTGGTGCCACGTGTTGGGCAGAATAGTGGACTCGCCTTCAGGACGATAGACACCAAAGAACTGGTTCGGTTCGTGGTGCGCATTGCTATAGCCCACAGGCACGATAATCTCGCCCATCTTCACGTTGAACTTACCACCGGCAAAAGCTTTGTTGATCCAGAACTGCTCGATGTTCACCTCGCCGCCCTTCTCAACCTCAGCCTCATACTCGCCAGCCTCTTCAGCCTCGATCTCTACAGCCGTGCCATTGCCTCCATGTTCAAATTCGATCTCCGATCCCATGGTCCAACCATGCCCGAAGTCATAGCCCAGGTTCAGCACCACATGAGGTAAGTCGAAACGCCCGTGACTATCGTCATTAGCATAGTTTTCTGGTTTCTTATAACGGTTAAAGCTCTGGCTATAGAAATTACGAGTCATCACAGCCTCGCCATAGCCGCCAATAGTTAGTTTTTTCTCTTGTGCTGCAGCGCTTACACACGACAGCGCCAGCACAGATGTCATCAATAATGTTTTCATGCTTCCTTATGCTTTCTTATGCGTGTCAATTTCGGCTGCAAAGGTAAGCTGAATTAAGATTTGTTACAATACCTAAAAAACGTGATATTTTTTTTAGGTATCCAGCGTCAGCTAACCAAAATCATGGATTTTCTAATATTTTTTAAGATAGGACCCGACGGATGGGTGAAAAAGAAATAGCCCCTCCCCTCCCATGTAGGGGAGGGGTCGGGGGTGGGGTCAGTGTTGTTCTAACTGCCAATGGAGATACAGACCCCACCCCTGCCCCTCCCCTTCTTGCGTCCCTTCGGTAGCAAGCGAGCAGAGCTCGAGCGGAAGGGAGGGGTCACTCCATCCTCATCTCCCACCCTCGCAACACGGCGAAGGTGTCTAGTGTGGCGTCAGCCCCATTCTCCTGCATCGCCATCGCGAGACCTAAGGCTATCCATCGTCCCGGCTTGTCGCTCGGTATGCCCAGAGGCTCGTTGGGGTCTATGCCCGTGAGTCTCGACACGTTGCGGATATACGCCTCCGTGTTGTTCTCGCCTGGCGGCGCCCACCGCCTGATAATGTTTCGGATGGTAAACAGCCGATACGTGTGGTAGTACGTGCGCGTCAGCAGCACGAAGGCTGCGCGCCAGCCATACGCCATTGTTTCAAACTGACAGAACGCTGCGTCTGTCTGCTGGGCTCTCAAGCCCTGCCACTTATCCTTAGAACGACGAATGTTCAAAGGATTATTATTTCTGATTCCTCTTGGTAAACTCATTTTGTTTAATGTTTATTGGTTATAGCCCTCCTACCGAATGAAGCCTGCTTCGCAGGGAAGGTATAGCTCGACGACCGACAGGGAAAGTCAAATTTTTCAACCTGTGCGGTTGTTTTCTTAGCTTGAACCTTGCGCAGCCCCTCCCCTCCCATGTAGGGGAGGGGTTGGGGGTGGGGTCAGTGTTGTTCTAACTGCCAATGGAAATACAGACCCCACCCCTGCCCCTCCCCTTGAAGGGAGGGGAGCTTGTGAGCTTAGCCTGCTTCGATAGTGCAGAAGATTAGCCTGCTTCGCAGGGAAGGTATAGCTCGATGGCCGACAGGGAAAGTCAAATTTTTCAACCTGTGCGGTTGTTTTCTTAGCTTGAACCTTGCGCAGCCATTCCCCTCCCATGTAGGGGAGGGGTCGGGGGTGGGGTCAGTGTTGTTCTAACTACCAATGGAGATACAGGCCCCACCCCTCCCATTCTTGCGTCCCTTCGGTAGCAAGCGAGCAGAGCTCTCGAGCGGAAGGGAGGGGAGTTCAGCGGATGCTATACTTCCCGCCGTAGGCGGTTCAAAGAAAGGGGTTTCTTTTCTTCTTTTTATTAATATTAATTGATGTACTGTTCGGGAAGACCTCGCTGTAAGCACGGTCGAGCGCTTTCAGATTGACCTTCCAACAACTGATGCCCAGACTGACAGCCACGATAGCCCGCAGGAGTTCGCGATGACGGCGCGGATAAAGACTGGGCACGGGCAGCTCGTTCCAGCCCTCCTGCGGCTCGTCATCGACCACCGCCATGTGGCACACCTTCCAGATGAAGTCGTCGGTAGCCTCGGGACCAAACCACGCCTTCAGCACGTTTCTGATGCAGAAGCGCTTATACTGACCTCCGAAGAGGCGCCTCGTGCGCTCCAGCTTTCGCCAGAGCACCACAAAGCATTCTTGGGTGTTTTCGATTTTGACCATTTTGACCATTCTGACCTTGATATTTTCAATATCGAGACTGCTCACACTCGGCAATTGATGCAAGCATCATTGCTCTCGCTTAATCGCAGCCTTGACCATTTTGACCAAAGTGCACAATAGGGTCGGTTCTGCTGTGCACTGGGTCGGTTCCGCTGTGCACTTTTATCCATTCTTCCTGTACTTTCCATCCTGTTCCAGCACTACCAGTCCCTGCTTGCGCCAGTTCTTCAGCATCTGTCGGACGGTATTGTGAGTCACGTTGGCACCCTTCACCGCCACCGAGTGCTGCATAGCCTGCTCGAAGGTAAACTGCAGGTCCAGTCGCTCGAAGATAGAGTCGTTCTTACCACGCTTCTGGCGGTCGCCATTCATACCACCTGCATAGTCGCGACTCATAAAGGCGTTCTCTATGCGGTCGCGGAAGAAGTAGAGCGCATTCTCCAGCAGCGAGTCGGCTATCACGTCGTAGGCCTCCAGCATCGTGGGTGTCTGCGCCTTCATCAACAGAACCTTCCACAGGTCGGGCTGCTGCTTCAGCTGAGCCTCGGCACCAGTCAGTCCGTGCTTCTGAATCAGCTGTTCGCACACCTTGCACAGCATCAAGCAGCAGGTCATTCTTTGGGCTGTGACGCACACACGGAAGCGCTGACGGGCACGCGTGCGGTCGTCGTTCTTCATCGTCTCCACGCGGATGCGCTCCACCCACTCACGACCCTTTGCCTCCAGTTTTGGCAGCACCACCTCGCCATACATCAGCGGTAACAGATGAGCTATCTGCCGGATGCGCTCGCGCTGGCGGTCGGTCAGCACGTGGGGCTTGTCCTCAAGCGGTGCAAAGGTATTGTCGGGTGTGCGGGCAACGGCTATACGACTCTGGAATCCGTCGGTATAGTTGTTCACCACACGATAGAGTGCATCGGGGGTGCCACACATACACACGTTCCAAAGCAACTTGTCTATATGCACGTTCACCGCATCAGCACTGCGCGCTTCGCGCTCGTACTTCGTGCCGTCGTAGCTTTGGCGCAGCATCACGGAGAAGTCGCTCATCGTCGATTTCCACTTCTGTGCCACCGTGTCGGCCTCGGGCGTGAACGAAAAAGCGTGCTTGCCCTCCGTATTAGCCAGTCGCTCGGCCAGATTGGCAACGGTATTGTTCAGCGTCAGACAGCGCACCGGCAGTTTCGGTTCCTCGGGCTGCTCCTTCTTATTCTTCGCCGCCCGCTTCTTGGCGCGCCACTCGTCCTCCTGCATCTGGTACATCCTGTCGAGCGCAGCCACCTCGCTCATCCAGGCCTCCACCACAGGGTCTATCGAACCCTTACCGCTGGCGAAGTCGCCTGCGATATAAGAGATAAGGTTCAGTCCGCGCTTCTTACCATGCACATCCAGCTGCACCCCCGTAGCCAGCGTACCGATACAAGGGCAGATGGCCGTCACCACCGGCATAGCCAGCTGAGGACCAACGGCATCAATTGATTCGCGGATGCCCTGCGGCATTCTGCCTAAGCCCCCTAAGTTAGGGGGTTGGGGGTCTGAACAATCGTCATCATCAATTCCGTCGTTCAGCCCCCTGTCGTCCCCTCGCTCGGCTATGCCGCTTTGCTTTGCAAAGAACTTAGGGGACATAGACAGCGCATTCAGCACATTCCTCAACCTTGTAGGGAACCCGTTGAACTCCGAACTCAGCGCGCTCTTGATCTTCGCCCGCTTCTCTTCTGGTGTAAAACCGTCGTAGCAGGGAATCACCTGGTCGAGCCATTCAAAGTTACGTCCGCAGATGTGGCGAAGGTCGCAGGCCAACTGGTAGGTCAGCGTGTCGCGGTCGCCCTGCGTGGGTTCAAACCCTCGGTTGTTCACCTCCCAATACTTCGCGATGATGTCCGTGAAGGGAATGCCGTGGTAATGTGTCGGGAACTGTTTTCCCGAAGGTTCAGGGCTGACGTCTGAGGGCAGAGAGTTTCCATCTTCCATCTTACCTCTTCCATCAAGCAACCCCTCTTTCACACTCGCGCTCACATTCTCCTCAAACAGTCGCTTGTCGGGGCCGTAGAGCACGTAGCTTCTCGGTACGGCGAACGAGCCGCGAGCCAGGTCTTTTGTCTTAGAATCATCGGTTACGCCCAGTTTTGCAGCCAACCACTGTTTCGACTGGTCTATACGCTCCGTTGGCTTCAGGTGCGCGAACTGACTCGGAATGATATACACGATGCGCAACCCCTTACCCGAACAGCTCACGTGTACCAATACTATCAGATGCTCCAGTTCCAGCTGCAACAGCGTCTGCACCAATCGCTTCCACACCTCGCGCGGGTCTTCGCCATTCAGTTCGTCCAAGTCCAGATAGGCCATATTCGTGGGTACAGCACTCTTAGCGTGTCGGTGTCCGTCGGTGTAATTAGCCATAAACATCAGCAGCGGCAGTTGCTGCTTCAGCGTCTTCGCCTCGTCGCTATCGTGGTCCACCTGGGTCAACCTTTGGCATACCTCGGCCACCTCCGGCGAGTCCAAAATCCCGTTCAGCGTTTCCTCAGGGCAAGCCAGCACTTGCGCCGACTTGCCATTCTTGCAATACGATATCATAGTCTGTAACCCCTTCCTTTAATCAGTTCACGAATCACCTTCTGTGCTATCGCACTCGCTTGATGCACCAGCTTCTCGGGCAACTGCTCCAGTTGGTCCTCATCTAACGAGAAGTAGAAGTACCAGCGCTTGTCCTGCCCCTGTGACAGCGAAGCGTTGTCATCGCGGAAGATGGCCTTGTTACGCGTGCGCTTGGGCTTCTCCGTCATATACACGTTGCCGTCGCGCTTGCCCTCCACCTTGAAAGTTCCTGAGAACACCCCTATCTCAACATCCTCGCAGCACATGAAGTCTGCCGTCCTGAGTCCGTTCTCCAACATGCCGATGGTCATCAAACCATCCAGCGAAACTTGTCTCTTTGTAGAAAAAATAATCTTTCTCATAACTTTGAATTTTTAAGCGAGAAGAAGTTTCAGATTCCTTGGCCATTTACTCGAGAATATCCTCCTCACTTCAACTCAAAGGTTTGTTGTTTTAAAAGCCTGCTTCGCAGGGAAATTTTTCAAAATTCGATTCAAAATTAAACATGATTATATATCCCTTCGGCTTGTGTCAGACAAGAAAAATAAAATGAAAAATTTTGTTTCCAATTCTGGAAAATTTCCCGCCGTAGGCGGCCCCAAAATAATTAAATCTTCACAATATCAGTAGCAAGAATCTCTTGGAACACCTGCCCCTGATACTCGTGTGTAGAGAAACGAAGGGTGGCCGCAACCACATCACCTTCGTAGAACCTGCACGCCGCCAGATTGCCCAGCATGACGCACACATACTCGTTTTCAAACTTCGAGTCACCCAGTTCGCGCAACACAATGTTGCACTTCTGAATGCTGCCCGACTCCTGTTTAGAACTCTGTACGCTGAAGGCCTCGCCCTGGCGTACCACTTTCAAGATTTTTGTTTCCATTGTATCAATAAGTCAAAGACCGTATCAGCGAGTGAAGAGCGAAAGCTCAAATATCACTTTGTCGTTGTTCGACGATGCAAAGGTAAATACTATTCTTCGCAGTTAGATGGCTTTGAAAAAGGCCTTCTCCAACATTCTCTGCCTTTTTCTAAAATTCTCTATTATTCTCCGTTCTGCTCTGTGAAGGGCACAAAAAAAGCACCAGAACCTTATAGATTCTGATGCTTATACCGACGCTGCAATCTGCTCGTGTCGTTTATCTCTTATAGTGCTTCATGAATGTCTTTAGAGCATATCCCTCGGTATCGGGCATTCCCAATCTCACAAGTTCATTGTACGCCCTCTCGGCATTCTGCGGAAGTAGCACTTTCTTATCATCACTCAGTTGCGTAAGATACTTGCAAATCTCTTGTATTCCCTGACGAGCCACCAAACGCACTATCTCGTCGTGAATCTGCCACTCTTGATTAGCATCCACCGACGGATGAATGAAGAAAGTTGGTTTACCGTTACGTTCCTTTGCCTCCTGATGAATAGGATTGTTAGTTGTCACCACTTCTGCGTCAACAACAGGACTTTCCTTAACCTCACTATTAGTAAGCTTCTGAACGTTGCCGAAGTAGTTGTGCTGTTCCTTCACGTACCCGTTCATCTGGGCACCAGGCATTACATTGATATTTATTTTCGGTTCGTTCATGCTGAAATTTGTTTATTAGGGAGAATATTGTTATTCATTTGCTGTTGCACTATACCATTCACGTTCGATCCTGGTTGTGCCGTGATATTCATTGATAGTTGTAACTCTTGCTGCTGCTTGGCAAGGATTTTCTGTAGGATGCTCTCTGAATGAGCTTGCCAGGCTGGATTTACCTGTAACATGGTGTTCAGAGGCATATAAACACTAAGGGCGGTGCCAGATGGGAATATCAGCAGTCTTTGTTCAATAACATCAATAGGTACAGAAGCATTCACTGCTGCACTCAGTTGAACAGCCATCTCTTGGGCTTGTCTGTTCATCGTTTCTTGAGTACTATCTAGTTCTACCCTTATCCTGTCTATCTCAGATTCCAACTCGTGATAGCTTGGCATACGGTGCATATTGAGCATGTTGCAGAATTCTTCGGGGAACAGCACTTCACAAAGAACGTCCAAATCAGCTGACTGTTGCGTGTTATTCATCCGTTTCTCAATTTTATCCAAAGCCCTTGTAAGGCTTTCACGTTTTGTCCCCAATTCAACAAGCTCCTCGAAGCGTTCCTTTAATGGAGCGTGAAACAGATGCAGGAAAGGGTCAAAGTCTTGCTGACCACCAACAACGTATTGAGCTAACTGGGCAAAGTTAGTGTAGTTTAGCCCTACAATACGTCTTACCATCACAGAATATACTGTACGCAGAAAAGCCCACTGCCGAGAAAACTGTTCAAGCAACCGCATCTTATCCTCCAATGATTGTTCCGACATCATAATCATCGTGAAAGCATGGAGCAGACAATAAAAATATCCTGTCTCTTTCACACCATTACGAGTACCTTCCACCTCCATACGGCGCAGTTTCTCGTCAAGCAGAGCGCGCAGTACTTGCCAGTTAGTTTCATATCCAGTCTGTCCCAAACGTGACAATAGTGACAGTAATGTACGACTGTCGTCTCTTTCTATCCACGCCTCTGTAAGTTTCATGAGGTCAATCTTTCCCGTAGCCCATTCACCGAAAAAGTCATCTCGATGAGCTACAAAGTCTATAAAACTCCACGCTTTGTGTGACTCGAATGTCTTCCAAAGGTATTCCTCGTAAAAATTCTGCATCTGCTCGTGAACGTAACTCATCATGCCGTTGGCAATCATCACTTCCACGTCCTGACTCATTTGCTTAAAAGTAAACCATTCAACGCTGTCGTTACTTTTAATCTCCTCACGAAGCATTATAAATATATGTTGGTATCGTTCTCTATTCATCTATAATCATCGTTTTTACTTCTCTTCGATTTGTTGTAATCTGTCCATAGCACCGCCACTTCTTCTAAAGTGCATTTTTTTCACTTTGGAGGCAGTTCATCGCTCAATTTTGCACTTTGGGGCACCTTCCATGCCTCGCTACGCTCACGCTGCTGCGGCTCCCCTTGGCGGATGTATTCATCCAAGCCCTGAATGGTGTATTTCTGTTCGTCGCTCATATCATTATATCGTTTTTATTCCGTTCTTATTTCGTGACTCCGTAGATTCGTGAGTCCTTGTTTCCGTAGATCCGTGACTTCTTCTTACATCTTACTTCTAACATCTTACATCTTATTATAGTATGGAAAACACGAAAATGTTACATACCACCCTTGCTGCCTTTCTTCTTGGTTTTCTTCTCAATGAGTTTGATAGACTCTAGATAATCCTGTTCTACTGGCGACAATGTCTTCACTTGGAATTTCCTGTACTCAATTAAAGCCTTATTCATTGCTTCCTCATGAGATACAGAGCCTGCCCCTTCCAGCAGTTCATCGCCATTGGCAGACAAGATGTTGTCTAACTGACGAACATAGTCTTCCATATACATAGGTCGATGACGAAGGGCCTGAGTCTCTGCAAAATCAAAATATCCAGAAACGATGTTATTCAATATCTTCAGTTCCTCAGCCGTGAGATAATTCTTTGCAATCTTAATATCGTTAATGCAAGGCAATTCACCTTTGAACGATGTCAATCCCATAAAGGGTTTGTCAGCATCCGCACGATCATAAATCACCTCTGCAGCCGTATGTCCGTGAGCTGCATAGTGCAGTTTGTTCTGCACCATCTTAAAGAATAATCTCGACGCATCTGTCCGTGGGTCATAATCAACACTGGTGGCATAGAGGTCAAGCACCTGTCTGTACATCACCTTCTCAGATGAACGGATGTCACGGATACGATCCAACAACTCTTTCCAGTAGCCCCCACCACCAAGATTCTTCAGTCGCTCATCGTCCATCGTGAAGCCCTTGATGATGTATTCCGCCAGCCGCTCTGTAGCCCACTGACGGAAGCGAGTGCCCACAATAGACTTCACCCGGTAGCCAACGGAAATGATGACATCGAGGTTATAGAGTGTCACTTCTTGACTCTGTGTCTTCCCTTCTACAGCACCATGTTGAGTGGTATGTCGGAATTTCCGACATACCTTCTCTCTTTCCAATTCTCCTTCCTTGAAGATGTTAGAGATGTGTTCTGTTATCGTTGATCTGCCCTTACCATACAGCTGAGCAATTTGTTCCTGTGTCAGCCATACGGTTTTCTCCTCCAACCTGACATCGAGCCTTATTTTACCATCCTCTGACTGATAGATGATAATCTCTCCTTTGTTATTTCCTATTTCTTCTTTCATATCTCGTCTTACTTCATTTCTACAACGTTTTTATTCTTTGCTTTATTATCGCATCAGCCATCATACCTCAACCATCAGCCTTCTATATTATAGTATGGGAAACTCGAAAATGTTACATCATATTTGTGATGTCACTTACTAATACTGTTTAATAACCCTTCAAATATCGTTTCTGTTTTATTTTTCTGACTGTCATCAGTATATATAAAATCCACACGGTTTGAATTAAACAGAAGCTGTAAATTGATTTTCGCATCAAGCAAATTACTCTTGATATTTATTTCTGATTCAGTGTCTTTAGTTATAAACACTACACGTTTATTTATCATTTGAGGATTTGCAAGATTCGATATTTGTTCAAAAAGGTTTTTAAAATATACCCCATCGATATAACCTAAAGACAAACCAAAAAAAATAATTGTTTTAGCCTGCAAAGATTCCGTAACGATATCACTTGATTGATAGTTCTCGTCCATCGACTTTTGAAGAGAACGATATTCTTTTGGCACATTAGAATCATCATGAAAGCCGAATATAATATTATTTCTTTCAACCATTCCATGTACAGGAGTGTATCCTGCTTTCACACTAGGATCAATATCCAAAAGGACTTGTAATAATGGAGTATAATTATAAGAAAACAGTCTAATTGGGAAAAAATGGGTCGCAGTTGTATTTCTTTTAGCTCTAACATATGCTTCTAGGAGTCTATATGCATGTGAATCTTTTTTCACTGGATATTTTGAACCTTCAGTTATAAAACATGCTAATTGATCCTTAAAGGTATTATAATCTTGAATGTCTCTATCAAATTTATCGGTATCATCTTTCGAGAAAGGGTTCTCGGATCTATGCAAGGCATACTCATGCAGGGTGCGTTCAAAGTCAAACCAGTTACCAGGAACTTGCTTAATAACATATTGGAACAGATCGTCTTCATCCCTTCTATGCATTTTCCAGCCATCATGTTTTATATAAAAGGATTTATAGCTGGTATCCCATCCTAAATCCAAATCGAAACCATTTCCTATGACAATTACTGTTTCTGTATTCATAACACTTCCTTTTTTACCTGTTACTTACTTTTACTTGATTTTGTTTCCGGAAAGAAATCATCAAGCCATCCCTTTTCTCTCGCTTTTTTATAAGCTCCAGGCATTGCATTCTTAAACTGAATTTTACTTTCATATTTGCTAGCTTCAGATTTACATGCTTCATATGACCATGAACGTATATGTTGTTTCATCCACGTATATTCGATAAGCCAGCCATTTTTCAATGCCTTTTGGTATGCACCCACAGATCCCTTTTGAAACTCTGTAATACTTTGGTATTTTTTTGCCTCATCATAACAAGTCTCTTGATTCCAATAATTCATTCTGGGCTTTTCGTCGAACCATGTATAGTCATCAAGCCAACCATTCACTCTGGCTTTAGTATAGGCTCCACGATTTCCTTCCTTGAAATAACTTCGTTTTGTGTATTTCTTGGCTTCTTCGTAGCATGTTTCATATGTCCAAAAACCTGTAAGTTTAACAAACCACGTATAATCCTTGTTCCATCCATTTGCTTTAGACAATTCATACGCCCTTACTGCATGTCTTGCAAATTCCGATGCACTATTATATTTTTTTGCTTCTTCCAAACAGGTTTCTCTATTCCAATAATTATTCTTGGGTCTTTCTTCAAACCACACATAATCATCAAGCCAACCGTTTTTCAATGCTTTAGAATATGCTCCTTGACATTTCTTTTGAAAAGCAGACCTAGTTTTATACTTCTTGGCCTCCTCATAGCAGTGC
The DNA here is from genome assembly GCF_000621825.1 of Xylanibacter brevis P6B11. Taxonomy (NCBI): domain Bacteria; kingdom Pseudomonadati; phylum Bacteroidota; class Bacteroidia; order Bacteroidales; family Prevotellaceae; genus Xylanibacter; species Xylanibacter brevis. Next base: position 57,186 of record NZ_JHXG01000014.1, read on the forward strand.
TCATAATTATCCCAATAACCTGCAGGCTTGGTTTGACGATGATGTAACCATGTATACTCTTCTATCCATCTTTTATTTAAAGATTTTACATATGCACCAGGAGAACCTTTTTGAAATTCTCCACGGGTTCTGTACTTTTTTGCCTCTTGATAACATGTATCTTTGTCCCATTTCGGTTCCCAAAGAACATCAAACCAAATGTAATCTTTTATCCACCCATTTCTTTGTGCAGCAGCATAAGCACTACCATTTGCCTCCTCAAATTCATGAGCAGATTTATACTTTTGTGCTTCTTCAAAACACCTCTTTTTATTCCATTTTCCTTGACTGATAGCTCCAAGAGATCCTTTCCCAATTCCTGTTGCCAATCGATTGAGCATCTTATATCCATGTTGCTCATACCATTTACGCCAATAGTCCTCTCTATCCAGTCCTTCTTCTAAGGTTAGAAAAGACTCCAATACTATCATCGGAGGAACAGGTATATTATGTTTTTTTGCATAACGTGCAACATTATCAGCTTCAAGATTGAATATATGTTCCTTGTCACGCTTCTTTTGCCTCCTCATTAAAGTTCTTCCTACATAAGCTGTTTTTGTCTCTTCGAAGATATAGACGTATACGCTATCTATCTTATCCTTAATAATATCTATTCTTTTATCTACAAGCCATACAAAATCCTCTAACCATCCACGTTTTGCGGCTGCCGCATGAGCTGCAGGACATCCTTTTAGGAACTCCTTTTTTGAAGAGTATTTTCGAGACTCTTCTTCACATCTTTCTTTAGTCCAATATCCATTTGGTTTTTTGGTTTCTTCAAACCAGTCAAAAACATTTAACAGTCCATTTTCATATGCATACTTATATGCCCCAGCATTGGCTTTCAGAAAGTCAACTTTTGTTTTATACTTTCTCGCCTCTTCTTCACATAGCTCTTTTGTCCATCTAAATGGCTTTTCAAACCATGTATAGTCTTTTAACCAGCCCATTTTAGAAGCATATTGTTTTGCTCCATTTGCTTTCTCTGTAAAATCTTTTAAACTCTTACATTTTTTTGCTTCTTCAAAACACCGTTCATATGTCCAATATCCAACAGGCTTCTGTTCCCTTACAGGATTAAACCATGTATAGTCATCTAACCAACCATGTTTGCGCGCAGAACTATACCCATAAGGACATCCCTTCTTAAAGCTGCCTCGTGAATCATATTTCTTTGCCTCATTGTAACATGTATCTCTATCCCACTTGGGTTCCCATAACACTTCAAACCATGTATATTCCTTTAACCACCCTTTCCTGCTTGCTGCTTGGTATGCAGATGTATACTTTGCCCTTAATTCGCTTTGAGAATGACACTTTTGGGCTACTTCAAAACACTTTTCTTTTGTCCATACAATACGACTATTTGCGAATATCTTTAGACCACAATTTGGGCATCCCTGTCCAGATAAATGCTTTTGAGGAGATTGGGGGAACTCTCCGTGTTTTGGGCAAACTATTATGACCTTGGCTCGGTTGTTGACATACTCCACCTTGGAATAGTCATACCTATCCCCATGCACCTCTCGGGCTCTCTTGATGAATTCTTCGGTGGTCAGCTTTGCCATGGCTTTATTATTTTTAAGTTCCTTAATCTTTCTTCCATTCCCAATAGGGCAGGTTACGGAGATTGCTCAAAACTTTATACACGAAGAAACGATTATGTGCATAGTTCTTGCACCCACTTGCCTGTGCGACTTTATCCAAACGTTGATCGTTGATTCTAGCCATTGGCACTCGACGGGGTACAAGGTTTTTTTCTCCCGTCTTTTCATCTTTGACTTCTTCGTTAAAATTCAGAATGCAACGGCTTCGCTTATCGCAAATGTCGCAATGCTTCACGTCCATGCCTGCTTGTATCGCTTTCATCATTCCAAACTCGTAAGGATTTGGTTTGCAATTGTTGACGAGGACTTCAGAAGGTATAGCCACTTCGTATATAGAATCCTCACGATGATTATCTTTGACGTTTCTGCAAGTCAAATTGTCTTGAACACAATTTCCACGCAGGATACCTTTGTCGTCAGGTGCTACCCAGAATCTTTCAAGTGGGCGAGCTGTCTCGAATATACGCTTGAAATTAAAGAACCGTATGGGTGGCAATGCGTTGAAATCGTAAGGCTGTTGAGGATTGGTACGTCCAAACAAACTATCCTCCTCAACAAGCGGGCGCAACACGTCTTTCTCGTCAGCAATCTTCAGCTCTATGATTTGAATGCCAGACGACAGCTTCTCTGGTTTACAATCATGAGTAACAGAGACTTCTAGGAAGATGGGCTCCCGTTCTGGATGTTCTTTGCTCGAAAGCATTAAGTCGGCACGATAGCCTTTATAGGTCACTTCTTCTTCACATGTGTCAAATAGCTTTTTCAAATCAATCGCTACTTGTTCTCTACGATTACATTTCTGGTCCTTATATATTGACTCAAGCTTGCATCCTTTTACCTTATCACAGTGGTGTTCAACAAAGTATTTGATGATGAATTCCTTCTGAGAGTCAAATCTTTCTTTCAAACGCTTTTTGCCCAGTTTGTGCAGATAACTTTCCCAACTACAGTGAGCTTCTTTGTGTCTGAAATGATGTTCGCGTTTATCACCAAGAACTGCGCTCATTTCCTCTCCGCAACCAACACAATAGTAATGCTCGGCACGATTTTCTCTCGTTACCTCGTCAATATGGATGATATGACCATCCGCGTCAGTTGCGTTGTGGAATGTAATCATAAGTCTTAGTAATTATATTTTTCCATTTCTTTGCGATTGATTCTTTCAAGGATATCAATTGTACTACCCTCTGTGCTTACGCCTAATCGTTTGGCGCGTTTAACGACGTCAGCATGATTGATGCGTTCAAGGATGTCAATGGTAGAGCCTTCTGTACTTACACCTGCTCGTTGAGCACGTTTCACCACGTCAGCGTGGTTGATTCGTTCAAGTATTTCAATGGTAGTTCCTTCTGTACTAACGCCAGCTCGCTTGGCTCGTTTAACTACATCGGCATGATTAATCCTTTCTAAGATTTCTATGGTACTTCCTTCTGTGCTAACACCTGCTCGTTGAGCACGTCTTACAACATCGGCGTGATTTTTCCTTTCTAGAATTTCTAAAGTAGATAATTCTCTATCTGCCTCTTTGTGAGATGGCTCGTCAATATGCTCAACCTTAGGTGATTCGACCTTCGCTGTATTTGCTACCGTAGTTGGTTCTTCGCTTGCGAGTATGACGTCTTCGTCAGCAGAGGGCGTGGAAGAAATATTATCAATCTCCCTCGTCTCTTTCTTTGATGAAGATCGCCTGTATGAATCAGGCCTTTTTTCTTCGAACGAACTTGAAGGTGTTGTTTGACTATTCTCAATAACCAACTCGTTTTGCTCGTCGGTTGATTTGTTGTTGTCAGATGACTGCTTGAATAGCAAATCTCGTCCAATCATTACAACAAGAAAGAGTAGAATACCATAAATAACATATTTGAACTGAAAACCATGTGGCCGCTCTGGTTCAATAGGGTATGTGTCACGAATGGTATTTGGAGTCCTCGATGAAAAAACAGTTTCTGCTTTAGTATCTGTTGTGGAAGAATAGTTCTTGTTATATTCTCCCCAAGGCTTTTGTGAATATGACGTGCTTTCTGCTGACTCCGTAGGAATTCCATGTCTTTTCTTGTGGCATTCCTCGCAAAGCACAATTACCTCCTCGGGGCGATATGACCAAGGATTAACGTCACGGTACACCAAATGATGCACTTGCAGTTTATTCCTCTCGTTATAAAAACTTCTACCGCAGTCCTGACAGGTAAAATTTCGCTCTTTAATTAACGAGTAGGAATAACCTTTCCAATAGTCAGACTTTAATAGTCTCTCGTATTCTTCCTTTGTCATGTTTCCAATATTATTGTGTCCGGTTTACAAAACCGTCTCACATACGTACTTCTCTATATCCACTTCAGGCAGTTTGCTTCCTTTCGACCTTACTTCGCTCATGAATGTCTTAACCTCGTCGGTGGTCATCAGATGCTTACACCAAGCATACCAAAGGAAGTCTATCGTGGTGAGATACACTATCTTTTTCTCCTGACAATAGGCACGGATGTCGCGCAGGTTGCTACTGCCAATCACGTTGTGCGTAAACAGGCAATAGGCCATGCAGGCACTCTCGCCCTTACCGAATCGGCTTCTTAGTATTGCATACTCGCGGAGCATTTCGCCACGAGGTGCAAAGGGAAGAAGCGTGATATTCTTCAGCAACGCCATCTGGTGGTCTATCTGCGTCCTGATGTCCGACAGCAATTCCTCGTGCACAGCCTCCAGCAACACGTATTCGTAGTCAGGAAAAATGCTGGGCAACTGACTGAGCCGTCCACCTTTGGCGAAGTGAATCACTACATCTGCATCCAATACAATCTGTGTCTTCACACCCTTTGCCATCCTATTTCAGCAGATTTAAGAGTTCGACATAGTGACCCTCGGAGATGCGCTCCTGTTCGAACAGCAGGCGTGCCTTTTCGCCAAAGTCACCTATCACCACGCCCTCATTGCCTGGCTGATAGAGCGAGAGATCATAACCGTAGTCTGTGGCAATCTGCTGTATCTCCATACTCTCGGCCAGATGATCCTGCAGTTCCTCTTCGGTAAGTAGGCGCAAGTGGCGCAAACAATAGCATAGTGACTGATGGCTCACACCAAACAGCTGCTCCACACGCAGCATCGTGGCTGTGGTGATGTGGCGGTTCATGATTTCTTCCGAAGGTATTGACTCCAGAACACCTGCCTGTGGCAAAAGCAGCGTAGAGGCGAAGGCGTTGGCATTCACCTCTGCAGGGTCTTTTTCTATTCCGGGTGTGCCACAGATATGTGGTTTCGGCTCTTCGTCGTAATAGAGATGGAAAAGCTCGTGGCAAATAGTGAAGTGCTGGCGGCCACGCGAGTTGTTAGAGTTGATGAGCATGAACTTTGCCCGCCCATCTGACGAACGCATTGATAGGCCGCAAGCCTTCTCTGAAAGGGGGCGATAAATCACCATTACCCCCAGTTTGCGCAGCAACGTCTTCGTGTGGATAGGCTCAGACGGATTCAGCCCCGCCTGTAAGCGCATTTTTAGCGCCAGCTGCTCGATGATTTCTTTAGCTAACTTCTTCATTCTCCAAGCATTTTCTGCATTTTCATGTACTCCAGCACTACTTGCTTGAAGCGTGCCACTTCCTTCATGTCGCCCTCTGTCAGTCCGTCGGTGCGGAAGGCGCAAACCATCATGCGGTCTTTTACCGTTTCCGCATCTGGCTCAAACAGCAGCTCCAATTCGCAGCCCAACAATGCTGCCGAACGTTCCAGCACTTCCAGCGGAGCCTCACGTTCGCCTGCCTCATAGTTGGCATACGCACTACGCCCGATGCCCAGATAACTAGACATCTGCTCTTGCGTCAAGTCATTTGCTTCACGCAGCACCTTCAGATTTCTTCCAATCACTTCTCTCATAGTTCCTTGCTAGTTCCTCTTCATAGGTTTTTATTCCGTGGCAAAAATAGCAATAATATTTCAGATAACCAAATTTTTGCCACGATTTTTATCACAACGTTGCATTTTCTGTTTCGAACAAGAAATAGTAGAGTTTTACGTGGTCATTTTGGTCATGGTCATTTTGGTCATTTTCGATTTCGGAAACGCGGTTATTTACTCACTATAATATAAAAATATATTTTTATATTATAGTGGAGCATTTTGACTTTCCGTTTTCGATTTTGACCATTTTGACCTTGACCATCATGACCACATATGCGGGAAAAATTTTCTCGAATACAATTTTTCTTTCGCCTTCATTCGTAAACCGCAACCGCAATGTTGTTGTTGTACCTTTGCAATGCATTTGAGGAACAACGGATGGAGGCGCCAAACGGAGCGTTTAATGCCGGCAAACGGGACGAATGGGGCCACCAAACGAAATCCTCGGCAAAATCACAATTAACTTTAACCATTAAATACCTTAACACTATGCCTGTACTTTACAAAACTTATGTGAACCGCGTGAAGAACTCTAAGATGTTCGGCAAGGTCTATGCCCGCATCGTATCGCTGAAGACCATGACCTACCCTGAGCTGTGCAAGCACATGGCGGAACACAACTCGGTGTATGGCACCGATGTCTGCCTGGGCGTTGCCAACAAGTTGCAGTCGTGTATCCTGGAGCAGCTGATGGAGGGTAAGAAGGTGCAGTTTGGCGACCTGGGTACGTTCTATCTCTCTACGCACACCACGGGTGCCGACTCTGAGGAGGAGTTCAACCTG
>NZ_JHXG01000015.1:0-35389 GCF_000621825.1 Xylanibacter brevis P6B11
TGTTCGCCCATTAAAGTGGCACGCGAGCTGGGTTCAGAACGTCGTGAGACAGTTCGGTCTCTATCTATCGTGGGCGTAGGAGTCTTGAGTGGATCGGTCACTAGTACGAGAGGACCGTGATTGACAGACCTCCGGTTTACCGGTTGTACCGCCAGGTGCACCGCCGGGTATCCGCGTCTGGATCGGATAAGCGCTGAAAGCATCTAAGTGCGAAGCCGGCCACAAGATGAGGGCTCCATTGAGGGTCGTTGTAGACTACGACGTTGATAGGCAGCAGGTGTAAAGACGGTGACGTCAAAGCCGAGCTGTACTAATTGCCCGAAAGCTTTCGCTTAAACACGCTTTTACTTTCAACTGTATGGTTTTGCCTTATGGTTATACTATCAGTTCTTGTGTGCAAGATGTCTACCTATACGGTTGACAAAATTGTCAATTATCAATTGTCAATTGTCAATACGAAACGAACATTAGGTGGTTATTGCGGCGGGGTCCCACCTCTTCCCATTCCGAACAGAGAAGTTAAGCCCGCTTGCGCCGATGGTACTGCAATGCAATGCGGGAGAGTAGGAGGCCGCCATCTTTACAGAGAGCCCTGATTCAACACTGAGTCAGGGCTCTTTTTTGTGCCTAGTACGGACCTTCTCCTATCCTCCAGACCCCCTCCTGGCCTCCCCCTACAATGGGGAGGAATGGTTTGAGATAGGGTGGAATGTTTTGATATGGGAGGTATAGTTAATAATGGGGGAATGGATAGTAATTGAAAGAATAAAAAACAAAGGAAAAACTAATAATTTCTCGCCATTACAGGGAGAAAGCTAGGTGGGGGGCTATTTTTTTATCTTATTTGCAAAAACTTGTTCTTGTGCTTGTCACTGTTTCCCAAAAATATTGTATCTTTGCAATATGGTATATGCGTTTTTTGAATTTAGGGACGCATTTTATCGAGAGTTTTTTTCTGAGGTGTTTATTAGTTATTCATTTGATGTTTTGTAGTTTTATTGAAGTGCATAGACATTCTAGGTGCTATAGTTATTCATAGATGCTATAGTTATTCATAGGTGCTATAGTTATTTATAGGTAATATAGATAATTATAGATATTTGTAGATGTTATTATGTCTAATTATTATTAGTTTGTTTTTTATTTGTATATTCAAATATTTTTAGTTATATGAAAAGAGCTATTGTTGTTGGAGCTTCTTCTGGGATTGGCCTGGAAGTGGCAAGACTTTTAAAGAAGGAGGGGTGGCATGTTGGCGTGGCTGCTCGTCGTACAGATATGTTGTCTGAGTTTGATTGTTTCAAGAAGATCGATGTTACAGATGAGCATGCTGATTCTCTTTTGTTTGAACTGATAGAGGATCTTGGAGGTATGGATCTTTATTTTCATGCTTCAGCCATCGGTCATCAAAATCGCCAATTGGATGATCGAGTGGAGCTTGATACAGTATATACAAACTGTATCGGGTTTACTAGAATGATTGGGGCTGCTTATCGTTATTTTTCATCGCATGGAGGTGGTCATATTGCTGCTATTTCTAGTATAGCAGGTACAAAAGGTTTAGGACCTGCTCCGTCTTATTCTGCGTCAAAGTCTTATCAGGCTACCTATTTACAGGCTCTTGAGCAGTTGTCTAACAAGAATCATTTAAATATTCGTTTTACGGATATCCGTCCTGGATTTGTAGGAACTGCTTTGATTGATGATGGTAATTCATATCCTATTGTATTGGATAAGTTTAAAGTCGCAAAGGATATTGTGCGTTCCATTAATAAGAAACGTCATGTGCGTATTATTGATTGGCGTTGGCGTGTGCTTACAAAATTATGGAGATTGATTCCTAATTTTGTGTGGAGGCGTTTGCCTTTGTGATTTACGCTTGATTTCATTGGAAATGCCTTGATATTTTGGGCATTTCCTTTTTTTTTTGCTTTGGAGGATTTTTGGTGGGCGGGGGTTTTAATTGATTAGAATTGATGATGTTTTTTGTTGATTTGTGTTTTTTTTGAGCCGAATATATTCGGCTGTACGGGACTTGAGGGATGTGGAATTTTTTGGGACGCTGCTTGTGGTGATGGCTTGAGGAGGTGTTGGCTTTGGGCGCCCTTTGGTTTGTGTTTTTCTTTACTTTGCACTCTCGCTTGAGGGGGATTTTTATGTATGATTCTTTTGTTGAAACCAAAGTGGGTAAAATAAATAACAGCCGATTATTTTGATCGACTGTTATTTAGTGTGGGGGCTTATGCCTTGCTTTGCTTCGCTGATCTCTTTGTAGGTGTGATTAGCTCTCCTTTTTATTTGCTGGCCTTTTTGCTTTTCTTATCAAGATGGATGATGATGGGAGTGGTGATGTCCTTCTTCCATTCCTCCAGCCATTTAAACCATTCTTTTGATGTATGCATGCCAAAGTTCTCGTTATCAGAACAATATGCTACTTTGTAGCTAAGGGATTTACCCGTAGTTTTTGCGTGCTTGTTATTGCTTGTCTTGATGACAAAGGTGTAGTCGTTGCCTTGCTCATCTCTGTTAGAATTTGCTGGTATCTCCTTGACAATATTGTCTTGCGGTATATATATGCCAAGACCAACAGTCTCACGTTTCCAGTTGATTGTGTCTCCGGCGGGAAAATCAGTTCCCCAGCATCCTCTTAATCCTTTTTTATCAGAAAATTCTTCTGAGCCTTTGATGTCTATCAGTCCTGTTGAGAATTGATAATTGCTTACATCTTTGTTGAACGTGATATCCACATCCGTATCTCTATGTCCGGCATACTGCGTGTAGCGTATGGTCATGTTTAATGTAGGCTTCTTTGTGTTTGAGGAAGTGAGGTTTGATACGTTCTGCATTGGTGGCTCCCATCCCTGATCGATGATTTCCACAATAGTTCTCAGTGGGCCGTAGGCGATGATGCGCTGTGTCCTGTTCTTGATAGGTTCAACCATAGTAGAAGATTCTCCATTCCATCCCCTGAAAGCACCAAGTCCGAAGGTGTTTCCTACCCACAGGATGTCGTCGCCATATTCTTTAGCTTTCTGTTCGGGTGAGGTATAGAATTGAGTCTCTTTTAGTTCAAGTCGTTTGTGGTATTTGCCGTATAGATCCAGCGTTTGACGTTTGTCGAAATAGATGCGTATGCCGTTCAGTTCGCTTTCGAAATCAACGCCATGATGATGGAGTATGTTGTATGGGTTGTCGCAGTCGCCGCGTGCCGTAATGCTAGAGATGAAGTTGTTGTGCTTGTTTTTTTCCTTCACTTTATCGTTTCTTATTAGCATTTCAGCAAAAACCCTTGCAGGGTAGATTCTAGGTTCCCCTTCTTGCGAAAGTGTCACTTGGTATGTCTTTCTCTCTTTTCCCTTTAGGTCCACCAGGAAGCAAAGTTCATCAAACGTCTCATCAAGATTAATATCGTCTAGCTGGCATGGTATTTCTTCTCCATTGAAAGTGACCAAAGCCGAATTGATATTGCTAAATTCGTTTAACGAAACAACCACCGGTTGATCAAATATAGATTTGTTGGAAGGGTTCACGACTGCGATATCTAAAGTGTATTGTGCGTTTGCACTAAGGCAACAGCAGAATAATAAAAAAAATGAGAAAATCTGTTTCATTTTAGTTTGTTTTGGTCACAAAAGTACTAATTTGCCTATAAAAGATTTGGTTTTATTAAAATATTTAGGTTAAAATTTGGTTAATCTAACATATTTTAGTATATTTGCAATCGATTTTAACTTATATAAGTTGTTCGCTTGAAGAAGTTCTATATCATAGTAATCATTGTCATGATAACCTGTATCGGTTGTCAGTGGCATTTTCGTTCATCGGACTCATCTTCCAAGGATCCGCTGATTGAGATAGAACGCTTCGATAAGTTAGAAGCCGCTTATCTCACGACAGGTGATTTTGCAGCTCTTCAGCAGATGAAGACGACCTATCCCATTCAGACGCGTACGCTGATTGAGGATGTGTTAAGTCTTGGTCCTGTTGATACACTGGATATAAACACCAAGTTCCTTGTATTCTTCCAGGATAGTACACTTCAAGTATTAATCAAGGATGTGCAGCGCAATTTTGCAGATATGGATGACGTCAACCGGCAGTTAGGTGATGCATTCTCTCGTTTGCGTAGGCAGATTCCCCACCTAGAGATTCCTCAGGTATATACTCAAATTAGCTCTCTTGACGAAAGTATCATCGTGGGGCGGGGCATTCTTGGCGTTTCTCTTGATAAGTATTTGGGTGAAGACTATCCGCTCTATAAGCGTTTTGGCTACACAGAAAAGCAGCGCAAAATGATGACCAGGAGTTATATTGTGCCAGACTGCCTGAGTTTCTATCTGTTAAGTCTCTACCATACCGATCACATCGACAGTATAACTCCGGAACAGCGCCGTGTTTACATGGGTCGAATTCAGTATGTAGTTAATCAGGTCATGTCACAGCGCTTTTTCGACAACGAATATGTTGCCCGTGCCGAATCGTATATGAAGCAACATCCCAAGACCACTATCGACGACCTTTTGGCCGAGACCAATTGATTTAGTAATCATAAAATTATTGAAAAGAAACGTGTAATTCCGCTTTTCTCGGAATTATTTCTTATATTTGCATTCTGTTTGAACCATAAGCATTATGCAAATGAAAAAGATATTAATTTGTTGTAGTTTTCTTCTGCTGGCCGCATCAGGTATCATGGCTGGTGGTGTGTTAGATTTGAAAGATATTGTCAACGGAAAGTTTCGTGGCGAGTCTCTGGCATCTGTAGAACCGCTGTCCGATGGTGAGTCCTACATTCAGATTTCCTCAGATGGCAAGCAGTTGCAGAAGTTCTCTTTCAAGACCGGCAAGCAGACAGGTATTCTGTTCGATGCCAACACGGTGCGAGGCTCTAAGGTAGAGAGGGTAGAGGGCTATATCGTGAGTCCCGACATGAAGCGCATTCTGATTCAGACCCAGACAAAATCTATCTATCGTCATTCCTTCACGGCTGTTTATTACATCTTTAATATTGCCAACAATCGTTTGGAGCCACTGTCTGACGGTGGTCCTCAGCAGACGCCAGTTTGGAGTCCCGATGGCAATCAGGTGGCTTTCGTTCGCGACAACAATATCTTCCTTGTGAAGTTGCTTTATAACAATGCCGAGAGCCAGGTGACAAAAGACGGCAAACGCAATGAGATCATCAATGGCATTCCCGATTGGGTCAATGAAGAAGAGTTCTCGTTCAATTCGTCGATGGTGTTCAGTGCCGACTCGCGCCAGATCGTCTGGGTGCGCTATGATGAGAGCGAGGTGAAAGAGTACTCCATGTCCATGTTCAAGGGCCTCCAGCCCGAGCGCCAGGAGTATGCCACCTATCCCGGCTTCTACACCTATAAGTATCCAAAGCCAGGCGAGAAAAACGCACAAGTCAAGGTGATGAGCTATGATATCAAGAGTCATCAGACGCGCACCATGCAGGTGCCCCTCGATGCCGATGGCTACATCCCCCGCATCAAGGCCACGTCCGATGCCTCAAAGATTGCAGTCTTTACGCTCAATCGTCATCAGGACTGCCTGCGCGTGTTTATGGTCAACCCGCTAAGCACTGTTGCTCAGCAAGTTGTGGAGGACCGTGTGGATAAATATGTCAACGAGAATGTCTTTGCCAACGTCAAGCTCACATCGTCACATCTGGTGCTTACCAGCGAGCGCGATGGCTTTAACCATATCTATGTTTACACCCTGAATGGTCAGCGCCAGCGCCAGATGACCGAGGGCGTGGTGACCGATGTCTTTGGTCTCGACGAGACGACAGGCGACCTCTACTATGCCGCTTTCGTTGGTGGCCCACTCAATCAAAAGATCTATGTGAACCACAAGAATGGCAAGACCGACTGTCTGACCCCCAAAGACGGTTGGAACATGGCCGTATTCTCTTCTAGTCTCAAGAACTTCATCTGCACTTGGAGCGACATCAATCACCCCACCGAGACCTCTCTTTACAATAATCAGGGAAAGGTGCTTGCTTCGTTGAAGCAGAACGATGCCCTGCAGCAGCAGTATAATAGTTATGCGATGGGCACCAAGCAGCTCTTCGACTTCCAGACCAGCGAGGGCGTTAAGCTGTATGGTTGGATGGTGAAACCCGCCAATTTCGATCCTCAGAAGAAGTACCCTGTGGTGATGTTCCAGTATGGCGGCCCCGGTTCTCAGCAAGTGAAAAACAGCTGGAACATAGGTATGAGTGGTCAGGGAGCTATTCTTGAGCAGTATATGGCTCAGCAGGGCTACATCTGTGTGTGTGTTGACAATCGTGGCACCGGTGGTCGCGGCGCCGAGTTTGAGAAGTGCACCTACCTGCGCTTAGGCGAACTTGAAGCCAAGGATCAGGTAGAGACCGCCTTGTGGCTCGGCTCTCAGAGCTATGTTGACAAGAATCGTATCGCTATCTGGGGCTGGTCGTATGGCGGATGGAACACGCTGATGTCTATGTCAGAGGGTCGCCCCGTCTTTGCCTGTGGCATTGCCATTGCTCCTCCCACTTGCTGGCGCTATTACGACACCGTCTATACCGAGCGTTTCATGCGCACACCCAACGAGAACGCCAGTGGCTATGATGAGGTGAACCCCATCGCTCGTGCTTCAAAACTGCATGGCGCCCTGTTGCTGGTTCACGGCTTGGCCGACGATAATGTCCACTATCAGAACACCGCCGAGTACGTAGAAGCACTGGTTCAGGCCGACAAGGATTTCCGTCAGTTGGTATATACCAATCGCAACCACAGCATTTTTGGCGGCAACACCCGCAACCACCTGTTCCGCCAGTGCATGAACTTCTTTAATGAAAATTTAAAGTAACAACCTATACAAAATGAAACAACTACTACTATCTACTATTCTCCTGTGCGTTGCCATTGCCTCCAGCGCACAGGACGATGCATCGAGGCAGTGGACACCTGCCAGTGGCAAGCCCTCAACCGCAGACATCATCGTCAAGGTGAACGACTACTGGCAGCAGCACCATAAACCCGAGGTGCGCTCTTTCTGGGATGAGGCAGCCTATCACACGGGCAATATGGAAGCCTACCGCCTGTTGGGCAATGCTCGTTGGTTGGCCTATAGCGACGCTTGGGCACGCCACAATAAGTGGATGGGCGCTCAAGAGAAAGACCCCTCTAAGTGGAAGTATAAGACATATGGCGAGGGACACGATTTTGCCCTTTTTGGCGATTGGCAGATCTGTTTTCAGACCTACCTCGACCTGTATGAGATAACCCCCGACGACTATAAGATAAAGCGTGCCATCGAGGTGATGGACTACGAGGTGCGCCAGCCCCAGTGTGATTTCTGGTGGTGGGCAGATGCCCTCTATATGGTGATGCCGGTGATGACCAAGCTCTATAAGACCACCGGCGAGGTGAAATTTCTGGATAAACTCTATGCCAACTATCGTTGGGCCGACGAGCTGATGTACGACACCGTGGCCCATCTCTATTTCCGCGATGCCAAGTATATCTATCCTAAAGCCACCACACGCAATGGCGGCAAGGACTTCTGGGCACGTGGCGATGGATGGGTGTTGGCAGGTCTGGCCAAGGTCCTCACCGATATGCCTCAGGAATATCCTCATCGTTCGTTCTTCGTGCAGCGCTTCCGTGAACTGGCCGAGGCCGTGGCCCGCTGTCAGCAGCCCGAGGGCTATTGGACACGCTCCATGCTCGACAAAGATCATGCCGAAGGCCCCGAGACCTCAGGCACAGCCTTCTTCACCTACGGACTCCTGTGGGGCGTGAACCACGGCCTGCTGTCTGACGAGCAGTATGCACCCACCATTCAGCGCGCTTGGAACTATCTCACCCAGAAAGCGCTGCAGCCCAGTGGTGCAGTAGGTTTCGTGCAGCCCATTGGCGAACGTGCCATTCCCGGTCAGCAACTCTCTGAGAAAAACGAAGCCAACTTCGGCGTCGGAGCTTTCCTCTTGGCAGCCTGCGAACATCTGCGCTATGAAGACCGCCAGGCCAAGGGCGAGGTGAAGGTGACCGTCACCAATAGCAGCAGCGAGTTCCGTCAGCAACTGGTAGAACTTGACGAGACCATGATCGATGTGAAACTGGGCATTCATGGCGGACGCCAGTTTATAGTTTTCGATGCAGCCGGCCTCGAAGTGCCCTATCAGCTCACCTACAACAAGAAAATCCTGATCGATGCCGGTGTGCGTCCTCACGGCACCCAGACCTTCTACATCCGCACGGGCATGCCAAAGGTCTATCAGAACGTGTGCTACGGACGTATCTATCCCGAGCGCAAGGACGATTTTGCCTGGGAGAACGATCGTGGTGCCTACCGCATCTACGGGCCCGCCCTTCAGCGCACTGGCGAGAAGAGCTATGGCGTGGATGTATGGTCGAAGAACACCCCCGAGTTGGTGCTCGACCAGCGCTACTGGATAGAGGACGTGGTGATGATGCCAGCCGTAGAGAAACTGCGTCGCGAGAATCGTCAGCGTGGCGACTCGCTCTATCGCCTGAACTCCTATCACAACGATCACGGTCGCGGCATGGATCTCTATAAAGTAGGTGCCACGCTGGGTTGCGGCACACCAGCCTTGATGGTAAACGACGAGCTTGTTTATCCCTATTGTTTCAAAGACTACGAGATGCTAGACAATGGTCCTCTGCGTATGACTGCCCGTTTCACCTATCATCCCACCGAGGTAGAGGGCGATAACATCGTAGAGACACGCATCATCCAGTTGGACAAAGGTTCCAACTTCAATAAGATGACCGTGAGCTACGAGGGTCTCAAGCATCCCGTCAAACTGGCTTCAGGCGTAGTCATCCACTCCGAGGATGCCAAGAGCTACGTTTTGGGCAAGAACTACGTGCAGTATGCCGATCCCACCGACAATGTGGAGGTGAACAACTGCCAGCTCTTTGTAGCCACCCTCTATCCCTATGGCGTCAACCAAACATTGATGAAGAAACTTGTCAAGCAGAGTGGGGGAAACGAAGGTCATGCCCTTGGCATTAAGAACAACTATCGCGGTGAGCCCTACACCTATTACTTTGGCTCCGCCTGGTCAAAGTACGACATCCGCACACAGGCCGAATGGCAACAGCGCATCAACTGGACCCTCTCCAGTCTGCAGCAGCCTTTGAGCGTGAAGTGGCAAAAGACCAATAAGTAACCTTCTACCGCCGAACAAATAACGGTATCCCATCGGCAGTAAATCCGTCAAACGGGCAGTAAAGCGGCACTTTTCAAGTCGTAAAGTGGCACTTTGCTGCCCGCAAAGTTTTACTTTCGAGTCCTCATAGTTAAACTTTCCCATTCCAATAGCATAACTTTTGCATCAAATCCAGCCCCTAGACGACTCGTTTCTAGCCCCTAGACAACCTAATTCTAGGGGCTAGATGACTCATTTCTAGGGTCTAGATTAGGGCAATCTAGACCCTAGACTTCTCAATTCTAGAGTCTAGAAACGTCCAATCTAGAGTCTAGAAACGTCCATTCTAGACTTTAGAAAGTTCATTTCTAGAGTCTAGATCTGCATCAATACTTCAACTATTACATCTTGAAACGCCTTCTTTTGCCTTTCAATAGTCATTGTTTCATTATGCAGTATCGGCTGTCTTGTCACACGATAGGCTTGGATTCTTCTCCCAGCTTATTTGGATGCTTTTGGGATGTGATTGAACAAAATGACGATATAAAATGCTAACATTGAACATTTTAGCAAGAATGGAATTATTAGTTGCAATTGCTGTGGTTTCGAGTTTAAATCATTTTATGGCGAGGTGTATGGGACTTCGTGTATAGAAATACATCATTTGAAACCAATCTTTCAATATTCTGGAAAGAGTAATTCGCAAACTATTGATGAGGCTTTGAAAAACCTCCTGCCAGTATGTCCTAATTGTCATCGTGTAATTCATAAGAACCATATTACAGCAGAAGCAATACCGATGTTTAAACAACAAATCATGTTAAGATAAGTCTTGTAGTCACAAATCTTCCATTAATGGATGCTCTGTTATAAAAGTTGTTAAGAAAGCCCCCAACAATGTGGTGGGGGCTTTCTTTTTTATATAAAAAGGACTACCTTTGTTTCTAGAATTAATCGACATAAAACGGAATGTCTAGAAGTAGGGAAGAAGCAATTGCGCTTGGCGTGCCTGTGACAGAGACACAGCATAACATGAAGCGACGCAAGCCTTGGCATGACTATAGTCGTAAGGGTACTTATATGCTGACACTGGTGGTCGAAGGTCGTCAATCGGTGTTCGGCAAGGTGGTGACTGCGCCTGTCGCGAAGAGTGCTGATGGAAAGCAGACGGTTAGGGCGTATGTGGAACTGTCGGAGCTCGGGAAGGAGATCCGTGATAAGGAACTGCAAAAGATTTCCAAATACTATGGGATGGTGGAAGTTTGGAAACTTTGTGTAATGCCTGACCATATCCATATGATTGTTAGGGTGAAAGAGGATATGCCTGAGGGGAAACATCTGGGCAATGTGGTGAGGGGATTTAAAGTGGGATGCACAAGAGCCTGGTGGCGGCTATCGGAGACTTTGCCCGCCGGAGATGCGGCGGGAGTTGTGGCTGGCGGAGAAGCGGCGGGAGTTGTGGCTGGCGGAGAAGGAATGCTTCCTGTTCTCTTTGAGAGTGGGTATAATGATTTGATTTTGTTGGAAGACGGGCAACTGGATAATTGGGCTCGTTATCTTGATGATAATCCTCGACGGCTGGCTGTTAAGCGGATGTTTCCAGACTTTTTCACTACGATGAACTATGTGGATATTGGTGAATGGCATTGTCAGACGGTTGGTAACCGCTTCTTGCTTGATATTCCTCTGAAGGTTGCGGTGATTGTTCATAATGCTTATAGTGACAAGGAGTTTGCTGATTATAAGCGGGAATGGCTGGCTTGCGGAGAGGCTGGTGGCGTGTTGGTGAGCGCTGCTATTGCTACGCGCGAGAAAGAGGTGATGCGAGAAGCTATGAACAGTGGCTACAAAATCATTGTTGTCAGGGAGAATGGATTCCCGCCTTTGTATAAACCTGCAGGAGAGTCGTTTGATGCGTGTTCTGAAGGACGCCTGTTGCAGGTATGTCCATGGGAGTATCACATGGAGCGTAGGATCATTTCACGCGAAAAATGCCTGAAGATGAATAGACTGGTAGAAGATATTCTCAGCATAGGGCAGACTGCTGAAGATGAAGTCTTTTTGTGATGTTGATGTCTGTGAGCTACAAATAAAAAAGCAGCTAGGCGATTTGCCTAGCTGCTTTTGTTGTTAATCTAAGGAAGATTAATATGCGAAGAGGGGATACTCCTTCATCTTCTCGTTGACGCGAGCGCGAACGCTGGCGATAACTTCCTCGTTGGTGGGATCGTTGAGTACTTCTTCAATCCAAGCAGCAATCTGAACCATCAGATCCTCCTTAGCACCACGGGTGGTGATGGCGGGAGTGCCCAGACGGATACCAGAGGTCTGGAATGCACTGCGGCTATCGAAGGGCACCATGTTCTTGTTGACGGTGATGTCGGCAGCAACCAGTGCGTTTTCGGCTACCTTACCAGTCAGATCGGGATACTTAGAGCGCAGGTCAACCAGCATAGAGTGGTTGTCGGTGCCACCGCTGACGATGGTGAAGCCACGCTTGATCAGCTCGTCGGCCAGCTTGGCAGCATTCTTCTTCACCTGCTGAGCCCACTCCTTGAACTCGGGCTGCAGAGCCTCGCCGAAGGCAACAGCCTTGGCAGCGATGACGTGCTCCAGAGGACCACCCTGCTGACCAGGGAATACGGCTGAGTTGAGCAGTGCAGACATCATCTTAACCTCGCCCTTAGGAGTAGTGTAGCCCCAAGGATTCTCGAAGTCCTTACCCATCAGGATGATACCGCCACGAGGACCGCGCAGTGTCTTGTGGGTGGTAGAGGTAACGATGTGAGCATACTTCACGGGGTTCTCGAGCAGACCAGCAGCAATCAGACCTGCGGGGTGAGCCATATCGATCATAAGCAGAGCACCCACCTTGTCGGCGATCTCACGCATGCGCTTGTAGTCCCACTCGCGGCTGTAGGCAGAGCCACCACCGATGATCAGCTTAGGCTTGTTCTCCAGAGCCAGACGCTCCATCTCATCGTAGTCCACACGACCAGTCTCCTTGTTGAGGTTGTAGCCGATGGGGTTATAGAGAATACCGCTTGTGTTGACGTGTGAACCGTGAGAGAGGTGACCTCCGTGATCAAGGTTCATACCCATGAAGGTGTCGCCGGGTTTCAGCACTGCCAGCAGAACGGCTGCGTTGGCCTGTGCACCAGAGTGGGGCTGCACGTTAGCATACTCAGCACCAAACAGCTTGCAAACTCGCTCAATGGCCAACTTCTCTACCTCGTCCACTACCTGGCAGCCACCATAGTAGCGCTTGCCGGGATAACCTTCGGCGTACTTGTTGGTCAGGTAAGAACCCATGGCTTCCATAACCTGGTCGCTCACAAAGTTCTCGCTGGCAATCAGTTCGATACCTTTCAGCTGACGCTGATGTTCTTTCTCGATCAACTCGAAAACGGTGTTGTCTCTTTTCATCTTTGTTTATTTTTGGTTGTTTAACATATTGAATTTCTGCTTGTTATGCTAGGCATGCATCCAGCTCCTTGGTGATGAGTTCCTTGTCCAGGTGCTGACCGATGAATACCAGCTTCTGCATGCGGTCGCCATACTGCTCGTCCCAGTCAGCGCGCAGGGCTGCGTCGCGCTCCTTCATCATCTCCAGTTCGGCAGCGGGCATGGTGGCAAACCACTGTCCGGCTTGTCTGAGGCTGACCTGCTTGCCAGCCTGTTCGAAGATGTAGCACATGTCTTTCTCATCGCTGAAGTAGCAGATGCCCTTGGTGCGAATGATACCCTTAGGCCACTGGCGTGCCACGAAGTGGTCGAAGAGACCCAGGTTGAATGGGCGGCGCTGGTAATAGACGAAGGTGCCAATGCCATATTCCTCGGCTTCTCCCTCATCGTGGTGATGATGGTGGTGATGATGATGATGTTCGTGCTCATCGTCATCATCGTCGTCGTCATGATGATGGTGCTCGTGCTCGTCGTCGTGATGATGTTCATGCTCGTGTTCATCCTCATCCTCATCTTCCTCTTCCTCTTCCTCGTGATGACGTTCTACTTCCTGAATCCAGGTGGCCGAGGTGGCCACACGATCGAAGTCGAACATGTCGGTGAAGAGAATCTTATCGAAATCTACGTCGCCGTAGTTGCACTCAATGATTTCTGCCTTAGGCTGCAGTGTGCGTACAATCTGGCGCACGCGTCCCAGTTCCTCAGGAGATACCTCGTTAGCCTTGTTCAGCAGCACGATGTTGCAGAACTCAATCTGCTGGATGACCAGGTTCTCGATGTCTTCCTCGTCGATGTCGGGACGAGTGAGCAGCTGTCCGCCCTCGAACTCGTCGCGCATGCGCAGAGCGTCAACCACCGTCACGATACAATCCAGACGGGGAATGCCGTTCTCCACTACCTCGGGAGCCATTGAAGGAATAGAGCAGATAGTCTGTGCGATAGGACCGGGCTCGCAGATGCCGCTAGCCTCGATGACGATATAGTCGAAGCGTTGCATCTGGATGATGTCTTGCAACTGTTGCACCAAGTCCATTTTCAGTGTGCAGCAGATGCAACCATTCTGCAGAGCCACCAGCGAGTCGTCCTGCTGGTTGACCACGCCGCCCTGCTGTATCAGTGAAGCATCGATGTTTACCTCGCCAATATCGTTGACGATGACGGCAAACTTAATGCCTTTGTTGTTGCTTAGAATCCTGTTTAGTAGAGTTGTCTTTCCGCTGCCCAGATAACCAGTGAGCAGCAGTACGGGTGTTTCCTTCATCTTAGTTCTTTCCTTTCATTATTGTTTGATGTAGTGTTTGCTCTTTAGCAGAGTTCCACCTTATTGATATCCTGTTCTTTTTCGCAGTAATGGCATGTCAGTATGCCGTTGGTCACGTGGAAGTAGGTGCTCATGGGCTCGTTGTTAGTGATGCACTTGGGGTTGTTGCATCGCACGATGCCATGGATTTCGTCGGGCGTGATGACCTGTTTCTTTTCTACCACCTCGAAATCTCGGATGATGTTCAGCACGATGTTGGGCGCCACGACGCTCAGGCGGCTGATTTCCTCGTCGGTGAAGAACTTGTCTTCCACCTTGATGATGCCCTTCTTTCCTAGTTTCTTCGACAAGTAGTTGTAGCCAATGGTGACAGGTGTTTCCTGATTGTGCAGATCCAGCAGCTGGGCCACCTGATAAGTCTTGTCGCTAGGTATGTGGTCTATTACGGTGCCGTTCTTGATGGCGGCAACAAGCATTTCTTTCTTGTTCATAGTGTGTTCACTCAATAATTGTTTTGTCGTTCTTAACCTCATCGAGCGTGATGCCCAGCACATCGCAGAAGATAGCTTCGCGAGCAAAGAGTCCGTTGCCGGCCTGCTGGATGTAGTAGGCATGTGGGTTGTCGTCCACCTCGTAGGCAATCTCGTTGACGCGTGGCAGTGGGTGCAGTATCTTCATGTTGGGCTTGGCGCTCTTCAGCAGCTCGTTGTTCAAGACATACACATTCTTCACGCGCTCGTATTCCATCAAGTCAGAGAAACGCTCCTTTTGCACACGCGTCATGTAAAGAATGTCTGCATCGGCAATCACTTTCTCGTTGAAAGCAGTGTGCTCCTGATACTTGATGCCATGCTCGTCGCAGTACAACTTGTACTCTTTAGGCATAGCCAACTCCTTAGGAGCTACAAAATGGAAAGTGGGGTTGAAGTGGCGCATAGCCATGATGAGCGAGTGGACGGTACGTCCGTACTTGAGGTCGCCCACCAGATAGATGTTCAGATTGTCGAGCGTGCCTTGCGTCTTGTAGATGCTGTAGAGATCGAGCATGCACTGTGATGGATGCTGATGGGCTCCGTCGCCAGCGTTAACGATGGGGACGGGGGCTATCTCAGAGGCATATTGTGCAGCACCCTCAATATAGTGGCGCATCACAATCACATCGGCATAGTTGCTCACCATCAGGATGGTGTCCTTCAGTGTCTCACCTTTGGTGCCACTGGTTACCTTAGGATCGGCAAAACCGATGACACGTGCGCCGAGGCGATTGGCTGCTGTTTCGAAAGATAGACGGGTTCTTGTACTAGGTTCAAAGAAAAGGGTAGCTACAACTTTACCCTTGAGAAGTTCACGGTTGGGATGCTTTTCAAACTCCTGTGCCAATTCAATCATGTAGAGAATCTTTTCTCTAGTGAGATTGGCAATGGTGACGAAATTATGCTTGTCCATAATTGGCGTTTATTTTTTCGACTGCAAAGGTACGAAAAATAAAGTAAAACTGAATAGTGAATGGAGAAAAATTAATATTCTTTTGTTCTTCATTCAAAAAAATGGACTTACATTGCTTAGTCCATTTTTTTTTATTATCTTTGCAGCCGCAAACTTTTATTCATTAATTAAATTAAGAAGAAAGAAATGAAAGCATTCGTTTTCCCTGGTCAGGGAGCGCAGTTCGTAGGAATGGGTAAGGACCTCTACGACAACAACGCAACAGCAAAAGAGTTGTTTGAAAAAGCTAACGAGATTCTGGGCTACAGAATTACTGATATTATGTTCGAGGGTACCGACGAGGACCTGAAGCAGACCAAGGTGACACAGCCTGCAGTGTTCCTGCACTCGGTGATCTCGGCTATCTGCATGGGCGATGCTTTCCAGCCCGCAATGACAGCAGGACACTCACTGGGTGAGTTCTCTGCGCTGGTTGCTGCAGGTGCACTGTCTTTCGAGGACGGATTGAAGCTGGTCTATGCACGTGCTATGGCTATGCAGAAGGCTTGCGAGGCAGCTCCCTCAACGATGGCTGCTATCATTGGTCTGCCCGATGAGAAGGTAGAAGAGGTTTGTGCTGGTATTAATCGCGAGGGTAACATCGTGGTTTGCGCTAACTATAACAACCCAGGTCAGTTGGTTATCTCTGGTAATGTTGAGGCTATCAACGAGGCTTGTGAGCAGCTGAAGGCCGCTGGTGCTAAGCGTGCTCTGCCCCTGAAGGTGGGTGGCGCATTCCATAGCCCACTGATGCAGCCCGCTAAGGATGAACTGCAGGCAGCTATCGAGAACACTCAGTTCCAGACACCAAAGTGCCCTATCTATCAGAATGTGGATGGCAAGCCTCATACAGATCCCGCAGAGATCAAGCAGAACCTGATTGCTCAGCTTACCTCTTCTGTTCGCTGGACACAGTGTGTGCAGAATATGATTGCCGATGGTGCTGACGACTTCACTGAGTGCGGTCCTGGCAAGGCACTGCAAGGCATGATTGCCAAAATCAACAAGGAAGTAAATGCTCATGGCATCGAATAAGATTATCATTTACCAGATTTTCACACGTCTCTATGGTAATCGTAACAATCACCGTGTTGTTGACGGTACGATAGAAGAGAACGGTTGTGGAAAGCTGAACGATTTCACGCCCAGCACCCTGAAGAAAATCAGGGAACTGGGCGTGAGCCATATTTGGTACACTGGCGTGATTCGTCATGCCACGCAAACAGACTACTCGGCATTCGGCATCCCTCGACAGCATCCCGCTGTGGTGAAGGGTAAAGCAGGTTCGCCCTATGCCATAACAGACTACTACGACGTGGACCCCGACTTGGCTGTGTGCATAGACAAGCGCATGGAGGAGTTTGAGGCATTGGTGGACCGCACTCATCGTGCAGGCCTCAAGGTGATTATCGATTTTGTACCTAACCACGTGGCTCGCCAGTATAAGAGCATTTGCAAACCCGATGGCGTGCGTGATCTGGGAGAAGATGATAATCCTTCTGTGGGCTTTGATCCCGAAAATAACAATTTCTACTACTGTCCTGGACAGCAGTTCACACCCTATTTCGACCTCTATCATGGCGAAAAGCAGCCTTATACTGAAATGCCTGCAAGGGCTACGGGCAATGACTGTTTCAATAACTCACCCGGTCGTAATGACTGGTACGAGACCGTGAAACTGAACTACGGCCGTGACTACAACGGCACGTGGTCCATGACGGATGAGCGTTGCTCTACTTGGCACAAGATGCTCGACATCCTGCTGTTCTGGGCGGGAAAAGGCGTTGATGCCTTCCGTTGCGATATGGCCGAGATGGTACCGGCAGAGTTCTGGGCTTGGGTCACTGCCAAGGTGCGCGAGCAGTACCCACAGATACGTTTCATTGGTGAGGTCTATAATCCTAACGAGTATCGTCACTATATAGCATCGGGCTTCGACTACCTTTACGATAAGGTGGGCATGTATGATGCGATGCGCGACGTCATCTGTCATCGTCGTGGCACAGATGCTATCACATGGGCTTGGCAACAGACCGATGATATTCGCAATCACATGCTCTATTTCCTTGAGAACCATGATGAGCAACGCATTGCTAGCGACTTCTTTGCTGGCAGTGGCGAGAAGGCCGTTCCTGCATTGGTAGTGAATGCACTGATGCAGAAGAATCCTTTCATGGTCTATGCAGGACAGGAGTGGGGTGAGCGCGGTATGGATGCCGAGGGCTTTAGTGGACAAGACGGCAGAACAACCATCTTTGACTACTGGTCGTTCGAAAATACATATTCGCCATTGGTGAATGTCTATTCAAAGGTGCTGAACATCGCTCGCACAGAGAAGGCTGTGGCAGAAGGCCAAATGTTTGATGTGATGTATGCCAACGCGCAATACTTCCGTCAGTATGCCTTCATTCGCAAGGCTGGGAAAGAAATGCTGCTGGTGGTTGCCAACTTTGATGACACACCTGTGAATATGCAGCTCATGATTCCCGATTATGCCTTCGACTTCCTGGAAATACCGGAGAAAGCCTATAAGGCACAAGAACTGATGACTGGCAATCAGACGTCGGTTGTACTGATGCGTGGCAATAATCCCGTAAGCGTCAAGTTGGATGCGCGTGGCGCTGTGGTACTTAAAATAAAAGTATAATGGAAGAGTTTTTACTGAACGAGCACCATAAAGAGGAATTCCCACCGGCTCATACCGCCGAGCATCTGCTGAACCAGACGATGATTCGGCTATTTGGATGTGGACGTAGCTATAACGCTCATGTGGAAAGGAAAAAGAGCAAGATGAGCTTCCATCTGGATCATAAACCCTCACGACAGGAGGAGAAAGAGATAGAACGCCGGATGAACGAGCTGATAGCAGAAGATCTGCCAGTGACGTATGAGTTCGTGACGCGAGATCAGATCCCTGAGGGCGTGGTGCTGGATCGCTTACCAGAGAATGCCAGCGAGACAATCCGATTGGTGCGTATAGGTGACTATGATGTTTGTCCTTGTATTGGCAAGCATGTCCGTTCGACTGCTCAGATTGGCCGTTTCGAGATGTTGGGAACCAACTGGGATGAGGCGGAGCGTTCTTTCCGTGTACGATTTAAAATCGTGTAGTCTCTCTCGGAGCGAAGTATCCTTTCGTTTCTTTAATTAATAAAAAATAGCTCCCTATTGATTAGAGAGCTATTTCCATATAGACCGGATAGTGGTCTGAATAACTTAGATTCTGCTTGTAGTAGTCAATGCCATCCAGCGACTTGTCGTGGAAAATGTAGTCAATGCGCACGCTCTTGGCACCTCGATAGGTGAACATAAAGCCCTTGCCGCACTCTTTGAATCCATCTTCCAGATTGCCCAACATTGTCTTATAAACGTAGGAGTATGGCACATCGTTAAAGTCACCGCACACGATGACGGGGTAGGGTGATGCTGCTATCTGCTCTGCCACCATGGTGGCCTGCTGGGCGCGTACAGCCATGCCCATCGTATATTTGCCCCATAGCGCTCTGATGATAGAATTCTCTTCTACTTCGATTCCCTGAGCTTGGATCTTGGCAACATTGTGCATGGTGCGGTTGAAACCTGTAGTCTCCAAGTGCACGTTGAACACACGTATCATCTTGCCTCTGATGCTGATGTCGGCCCACATGGCACTGTTGTTGGTGTTGCTGCCAAACGAGATGGTCTCGGAACCTTTGATAGGATAGGTGCTATAAATCACCATGTCGTCATAGCCCGTGGCCATGAATGGGAATCTCTCTTTGTATTTGTCTGAGTTCAACTTGTCGCCGCTGGTGTCCAAGTACTCCTGCATGCAAAGTATATTTACCTCGTGCTTCTTCATTTCAGATAAGATATCCTCGGCTTTAAAACCAGATGTTTCTCGACCGAAGCGTGCCACGTTATAGGTGGCTACAGTCAAAGTCTTACCTGCGTTTTTCCATCCTTTGAATATCTTAACTTGATATATAGTTCCCAAGTATGGTATGCTGAAAAGTATGGCAATGATAGGTAATGGTGTCCAATGCCATCTGCGGCGTATTGACCAGAAAATCAGTATGATAATATTGTCTAGGATGAGTAGCGGTAGAATATATACCAACATAGCCAAGGCAGTGCTGGTAGTAGGGTCTGCGCTGCCACCAAAGATGCCAAACAAAGTGAAGGTTGCCATCAGCATGGTGACAACCAATATCATAAAAGAAAAATATTTGTAGATTGCTTTCTTACCCATGAAATTTATTCTCCGATGAATTTCTTAATGGTTTCCAGTAGCTCCTCAACTTTGAAGGGTTTTGCCAGGAAAAGATCGCATCCGGCAGCCTTTGCTTCCTGGATATTCTCGTTGAAAGCATAGGCACTCAGTGCAATGATAGGGGTATCGGGATTTA
Source organism: Xylanibacter brevis P6B11 (assembly GCF_000621825.1). Classification (NCBI taxonomy): domain Bacteria; kingdom Pseudomonadati; phylum Bacteroidota; class Bacteroidia; order Bacteroidales; family Prevotellaceae; genus Xylanibacter; species Xylanibacter brevis. The sequence goes on from NZ_JHXG01000015.1 coordinate 19,748, forward strand.
TCTCTTTGATAATGCGGGTTGCATCGAGACCGTCCATTTCGGGCATACGGATGTCCATCAGAATGAGATCGGGTTTCTCCTCTTCGTTCAGCGTCACAGCCTCAATACCGTTGTGAGCTCTAAGTAGGCGATAGCGCTTCTGAAGAACGATGCGCACCAACTCGTAGTTGCTCTCCTCGTCTTCAGCTACCAGGACTTTCTTCAGCTCTGACTCGTCCTTGCGGTTGCTCACGCGCAGTGTGCGCATATTCTGTGTTGTGGTGCGGCCGGTCATGCTCATTCCACCAAAAGAACCGTGGAATGGCAGTGTAAAGGTGAATGTAGAACCTTCACCTAATCTTGATTTTACGGTGATACGTCCGCCCATCTTCTCTACGATGATGCGACAGAGTGCCAGACCTAGACCATAGCCTTGCTGTTGCTCGGCATCCTTTGATGCATAGGTATCGAAGATCTTATCGATGAACTCTGGCGAGATACCAGAACCTGTGTCACTGACATAGAACTCAATAGTAGAACCCTCGTTGATCAGGCGGTAGCCGTATGTGATAGTGCCCTTGGGCGTGTGCTTCAATGCGTTAGAGATGAGGTTTGAAAAGACTTGCGTCAGGCGGTTTTCATCGGTTGTCATCACCACGGGCATGTTTGGCTTTGTCCAGGTCAGGTTGACAGACTCTGAACAGCGGAACTTGAACAGCTGCTTAATGCTACCCATCAGACTGTTGAGGTCTGTGGATGCATTCTTGATAACAATTTCACCTGATTCTACTCTTGAAAGGTCAAGAATCTCATTGACGAGACTTAGCAAACGACTATTGTTGCTCTCAATGATTTCCATATAAGTCATTCGCTCATCGAACGAATCGGTCTCAGCCATAATCCTTGAAAAGCCTTCAATGGCATTCAAGGGGGTCCTAATTTCATGAGACATGTTTGCCAGGAATAATGATTTCATGCGGCTGGCCTTCTCGGCTTTAGCTGCTTTTTCCTCATATTCCTTCAATTTTTTGTTTGCCAATTCTAACTCCTGGTAGGCCATGTTAAGTCTATGACTCGCGTCGGCAAACTTCTGTTCTAATATTTCTTTTTCGTCGTGACTCATTGTCGATTTTGCGCTGACTTACTATCTATAGATAATTCTGTATGCAAAATTAATGCTTTTTTTGAAAACTAGCAAAAAATAATTGTGTTTTTTTCAAAATTTATCCTCTTTTGGCCTTTTCCCACGTTCCACTTTTGTTGTGCCCGATTAAATAGAATATGCCTTTGAAGACGTTTAGGTTCATGAAGAGGAAATAGTAGGGGGTGTAGAGTAGGCGGTGCTTGCGGCCTTTCTGAGCCAACCACCATCCGAAAAAGGCTGCTGTGTAGAATGCTAATTGAGCAGCGGCTAAGAGGTCGTAGATGAGGCCTGCACGATAGGCTGTCAGCATGATGCTGATGGGAATTAAGAGCATCATGGCTACTGGCGTGAGGCTCCAGCGCAGTACGCGATGGGAAATAAACTGGAATGCCACTTTGGGGTGGGCGAAAGGATTCATCAGGCTGCGCAGCCACCAGATGCTTTGCAGTCCGCCAGCAGCAATTCTACGTTTGCGTTTCGATTCCTCGTTCATGTCGGCAGAACCATATTCCATGGCGTAGGCCTGATGGGTGTAAGCGATGCGATGGCCATCTTTTACCATGAGCATGGAGATCATAAAATCGTCGAGCAGCGCATTTGAGGGCGCTTCGTGATAGTCGCTCATCTTGATGGCAAACAGTTCACCGGCGGCTCCCATTGCTGAATAGAGTTCGCTGTCCCAGCGTTTCAGAGTGCTTTCGTATTTCCAGTAGAGACCTTCACCTTCAGACGCCACTTGTCCGTATTGTCGTGAAGCAACTCGCTTTTCACCAGATACGCAGCTCACGTTGTCCTTCATGAACTGTCTCACAACCTCGCGGATGGCATCTGCGTTGAGCATTGTGTTGGCATCAGTGAAGATCACATATTCGGCATCGTTGTGATCCAATCCATGTTTGATGGCAGCTGCTTTTCCCAATCTTTCTGGTCGGAATACTACCTTTACGTTGGGATAGTTCTGCAATTTCTCGAAAGAACTATCGGTACTGCCATCGATGACCCACATGACGGTCAGTTTGTTCTGAGGGTAGTTCAGGCGAGCAATGTTCTCCATCTTCTCTTCAATGATGTCCTGTTCGTTGTAGGCGCATATCATCAGAGTGACATGAGGAAGCAGTTGCTCATCGGAAGGTAAAGAGGGTTCGGTGTTTCTGAACCCCATTAACCGCTTGATTTTCAGTATGACAAAAAGAAGGGCTCCGTACCCTACGTAAGTGTAGATTACGAGAGCCAATAGGATCCAAAATATGAGTTTTAGTGTAAGCATATCGGTGCTATTTGTTTACAACCACCTTGTGTCCGTTGACGATATAGAGGCCACGTGGCAGACTGTTTAGTTCGTGCGCATTTCTCAGTATCTGGCGTCCGTCTAGCGTATAGACGTTGAATGTCTTGGAAGCTGTGACTGCCTGAGGCGCTATGTCGGTAGTGATGGTTTCTGCATCCATGTTGCCATAGAACGAAATGGTGAAATTGTCGAAGCAGCACCAATAGTTTGATGGCATGTTGGTAGTACGAAGTCCGATCTTTAGGTCGTTGCCGTTCTGTGCAACCGATGTGATGATACTATTGCTATAGTAGCCTTTGGCAAAGTACGCACTTGATGAGGCCATGTCGTTAGGAATAAACTTACTGCTCACCTGTATGTCGCCTGCAGCAATTCTTTTATCTTGCGCCTCCGAGGCGATATGCGCTAACTTTTGGAACTTTGTACCTGCATAGATTACCACAGACGAGTTGTTGGTGCCTGCTATAAAGTCATTGTAGGCCGTAGCTGGAGCACCAGGGCGACAGAAGCCTTGTACGTTGACGGAATAGTTGCCAGCAGGCATCTTGCGAAGTGTCTGATTGATGTCGAACGTCTTCTGGAAGAACTCAGCGCATGAATTGTTAATCGTAGGTTCTACCGACCAACCATCGTTGGCGTCGAAACCCGGGTTGGTCATCATGAATGTCAAGTCGAATGGATGCTTGGCATCTGTTGGGGTCACATTACAAAGGAATTGGTAGGTGGCCTGCCTGATATCCTCGGTCAACGATGACAGTTCTGTGACATTGGTACTATTCGTTATTATGCTGTCAATGGTTTGGATCGTCTTTATGAAATTAGCGTCGGCATCCTCTTTGAGCTCCTGGTGAGGAACGTCTAGAAACGTCCTGACTTTCTGTAGGTTAGCGTATATCTGCTGCTTAAGTTCTTCAATTGCGGTTGTCTCTAAATTGCTCAGTTCGTCGGCCTTGAGAATCAGCCAGCGTTGTGCTTTTGCACCATTTGTGATATCGAATTTCGTTCCACTAACACTTCCTGTGTTTGTTGCTGTCAATGTTTTAGGTGTCCATGTGCTATTGGGGCTAATAAGCCAATAGCCGCGTTTGGCATTGTTGCCAGTGCAAATATCTACTCGGCCTTTCATCACGTGGAAGTCTTCAGCGCTTCCGGGTTCTGCGGCATCTGTGGTGCGAAACAATAAATTGTAGGTGAGATAACGACCTGTAGCAACATTGCGGAACTGGTAGTATTGATTGTCTGGTGTAAACGAGATGTACCAAGCCAGGCTGTCGTTCTTTGTAGCATCTTGAGCGCTTGTGACAATGTTCTTGAGTGTTCCACTCTCGTTGATGCCAAGATAAGATGTGTATAGACCGCACTCGCTCGACTCGTTCTTCAGGTAGTACTTGGTGTCATCTTCCTGATTGAAAGCGTAGTAGGGCTCAGCAAATAATGACTTAGTGTGCTGAAGTCCATCCTCGCCTAAGGCTTGGCATACCAGTCCGTTGGCAATATAAAGCGATTCAGAACCGTTGTCCTCATCCGCACCGTTGATGCCGAATGGCCACAAGTGCTGATAGTCGCCATTGAGCGTTGCTGTGTTGTTGTTTGCCAAGAAACGTATTAACTCCGTGACGCGTTCACCCAGCCATAAGCCAGAACCATATCCGTCGTTATTCACACTAGAACGCAGCGTGTGGCGACTCCATTCTGTATCATTCCAAGGTATAACGCCAATACCGTGAAGCATTTCGTGAAGAATGGTTCCGGTACGCTGATATGAGGTATTGCCGCCCACCCGGATCCATCCACCATAGGAACAGTCGGCTGTTTTTACGCCGGCATCGTATCCAACACTCGCTGAAAAACCCTTTATCTCTGTCAGATTGTTCCAATATTCAACAGCCTTCTCTGATGCCTGCTTGATGCGGTTGTAGGTAGCTTCATCACCACCGCTTCGCATTTGGAGGGTGATGGTGCCCATGGGGAGTGTGTAGAACTTGATTTCTTCTCCATAGCCTACAGAGCCGTTGCTGGCTTTTGCATAGGCTCGCATGTAGTATTTTGTGGCAGGGGTTAGGTCTTTCAACCAATAGATGCCAGCCTGCAGTTCTGTTTTGTGAGCGGGTAGGGCTGTCGTAGTTGTATTGTCTTCTATTGTAGGTTGAGGATGCTCACTCCAGCAAATGCCTCTTTCGGAAATTGATGTACCTGTTGCTGCTTTTGATGATTGGATTCGTGCGAATGCCATGGTGGCTCCGCGTGCATAGCGTGGATTAGTTTCTACTGTAGGTGCCTGGGCATGGAGTAGTGGCAGGGCAACTACTGTGAGTGCAAATGAAGTTAAAAAACGAGTTAGTATCATTGCCTATGTGATAGTTAGTAAAAAGTTCGTGAGTGCAAAGGTACGAAGTTTTTTTTTATTATCCTAAGGAGCGGGGAAAAATATAATATCATTCGCGCGAACAATTATTATATAAATTGAAAACGGGATATAAATGTAAAATTCTAAAATTGTCACGTCGGCTTTGCAATTTTTCCTTATTTTGTTTGGCAATATCCGAAAAATCACGTAACTTTGCGCAAAATAAAACAAAAATATTATTGTTAATCGTTATAAAAAACTAACTTTATGAGTCAAAAAAGAGTTTACCTCTTCGGTAATGGTAAGGCCGAAGGTAATGCAAAGATGCGTGAGGAGCTCGGTGGTAAGGGTGCAAACCTTGCTGAGATGAACCACATTGGTGTTCCTGTTCCTCCAGGTTTTACAATTACTACTGACTGCTGCAATGAATATTATCAGGTAGGACAGCAGAAGATTATGGAGCTGCTGAATGATGACGTAATGGCAGCTGTAAAACATATTGAGAACTTGATGAACTGTAAGTTCGGCGATGCCAAGAACCCACTGCTGGTTTCTGTTCGTTCTGGTGCTCGTGCTTCTATGCCTGGTATGATGGATACTATCCTGAATCTGGGTCTGAACGATGAAGTGGCTGAGGGTATGGCTGCTAAGACCAACAATCCTCACTTCGTATATGACTCTTACCGTCGTTTCGTACAGATGTACGGTGACGTGGTATTGGAGATGAAGCCCGTCAACAAAACTGATATCGACCCATTCGAGGAGATCATCGAGAAGGTTAAGAAAGAGAGTGGTGTCGTTCTGGATAAGGACCTCTCTGTAGAGGACCTGAAGAAGTTGGTTAAGCTGTTTAAGGCTGCCATCAAGGAGCGCACCGGTAAGGACTTCCCCAATGATCCTATCGAGCAGTTGTGGGGCGCTATCTGCGCTGTGTTCCGTTCTTGGATGAACGAGCGCGCTATCCTCTATCGTAAGATGGAAGGTATTCCCGACGAGTGGGGTACAGCTGTATCAGTAATGGCTATGGTATTCGGTAACATGGGTGATACCTCTGCTACTGGTGTATGCTTCAGCCGTGATGCTGCCAATGGTGAAAACCTGTTCAACGGTGAGTATCTGGTGAATGCACAGGGTGAGGATGTGGTTGCTGGTATCCGCACACCACAGCAGATCACAAAGATCGGTTCTCAGCGCTGGGCTGAGCGTGCTGGCATCTCTGAGGCAGAGCGCGTTGCTAAGTATCCTTCAATGGAGGAAGCTATGCCTGAGATCTATGCAGAACTGAATAGCATCCAGGATAAGCTGGAGCACCACTATCACGATATGCAGGATATGGAGTTCACCGTACAGGAGGGCAAACTGTGGTTCCTGCAGACACGTAATGGTAAGCGTACTGGTGCCGCTATGGTGAAGATTGCCATCGACCTGCTCCACGAGGGTATGATTGACGAGAAGACTGCCATCATGCGCTGCGAGCCTCAGAAGCTCGACGAGCTGCTGCACCCCGTATTCGATAAGAAGGCCCTTTCTCAGGCTAAGGTGATCGCTCAGGGTCTGCCTGCATCTCCTGGTGCTGCTTGTGGTCAGATCGTGTTCCACGCTGACGATGCAGAAGCTTGGCACAACGATGGACATAAGGTAGTACTCGTACGTATCGAGACCTCTCCTGAGGACTTGGCTGGTATGGCATCTGCAGAGGGTATCCTGACTGCTCGTGGTGGTATGACCTCTCACGCTGCTGTTGTGGCTCGCGGTATGGGTAAGTGCTGCGTATCAGGTGTTGGTTCTCTGAATGTAAGCTATAAAGACAAGACTGTTGAGATTGACGGCGTAGTATATAAAGAAGGTGACTACATCTCTCTGAATGGTACCACAGGTCAGGTTTATGCTGGCGAGGTGCCCACAAAGGCTGCCGAGCTCTCTGGCGACTTCAAGGAGCTGATGGATCTCTGCGACAAGTACACCAAGCTGCAGGTTCGCACCAATGCTGATACACCTCGTGATGCTCAGCTCGCTCGTGAGTTCGGCGCTAAGGGTATCGGTCTGACTCGTACTGAGCACATGTTCTTCGAGGATAAGAAGATCATCGCTATGCGTGAGATGATTCTCGCTGACAGTGTTGCCGGACGTGAGAAGGCTTTGGCTAAGTTGCTGCCTTATCAGAAGGCCGACTTCAAGGGAATCCTTGAGGCTATGGATGGTCTGCCCGTTAACATCCGTCTGCTCGATCCTCCTTTGCATGAGTTCGTTCCCCACGATTTGGCTGGTCAGGAGACAATGGCTAAAGAGATGGGCGTTAGCGTAGAGGATATCAAGCGTCGTGTTGACTCTTTGGCAGAGAACAACCCCATGTTGGGTCACCGTGGTTGTCGTCTGGGTATCACCTTCCCCGAAATCACTGCTATGCAGACCAAGGCTATCCTGGGCGCTGCTTGTGAGCTGAAGAAGGAGGGTAAGAATCCTATGCCAGAGATTATGGTACCTCTGATTGGTACAATGTACGAGCTGAAGCAGCAGAAGGAAGTTATCCAGAGCGCTGCCAAAGAGGTATTCGCTGCAGAGGGTATCGAGGTTGAGTTCGAGATTGGTACGATGATTGAGATTCCTCGTGCTGCTTTGACTGCCGATCGTATTGCTGAGGAGGCTCAGTACTTCTCATTCGGTACCAACGACCTGACTCAGATGACCTTCGGTTACAGCCGCGACGATATCGCTTCGTTCCTGCCTGTTTACCTTGACAAGAAGATTCTGAAGGTTGACCCATTCCAGGTACTCGACCAGAAGGGTGTAGGCCGTCTCATCAAGTTTGCCGTTAAAGAAGGCCGTGAAGTACGTCCTGACCTCCGCTGCGGTATCTGTGGTGAGCATGGTGGTGAGCCCAGCTCTGTGAAGTTCTGTGCTAAGATTGGCATGAACTACGCATCTTGCTCTCCCTTCCGTGTGCCCATCGCACGCCTCGCCGCCGCGCAGGCAGCTGTAGAAGAGTAATATCTCTCTGATATAAGTAAAAGGGACCTGTCCGTTTGGGCAGGTCTCTTTTTTTTTGTCCACAAGTGGACAATTGACGATTTATAGGTAAAAACGTCGCAAAATATGCGATATTTTGCGTTTTTGTTTGGTGATTCAGCATTATTTCAGTATCTTTGTCGCAGAATTTGCGACGTTGGGTAATATATTTCGTTGCATAAAGTACGCGTTATGTATATACACGAAAGAGATAATTGGACAAACTTCCGTTGGGACACTTCGCAGGTGTCACTCCTTCAGGAGATAGTATTCCGTAAACAAGGTCTGCTTTACGGGAGGTTGAGCTCTCTGGGCTTTGACAGCAAATTACGTGCGATGGCGGAGAACCTGACCTACGACGTAGTGTATTCTTCGGAAATAGAAGGAATCCGGCTGAACGTGGATCAGGTTCGTTCGTCTATTGCCAGAAAGCTTGGCATTGAGAACGTGAAATATACTGCTCCTTCGCATTATGTCGATTCCGTTGTTGGTGTAATGCTCGAAGCGGTTCAGCACTATGATATGCCTCTCAGTAAAGAGAAATTGTGCGCCTGGCAATCCGCTTTCTTTCCTTCGGGTTATAGCGAAGGAAGCCAGATAGAAATAGGACAGTACCGTACAAACGAGGAGCATATTGTTAGTGGAATGTTCGGACGTGAGAAGATCCACTATATCGCTCCATCGCCTGACCGTGTCGAAGAAGAGATGCAAAAGTTCCTCACATGGTTCGACAAGGATGAGCCAGTAAGCAGCGTCATTCGTTCTGCCGTTGCTCATTTCTGGTTTGTGAGCATACATCCCTTCGAGGACGGCAATGGGCGATTGGCCCGCATTCTTTCAGACATGCTTCTGGCTCGTGGAGAGAAAAGCGAGTTTCGTTTCTACAATGTTTCATCACAGATTAACAAGGATAAGAACCACTATTACGACATCTTGGAGCGGATGCAGCATGGCGATGGCGATATAACAGAGTGGTTGGTGTGGTACATGCGGAAATTGGTGGATGCCCTTGACGAGGCTGACACCATCGTGACCACAATCTTGAATAAGAGTTTCTTCTGGCAGAAGGCATCGTCTGTTCCAATGACAGAGCGTCAGACACAGATGCTCAATCTCTTTCTTGACGGCTACGAGGCAAAGATTACGTCAAAGACTTGGTCGACATTGGCGAAATGCTCGAAAGACACCGCCATACGTGACATACAGGATCTTGTCGATAAGAACATACTGAAAGAGGACATTCCCGGAGCCAAGCGCCCAAGTTACTCCATCGTCTATGATGCAGAGGATTTGACGCAATTCTTCACAGAGGTAAGCATTACTGAGGAGAATGGCATTCCATATCTCAATGCCTTGTATAAAGGTAAGAAAACTATATGCGAAAGAATTCTAAAACTCGATGCCGACCGTTACCAGAAAGGTGATTTTCCATTGTCCAATTTGCTCAGCAAATATTGCTCGTATATCGTTGTGGGCAATAGGGAATAGATAAGACAGAAATATGAATTTATCGTTATTTGTATTATGAAAAGAGTCCTTTTATTCATTCAATATTTGATATTGGCAATTGCAGCAAATGCAACAGGTCAAGAAGGTGACGTAATATATATAGATGGTGCGCAGTGGGAGTTGCTGGGCAGACCCGTATGTGCTGACTCCCTGCTATGTCACGACTTAAAAGCCGTGCTGCCCCAAGAGCGCTCCTGGACCACAGCCAACTGGGATGGCTTCAAGGCCTATTGGAGTATCAAGCAGGATGTGCTCTACTTGGACAGCATCCAATATCAGCTCTATGACTCCGTCACCAAAAATCGTATGAGTTGTTATGTGCCAGCAGACACTTTGCTTCGCGTGTTCCAGCGGCATGTTGAGGAAGGACACATCATGTGTAGTTGGCTGACGAAAGACATCCGCGTGGCTAAAGGCAAAGTGATTTACTATCAGCATATGGGTTTTGAGCGGAACTATGAAGAGGAACAAATCATTAGCATTGACAAAGGAATAGTTACCGGAAAGAAGGTATATCACAATTACATCATAGACGGTTTTTCTTTTGATAAAGTTAAGGACAACGCTGAACTACGAAGGTTATTTCCGATACACATTGAACAATATCCTGAGCTGGCAAATGCCAAGCGCATCATGTTCAGTATCAAGAAGGCTCGCGTAAATAGTCAAGGGATTCTTGAGGAATGTGAAGTAAAAGTCCTTAAACCCAACGATAATCGGCGACTTGCGACTGAGATGGAAGGTCTGTTGAAGGCTTATCATCCTTGGAAAGTTTCATTTATTAATGGCGAATTCCGTGCCGATGGAATTGCTGTTTGGACTTTTCCATATCTGTTAGACAAATAAATTCCACACGTTTATCGTGGCTATGAATGTGTAAAAACGCGCAGAATGTGCCGGATTTCAGATGCCAGTACTTTACACTAAACCTGTAAATAGCTGATTATCAACATCCGTTAGCCGCCGCGCAGGCTGCTGTCGAAGAGTAAATATCACACTGATATAATATGTAAAGGGACCTGCCCTAATGGACAGGTCTCTTTTTTATATCTCATTTGAGAGGATGTCGAAGTACAATCTTATCCGCGGAGAGGCGTTCATCAGCGGTGAACGTGTGTCTACAATCGAGGACTCAGGATTTACTCAAATACGTTTTGAAAAACTCCTCCAGTTTATCCCAAGGAATCATATTCTTGGGTTCGCCCTTACCTACGAGTTCAGTATATCCACCATCGTAGAGGTCGCAATGTGAGGCTCCTGGGATGATGAGCAGCTGCTTGTTCTCTGGGTTGGGATTGGGTTCGCCAACAAACTTGTACCCCTCTGCCTTACCATCAACCATATAGTGATAAGCTGCCTCACCAAAGTAGCGGGAGTGGGCCTTCTCGCCATGCATCACGAGGACGGCAGAGCGAATCTCGTTGATATAATATAGGAAGCGGCTATTGGCATAGGCCTGGGTGCCGATGACACGCCAGCCATCGTTGGAGTTGCCGCTGCGTGTATGATAGCCTCTTTCTGTTTTATAATAATCATAGTAGTCCTTAACAAATTGTGGCGCATCATCAGGCAGTGGGTCGATGACTCCACCTGCCATTTTCTTCGGATCTGAAAGGCGCTGTTTGGAAAGTGCCTCGCGTGCGGCATGACGGTCAGGCTCGTTGTCGTTGGCATCAAAATAGCCGTTGCCGCTCACACGTGTCATGTCGTACATCGTACTCGCAACGGTTGCCTTGATACGGGTATCTGCAGCGGCAGCATTGAGGGCGATGCCTCCCCATCCGCATATGCCGATGATACCAATCTTCTCGGCATCGACGTTCTCCAACTGCGACAGATAATCGACAGCTGCCATAAAGTCCTCGGTATTGATGTCGGGCGATGCCGTACGACGCGGTTCACCACTGCTTTCACCTGTATAGGAAGGGTCGAAAGCCAGTGCTACGAAACCACGCTCTGCCATCTTCATGGCATAGAGTCCACTGCACTGCTCCTTCACGGCACCAAAGGGACCAGAGACCGCAATGGCAGGTAACTTTTCTCCCCTCTCTTTGGAGGGGTCGGGGGAGGCTGGTGTATAGAGGTCTGCCGCCAGCGTCAGGCCATATTGGGTTTCAAACGTCACTTTCTTGTGGTTCACTTTCTCGCTCAGCGGGAACACTTTGTCCCACTCTTGTGTTAATTCTAACTTCTGTTCCATATCGTTATTAATAGTTTGTTTGTTGTTACATGCTACGAGGATACTGCATATCAGTATCGTGGCGAAAAAAGACCTTTTCATTTTTCTCTACTTTCTATGTTATACCTTTTCTCCTAATTCAAATGCCTCTTGGAGTTTGGGATTACCCATTATCTCACGAGCTTCGTTCACACCTCCACAGAAGAGTGTACCTGCTAAGCGGCTCTTGGGATAACAGTCAATCCATCCCGTCAGTCCTATCTCAGCACGCTTCGGAGTCTCTTCCTCTTCCTCGGCAGCTGTTGTCAGCAGATAGACATCACGGAACTTGTAGTCCTGCGAGTACATGGCGTTCATGCGGTCAATGAGAGTCTTCATCTGTCCGCTCATCTCATAATAATAAATAGGTGTAGCCCAACATACTACATCGGCCTCCAGTACCTTTGCCATGATGTCGTTCACATCGTCCTTGATAACGCACTTGCCCAGCTTTTGACAGCCAAAGCAACCCTTACAGAACTGGATTTCCTTACCAACGAGAGAAATCTTTTCTACCTCGTTTCCGGTACTCTTGGCACCTTCCACGAACTTGTCAGCGAGCATATCGCTGTTTGAGCCGCGACGCAGGCTCGTAGAAATAACTATAACTTTTTTCATAATATAACTTTTTTACCATTCTTTATATATATTCCCTTAGATGGATTCTCAATCTTCACACCATTCAGGGAGTAAATTCTCCCCTCTCTAACTGGAGAGGGGTTGGGGGAGAGGCCCTTGATGCCTGTAGTCTCTGCAAGCGATAGCGTGACGCTAATGTTGCTCTCGCCGGCCTTTAAGAACGTACGCAGCTCACTTTCCGACAATCCGTCAATTTTACCCAGAAGTGTGTAGTTCCATGAGCTTGTGCCGTAGAACATGCAGATATTGCTACCGTTGTAAAGGACGATGTCGCCAGGTCGTGCATTGATCTGTTCGTTGCTTGTTGGCAGCGAGAATCCCAGTGCCCCCCATATCTCAAAACCGCCACTGGAGTTAAGCGTTACCGTGACAGATGCCTCTTGCAATTTGGCGACCAATGCCTGTGTGGCACTATTATTGGTCAGCGTGACGGCCTCAGTCCTTCCATCGATAGTGATGTACATCTTTGTTGTCATTGTCTCGTAGTTCGTTGTCTGTGCTTGAATCTCGTCTCTGTTGCATGACATGACAAGCAACGCAACTAAAATCATAAAAAACTGTTTCATCGCAATTCTCAAATTTCAATTATGAATTCACGACTTGGTATCTCATCCACACGATTCCGTCCTGTTCCTCCACGCTCTTGAAGGCCAGCCGGACGGGGTTCCGCTCCATCGTTCTACCGTCGAAGGCAGCAGTCATGCCCTCGCGCCCGTCGATGCCGTAGCCGTACATTATGCTCACCTCGTCGATCAAACCCTGGTCGAGCAGCGATCCATTGATGTGTCCGCCACCCACCACGGCCAGACGGTTCACGCCGAACACCGTGCGCAACGTCTCTAAAGCCGATGCCAGGTCGATGCCATCGCGCCCCGTTGTAATATAAGATATGTGTTTCTGCTTCAGATAGTTCAGATACTCCTCACTGGCCTGCTCCGATAGTATCATCAGCAGCGGACGCCCGAACAGCTCCGTGGTGTCGTCGTCCCAAAGTAGCGTGCCGCGAGTATCAACGCCGATGGCATAACCGTTGGCCTCTGTGGCCCGATAAATCTGTTGCCCGGCATTCTCATGCGCTTTCTGCGGTTGGAATTCGCCAGTCTGTGCATAGTGCATCGCCAGCGTTGTCTTGCCCTCCAGCGTCGAAGGGCAATCGAGTTGTTTTAGTGCCTCGTAGTAGTGGTTCGTGTCGTCAATCTGCTCTGTCATTGCACAGTCTATCCTGCCGTCGAGCGAAGCCATCATGTGGCAAATTACGTATGGTCTCATTCTTGTTTGTTTTAAATTCGCTGCAAAGGTACGACGATTTAGCCATACTCCGCTTAGACGGATTACGGATAAATCTACCAAAAATGATGATTGTTTATTTTTCGCGCTGTTCGGCGAAAAATTGTGAGGGAGTCTGCCCTGTTAGCTGTTTGAAAAGGCGGGTGAAATGGTTAGGATACTCGAAACCAAGCGCATCGGACACTTGCGTGATACTCATGCCGCCAAGCATCAGACTTTTGGCACGCATGATGATGAAACCTCTGATGTAGTCTTTCGGACTCTCTCCCAAAGCACCACGCACGATGTCGCCGAAATAGCCAGGCGACAGACACAGCTCGCTGGCACAGTATTTCACGCTGGGGAGACCCCCGGTGCGCTGACGGCCTTTGTCGTAGTAGTCGATAAGCACCTGTTGGAATCGGGCTAGGATGTCGCTGCTGCCAGCTGTCATCTCCTTAAATTGGCGGGCATAGAAACGGTTACAGTAGTCCAAAATAAGCAGGATGTAGTCTCGCACGATGTCGTCCTGTACATTATCGTCATCAGTTGTTTGAAGCTCCCTTCGAATGTTCGCCATCAAACCCGATAACGTGTCCTTCTCTTCGGTATTCAGAAAGAGTGCCTCGTTGTTGTTGTACGAGAAGAAATGGTAGTCCTTCATGCGTCGTTCAATCTCCGTGCCGTGGATGAATACAGGGTCGAACAGCAGCACCCAACCGTGATACTGCCGCCTGCTGCCGTCATCGCGCTTGCCCCCAATTTGTCCCGGAGCAAAAGCAATTAGCGAGCCGTCGCCCTCGTGGTAGATGCCTATGCCGTAGGTCAGGTTCTCAGGGAACTCGCGTTGCAGGAAGATGCCGTAGCAGTCGATGCGGTTCAGCGAATGGCGTATCTCGCCCACCTCGTCGTAATGGATAATGGCGACGTGGGGATGTAGGATTGGCACACGAATGTCACGTGCATAGTCGTTAGCCTCGTTGATATACAGATCCAACTTCATTGCGGGTACAAAGTTACTAATTTTCTTCGAATTAACTGCAGAATAACATAAATGAGTCTTACAAATCAAGCTTTGGTTGCAGACTCAGACGGTATTCGCTGGGCGACTGGCCGAGGTGCTTGGTACAATAGCGACTGAAGTATGAAAGCGTAGTGAAATTCATAATTTCAGCTATCTGGTACAGGTATGACAGGTACCAGGTACCTGTCATACAAAAGAGAATCTTTCGTACTATGCGGTTGAAAATCCAAGGACTCCGTAGGCACTCCCCTCCCATGTAGGGGAGGGGGCGGGGTGGGGTCAGTGTTGTTCTAACTGCAAAGAAGTTACAGACCCCACCCCTGCCCCTCCCCTTCTTGCGTCCCTTCGGTAGCAAGCGAGCAGAGCTCGAGCGGAAGGGAGGGGAGTTCAGCGGATGATAGGGGTCAATTCATACAACTTGCTACGCCGAGGCTAGTAGCGATTGCCGTGAGCACGGCGATGATGGTCTGCACGATAAACTTCCAAGTTTCAATTTTGTTTTTCATAGTAATAAAAAAATAATAGTTGAGAACTGAGAACTGAGAACTGAGAGGTGTTGCGCCTACGACGCAAACTCAACGATGAGAGTAAAAGCGCCCCTCCCTACAGGGAGGGGAACGGGGGTGGGTCTGTTTGTTTAGTCCTCATTCTCCCCCTGACTCGCGGTCTCAATTCCCGCCAACTCCTTCACGTTGAGGAGCGAGGCACGCTTCTTCAGTGACTTCGACGTCAGGTCGTTCAAGTCCATGCGACTGGGCTGGAAACGCAGGTATATTCCGTGCATGTAGGACGCCGGGTTGAACTCCTCCTCAGAGTCGGCACCCGTGGTGCGCGTAGAGAGATAGAACGTACCCAGGTCGCCAAACTGCACCTTCTTGCCCTCCATCAGCTGCTCCAGAATACAGGACTGCAACTTGTTGGCAACGCCCAGGCAGACATCGGTGCCATACACCGAGTTGTGTTCCGCCATGTGCTTGCACAGCTCAGGGTAGGTCATGGTCTTCAGCGATACGATGCGGGCATAGACCTTGCCGAACATCTTAGAGTTTCTCATCTGGTTGACATAAGTTTTGTAAAGTACAGGCATAGTGTTAAGGTATTAAATGGTTAAAGTTAATTGTGATTTTGCCGAGGATTTCGTTTGGTGGCCCCATTCGTCCCGTTTGCCGGCATTAAACGCTCCGTTTGGCGCCTCCATCCTCCGTTCCTCAAATGTATCGCA
>NZ_JHXG01000016.1:0-35159 GCF_000621825.1 Xylanibacter brevis P6B11
TGAACGCTCCTATCCGCGAGGGATATACCTTCGCCGGATGGACTGGTACGGGACTCAACGAGGCAACGACATCGGTGATTATTGCCACGGGTAGTACGGAGAACCGAAGCTATAATGCTACGTGGACTGTCAATCAGTACACCATAACATTTACTGCCAATGGTGAGACTATTAAGACTGAAGCGCTGGACTTTGGTGCTACCATTACTGCACCCGAGGCTCCAGACAAGGAAGGCCACACCTTCAAAGGATGGAATCCAGAACTGACGGTAGGTGCAACAATGCCCGCACACGATGTGACCTACGACGCTGTATACACAGCCAACAAATACAAGGTGACATGGGTTGTTGACGGACAGGAAAGCGAGAACGAGGTAACCTATGCGACCTCCATAACCAAGCCAACCGATCCGGTTAAGGAAGGCTACACCTTCACTGGGTGGACACCAGAGATTCCTGATTCGATGCCTGCATCTAACCTGACATTCACGGCTCAGTTTACAGTCAACCAGTACGCCGTGACATTCACGGCAGATGGCGTAACCATCAAAACAGATTCTCTAGACTATGGCTCTGTTATCACACCACCAACTGCCCCCGAGAAGGAAGGCCACACCTTTACTGGTTGGAATCCGACATTGGCAGAAGGTACTACCGTTCCTGCTCATGACGTAACCTACGATGCCGTTTACACGGTCAATAAATACAACGTTATCTATATAGTGAACGGACAAGAGTGGGCACGTGACCCAGTGGAATATGGCGCAACTATCGTACTACGCCAATACACAGCCGAGGAAGGTTACACCTTCAACGGATGGGTGAGCGACCAGGAATACAAGACGATGCCTGCTCATGACATCACCTACACCGCCGACATCACTTCGGGCATTGAGAAAATCTTTGCCGGATGTAAGTACGTGACTGTCTATACGCTTAATGGCACACTGGTTTCTCGTCAGATGCCTCTACAGCAGGTACTGAAACTACCAAGCGGTCTATACATTATCAACACGAAGAGACTATTTATAAAATAACTTCTTTATAATTGATTGCGCCGGGATGCCTGCTTTCCTTTTTATGGAAGCGGGCATCCTTTCGTTTCTGAGGAAGATATAAAATGAAGTTAAAGGAAAAATAAAAATGAAGGATACAGGAGTATAATTTGCAAAAAATGAGTACCTTTGCAGTCAGAAAAGGTATTATTTTCTCTTTTTATAAGGTATGAAAGAATTGGCATTGAAGTACGGATGCAATCCGAATCAGAAGCCATCGCGCATTTACATGCAGGATGGCTCAGAGTTACCCATCGAAGTGATTAACGGCCGTCCCGGCTATATCAACCTGCTTGACGCATTTAACTCTTGGCAGCTGGTGAAGGAGCTGAAAGCTGCTACTGGACTGGCAGCTGCTGCCTCGTTCAAGCATGTATCGCCTGCCGGTGCAGCTGTAGGTCTGCCCCTGAGCGACACACTGAAGCACATCTATTTCGTTGACGACATCAAGGGACTCGATGAGTCGCCCATCGCTTGTGCTTATGCACGTGCACGTGGTGCCGACCGTATGTCGTCTTACGGTGACTTCATCGCCCTGAGCGACACTTGTGATGCAACGACTGCACTGATCATCAAGCGCGAGGTGAGCGACGGTGTAATCGCACCCGACTATACTCCCGAGGCACTCGAGATTCTGAAGGACAAGCGCAAGGGTACTTATAATGTGATTAAGATAGACCCCGCCTACACACCCGCACCTATCGAGACCAAGCAGGTGTTTGGCGTTACCTTTGAACAGGGACGCAATGAGATTCGCTTGGACGATCCCGCTCTGTTTGAGAATATCCCCACAGCCAACAAGACATTCACTGAGGAAGCTCGTCGCGACCTGATTATTGCCCTCATCACCCTGAAGTACACACAGTCAAACTCTGTTTGCTACGTAAAGGATGGTCAGGCCATCGGTATCGGTGCCGGACAGCAGAGCCGTATCCACTGCACCCGTCTGGCCGGACAGAAGGCCGACATCTGGTGGCTGCGTCAGCATCCGAAGGTGATGAACTTGCCTTTCAAGGAGGGTATCCGTCGTGCCGACCGCGACAACACCATCGATGTGTATATCTCTGAGGAGGAGCACGACGATGTGCTGCGCGATGGCGCTTGGCAGCAGTTCTTCACCGAGAAGCCCGAGGTGCTGACCCTGCAGGAGAAGCACGAGTGGATTGCCAAGAACACCAAGGTGGCTCTGGGCTCTGATGCCTTCTTCCCCTTCGGCGACAATATTGAGCGTGCCCACAAGAGCGGTGTAGAGTTCATCGCTCAGGCCGGTGGCTCGGTGCGCGACGACCATGTTATCATGACGTGCGACAAGTACGGCATCGCCATGACCTTCACTGGCGTTCGCTTGTTCCACCATTAAAATTAAACAAAATAGAAGACTCTCCCCCGACCCCTCCCTGTGAGGGAGGGGAGTGGTTAGATATCTAATCAAACAAAAAACGAATAGTTATGGGTAGAGAGGATGATTTTCAGTCTATACTGGAGAATGGCATTTCTTTTGGCCGTGGTGGAGAACGCAAGGACCCCAATGAGGGTAAGGTGAAGACCAAGGCCAAAAAGAAAAAGTACATCACCGGTGCGCACGGCAGTGGCTCGGCCCGTCAGAAGGCAAAGTACCGCGAGCAGCGTGCCAACCGAAAGCATTAAGCGTGACGCCTTGTCGCAAACAGGGCAACGCACATCACAATAAGGATAGCCATCAGCGTGACTGGTGGCTATCCTTGTTTTATATTGGTGCTATCACCATCTGATAGCGTTCCTTTTGCAGTCTAATAGTGCTTGTCTTGTGATTCAAAAGTGGCACTATTGACATGTAATAGTGCCACTTTTGCTCCTGATCTAGACTCTAGAATGGCGTGTTCTAGAGTTTAGATCGCACTATTCTAGAGTCTAGAAATGTGTATTCTAGACTCTAGAGCGAAGATGAAACCATAAGTATTGTGTTTTAATAGGGGCGCAATGGTGCCTCAAAAGGGCTGCTGTCTTATGCTGATAGTGGCCCTTTCAGGGGACTGTAGGCATGCAGTTTTTGTTAGAAGCGGTAGTGAAGTTGCAACGAGAGGTCGGTGGTGCTGGAGTGGGGAATCTCTTGCAGTCCTGAGCCGATGGTCGCACGGTCGAAATAGTTGGTGAAACCAAGTCGGGCGGTGAGATGCAGCTGGGGCGTGACGGCGGTGCGTGCTAACAGCATGAGGTGCATGCCTTGGCCGTAGTACATGGGAAACGAGAAGTCGTAGCGCATCTGGCGCTCGTAGAGATAAAGCCTGCTGTCGTAGTCGTCGGTGCGAAAGAGCGCAGCAGTGGCGCATAACAGGTGCTTTTTGGTCTGGTAGGTGCCTTGCTGACTCCACATGATGCCACGACTCGTGGTTGGAGACGACATCTGTGCCATATCCAACTGACTTTTCAGCGAGAGTCGTTCCGAGTATCGATAGGTGGCGGCAAGACGTCCACGCTGTTCTCTGACGGGCACCAACGCCGTCTGCTCGTCGTTGTCCTGCTGGCGGAAGCGGGCACGCAGGCGTCCGCTGAGGTCCCAACGGGCGCGCTGGTAGTTGGCCTGCAGAAAGAGGTCGAGCGCATGCGAGGACGCAGACACGCGGTAGCGGGGCTGCGGGAAATAAGCATAGTCGGCATAAGCCTGAAGTTGCAGGTGGGAAATGGGGCGACAGGTGGCACCCAGGTAAAAACCCTGCTCGTTTTGTATGCGTGAGCCTTCGCTGAAACTGTGCGCATATAGCGACGTGTAGCGATGACTGTAGAACCGATGCAGTGCTGTGATGCTGGTGCCGCTGCGCGACTGAAGACTCAGTGCATGGATGGTGGCCAGGGCACCTTCCTGACTGATGGCTGTCTCGCCGCGAACGGTCCAGCGGTGATGGTCGTAGCCATAGTACAGGCTGGCGTTGAAAAATCGCTCACCATGCGGGTAGTAGCGGCGGAAAGGTTGGCTGCGATCCGGGCGCAGGGCGCGATCGGTTTCGGTATAGATGGCCGTGGCTCCCATACGGAAGGCAGCAGCATGAAAGGCAGTTGTGGCGCCAAAGGCCGTGAGGTGCGTGTTGTATTTCTTCTGCATCTCGTTAGGGGTGCGATGATAGCCGCTGTAGATAAGTGTTTTGGCGCTACCGTCGTCGTTGAGTGTGGCGTCAACGCCTCGGTACGAGGCAAAGACCGTCACCGACAGCGGTTTGCTGAGGCTGATGTTGGCAGCCGCTCCCTGGAAGTACCCCTGCTCGGAGCGCGAACTGTGCGGGCGTAGGCCTTGAGAGAGTCGGCCCAGCGACTGCAGCGTGATGGTCTTTCCCATCGAGAACCCGTTGTTCAGTACCAGTCCCATGCCGGCAGAGAGCTTATACTTCCCGACGATGGCCGTGGCGACAGGTCCCAGGTCGTTAACCTGTAGGTAGTAGGAGTAGGCGTCATATCCCCACCGGTTTCTGTCGGTGAAAAAGGGCTCGCCAGCATCCTGCGCCCCGATGATGCCCGCCCGCAGCTTCTTGCCGTAGTCCAGCTCGTAGCGCAGCGAGTGCCGGTATTGATAGCCCAGATAGCCGTTGTCGTCGCCCTTGCGGTTGTAGAATGGTATGTTGGCCGTGGCCGTGAGCGCTTGGCGCAGCACGACGGGGGGGCGCATGGTCTCCGGCGGCGTGTATTCGCCCACATAGACGAAGTAGGGCAGCAGTGAAAGTTGCTGATAGCTCAAAGAGCGCACCATGCGCAGTTCGCCCAGGGAGCGCACAGGACGATAGCGGTCCAGATACTCTATGATATCCATGACCTGCTGGCGCGACAGAAACGGCAACTGTTCCAGTTCGCTGCGTGTCGTGGCGTTGAGGTTGACAGGGTGGTCGGCCAACTGCTGCAGCAGTTCCAGGTCAGCCTCGGTCAGCGTGGCACCCTCGTCGTCGGTATAGTCCTCCAGCAACTGATGGTACGCCTGGTACCAGTCGGTGGCCCCCGTATTGGTCTGTGCAGAAACACTGATGGCTACTAATCCTACGAACAGGAATAGCAGCCATCGTTGTGTGCGCTGATGTCGCATCAGTATTTATTTTACGTATTCTGAGAAATCGGTCAGGTGCATGTCGCCCTTGCGAGCCAGGGTGTCGTGCATGGCAAAGGCAGCCGTGAGGTTGTGGCAGGTCTGTCCCTTCTTTGAAATCTTCAGGTAGTCCCACAGCAACTGCTTGTAGTCGGGGTGTGCACAGTTCTCGATGATGCACTCGGCACGCTGAGCGGGGCTCTTGCCGCGCAGGTCGGCCACACCCTGTTCGGTGACGATGATGTTGACGTCGTGCTCGGAAGAGTCCTGGTGACTGACGAAGGGCACGATGCTTGAGATGACACCACCCTTAGCCACAGAAGGACAGGTGAAGATAGAGAGGTAGGCATTGCGGATGAAGTCGCCGCTGCCACCAATGCCGTTCATCATCTTGACACCGCTGATGTGCGTTGAGTTGACATTGCCATAGAGGTCGGCCTCGATGGCTGTGTTGATCGCGATGACGCCCAGTCGGCGGATGACCTCGGGCGAATTAGATATCTCGCTCTGACGCAGCGTAAGGTGCTGCTTCATGTAGTCCATATTGTCGTAAACCTGCATCAGACACTCGTTGCTGACGGTGAGCGAGCAGGCCGAAGCATCCTTCACACGACCGTTGAGCATCATCTCGATGACAGAGTTCTGAATCACCTCGGTATAGATGTTGAAGTTGGGCACGTGCTTATCCTCGCCCAGCGCACCCAGGATAGCGTTGGCCGTAGAGCCTACACCGCTCTGCAGGGGCAGGAACTCCTTGGGAATGCGACCCTTGTGCATCTCTTCAACCAGGAACTCGGCTGTCAGGAAGCCAATCTTCTCGGTCACAGGATCTGAATCCTTAAAGGCACGGGCCTCGTCGGGGATGTTACATTCTACGACACCCACCACCTTGTCCTTGGGGATAGAGACGTAGGGCACACCAATGCGGTCGCTGACCTTGGTGATCATGATGGGCTGACGGTAGGGGGGATCCAATGGCTCATAGACGTCGTGGATGAACTTGGCGTTGGGATTGTGGAAGCTGTTCAGCTCCAGGATGACGTGCTTAGCCAGACGGGCTGCAGTAGGACTGATACCACCGGCTGCGGTGAGATAGACATGGTAGTCGTTGCCACACTCCTCGATGTCGCAGACCTCGAGAATAGCCCAGTCAATGTCACCATAGAAACCATAGCGAAGCTCCTGTGCCATGTGGCTGAGGTGCAGGTCGTTGTAGGGAATCTCACCTTGGTTCACGTGCTTGCGGAAGTCGGGGTTGGTGGTGTAGGGGGCACGATACTTGATGGCCTGTGCGTTGGCCATATCGCCATCGGTGCTCTGACCGGTAGATGCACCCGTAAAAATACCTACCTTGAACTCGCGACCAGCCTCATGTTCGGCTACAGCAATCTTTGCCAACTCCTTGGTTGTTGCCTTTGCCACACCTGCAGGCGTAAAGCCGCTCATGGCAATATTCTCTCCATTTTTTATCAGTGCTGCAGCTTCAGCAGCAGTCATGCGTGTATAAGCCATATATAGGGATTTGATAATTTTGCGTGCAAAAGTACAAAATTATTCTGAAATAACGAATGATTTGTAAGAAAAATCATTGTTTTGCTTCCAAATAGTCAGCAAATATATGGGCAGCAGATATAATTTGATTCACACAGGGGCGTGTCTTGTAATATTCGGCAGTGCGCTCGGAGGCCACATAGGTGAGCGGTGCGTCTTTCTTGAGTTTCAGCAGTTCGGCACAAATGAGCGAACCATGGGCCTCGCGGAAGCGCTCGGCCAACTGTTGCACCACTTTATAATTATAGGACTTACCTTCGCGGTCGCCGGGAGTCACCGACCCGCAGTCCAATCCGGCCAGCAATGCCAGTGCATTGAAGGCACCACAAGACATGCGTAGGCGACCGATGCCGGCACCAAAGCCTGCGCTCATGCGCAGTGCTTGTTCTTCGGTGTAGCCATAGAGGTCGGCAAAGGCGGCTACAACCGACTGCGAGCAGTTGAACCCTTGCATGAAGAGTTCTTCTGCTCGCCGTATACGTTGTTCTCTGTCAATAAGAATACTCATAACCTACTCCTTGATTCTTTCCAAAGCCTCTTTAAGTAAAGCCTGCGGACAGGCAATGTTCACGCGGATGTAGCCTTCGCCACTCTGCGGACCATACATGGTGCCGGGGTTGACCCATACGTGATAGTCGCGCAACAGGTGGTCGGTATAGGCCTGGGCCGTCATGCCCGTAGCGGTGATGTCTATCCACAACAGGTAGGTGCCCTGCAACTGGCTGACCTTCCAGTGGGGAAGGTGCTCTTTGGCATAATCGCACAGCATCTGGTAGTTTGACCACAGGTAGTCGTTGAGCTCGTCGATCCAGTCCTCGCTATCATTATAGGCAGCTTTTAGGGCCACAGGACCGAAGGGGTTCAGGTCGCACACCTCGTTGATGTTGACCGCACGGTCCAGACGGCGGCGCCACTCGGGTTGAGCGCAGATGATGTTGGCTGCCTGCAGACCAGCAATGTTGAACGACTTAGACGGTGAGTTCAGCGTAACGCTGTTCTGGCGACAGGCCTCGCTGACAGCCGCGAAGGGCAGAAAGCGATGACCGGGCATGACCAGTTCACAGTGTATCTCGTCGCTCACCACCTTGACACCATGTTTCATGCAGATGTCGTTCATGCGGGTCAGCTCCTCTTTGGTCCAGACGCGACCGGTGGGGTTGTGAGGGTTGCAAAGCAGGAATACGGTGGTCTTCTCGTCGGCGCACTTTGCTTCGAAATCGCTCCAGTCCACCTCAAACGTGTGGCCCACCGGACTGAGAATGCTCTCGAGAACCTCGCAGCCGTTGTTGCGGATGCTAGAGAAGAAACAGTTGTAGTCGGGCGAGAGGATCAACACCTTCTCGCCAGGCATGGTCAAGGCCTTGATGGCTACCGACATGGCAGGGACGACTCCCGTGGTGTAGATAATCTCTTCGCGGCGGATGTCCCACTGATGACGGCGCTTGAACCAGGAGATGACGGCATCGTAATAGTCGTCCTCGACCACGGTGTAGCCATAGACACCATGCTGGGCGCGCTTGATGACTGCCTCCTGAATGGCAGGGGCAGCCTTGAAGTCCATATCGGCCACCCAGAGGGGGATGATATCTTCGCCACCAACGGACAGCGGACGGGGCTCGTCCCACTTCACACAGCCCGTATGGCGGCGCGTGACTATCTCATCGAAATTGTATTTGGACATGTTCTTCTCTTTCTTTATGAATAGATGATGATACTTTATTTTCTTGTTTCAATCACGCAGTTGGCAGGCTGCTTGATGTTCTTGTCGATGGTGATGCTACCGATAGAGTCGGCAATGATGTGGCCGCTGGTGGGGTTCTTGATGTTCTCAATATGTCCCTTGATGTCGGCCTCCATGCAGCTATATTCAAAGACGCGGTCGCAGTCGGGTGCGAAGGTGCAGTTCTCCAGTACCAGCTGGTCGGCATAGCACAGCAGCTGTTCGCCAGCCAGGTGACAGTTGACCAGGCGTACGTTCTTAGAATGCCAAGCCAGATACTCACCATCGAGCACAGAGTCGTAGATGGTCACGTTCTCGCACTCCCAGAAAGAGTCTTTAGTTACGATATTGGCGTTGTGTATCTCTACGTTCTTACAGTATTGGAATACGTACTTCGAGTCGCTCTTCAGTCCGTCGATCTTCACGTTCTCACAGAACATGAAAGGATAGGTGCCGTCGTGCAGCTCCAGGTTGCGTGCCTCAATGTTGCGACACTTCCAGAATGTCTCGTCGGCATCGTTGATAACCACATTCTCCAGATACATGTCGTGCATCTCGCGGAACATCTTCGGTCCGTCTATACGCGTGTCGCGCATGTCCATATTATCACTATACCACAATGCAGAACGTGCACCGGCATCAAACTGACAGCGGTTAATCTTGAAACCGTGAACATGCCAGAAGGGGTATTTGCCCCAGAAATGACAATCCTCGGCTTCAATGTTTGAACACTCCTTTATGGCGCTCTCGCCTTCTCCAATTGTTACCTGTTCCAATCTTACGTCGTGAACCTCGAATAGCGGACGCTCACCTTCAAAATGTTGATTCTTGATAGTTTCCATTATATCCCTTTTCTTATTCTTATTTTAGCGGCACAAAGGTACAAAGAAATCCCGATATGGGGAAATCAACTAACAATTATTAGCAATTTGTAAGTAAAAAGTGATTTTTTATTCATTTTTGTGCATTTTTTGCATGAAAGTTTTGATAATTCGATAAATATTCCGAAATTTGCACCCAAAATTAAACTTACTTTGTATAATTATTTAAAAATATGGCTGAAAATTTGGAAGTGAAAGCACTCGATCAGGTGGTCGTGCGCTTCTCTGGAGACTCTGGCGACGGTATGCAGTTGGCCGGAAACATTTTTTCTACTGTCAGTGCCACTGTAGGCAATGGCATCTCAACATTCCCCGACTATCCTGCTGATATCCGCGCCCCGCAAGGTTCGCTGACTGGCGTATCTGGTTTCCAGGTGCACATCGGTGCTGGTAAGGTTTACACACCTGGTGACAAGTGCGACGTGCTCGTGGCCATGAACGCTGCCGCACTGAAGACACAGTATCGCTATGCTAAGCCCGGTGCTACGATTATCATCGACACAGACTCTTTCGGACCCAAGGATTTGGAAAAGGCTCAGTTTGCTACTGAAGACTATCTGGGCGAGATGGGTATCGATGCCGACCGCGTGGTGGCTTGTCCGATGACACAGATGGTGAAGGACTGTCTGGCCGACAGCGGTATGGACAACAAGGCCATGTTGAAGTGCCGTAACATGTTTGCACTGGGACTGGTTTGCTGGCTCTTCGATCGCGATCTGAACCTCGTTGCAAACTTCCTGCGCGAGAAGTTCGCCAAGAAGCCTGCCATTGCCGAGGCAAACATCAAGGTGATTCAGGCCGGTTGGGACTACGGTCACAACACCCACTCAAGTGCTATCAATGTTTATCGCGTAGAGACCAAGGAGAAGACCCCCGGTCGCTATATGGACATCACCGGTAACAAGGCTACGGCTTATGGTTTCATCGCCGCTGCCGAGAAGGCAGGACTGAGACTGTATCTGGGTTCTTATCCCATCACACCTGCCACCGACGTGCTGCACGAGTTGTCAAAGCATAAGTCTTGTGGCGTGATCACCGTGCAGTGTGAGGATGAGATCAGTGGATGTGCCTCTGCTCTTGGTGCCTCTTTCGCTGGTGCACTGGGTGTGACATCAACCTCTGGACCTGGCGTCTGCCTGAAGAGCGAGGCTATGAACCTGGCTGTCATCATGGAGCTGCCACTGGTGGTGCTCGATGTACAGCGTGGTGGTCCTGCTACGGGTCTTCCTACGAAGTCAGAGCAGACCGACCTGCTGCAGGCCCTCTTCGGTCG
The DNA here is from genome assembly GCF_000621825.1 of Xylanibacter brevis P6B11. Classification (NCBI taxonomy): domain Bacteria; kingdom Pseudomonadati; phylum Bacteroidota; class Bacteroidia; order Bacteroidales; family Prevotellaceae; genus Xylanibacter; species Xylanibacter brevis. Next base: position 10,526 of record NZ_JHXG01000016.1, read on the forward strand.
TAACGGTGAGAGCCCCATGCCTGTCATGGCTGCCACCAGTCCTACCGACTGCTTCGACGCTGCCTACCAGGCTTGTAAGATAGCATTGGAGCACATGACTCCTGTGGTGCTGCTCACCGATGCATTTGTGGCCAACGGCTCAGGTGCTTTCAAGTTGCCCGACATCACAAAGCTTGATGCCATCAATCCTCCTTACGTTCCCGAGGAACTGAAGGGTAAGTGGACACCATATATGCGTGCAGAGAATGGAACCCGCTACTGGGCTGTGCCTGGTCGTGAGGGCTTCGCTCATATCTTGGGTGGACTGGAGAAGGACTCTAACACGGGTGCTATCTCAACAAATCCTGAGAACCACGACCTGATGACTCGTCTGCGTCAGCAGAAGATTGACAATATCCAGGTGCCCGACCTCGAGGTAAGTGGCGACGCAGAAGATGCCGACCTGCTCATCGTAGGCTTCGGTTCTACCTATGGTCATCTGCATTCAGCCATGGACGAGTTACGCCAGAAGGGCTATAAGGTTGCTCAGACTCACTTCAAGTATCTGAACCCGCTGCCAAAGAACACGGCTGCCGTACTTACTAAATATAAGAAGGTGGTTGTGGCTGAGCAGAACATGGGACAGCTGGCTGGCTACCTGCGCATGAAGGTAGATGGCTTCGTGCCCTATCAGTTCAATCAGGTGAAGGGTCAGCCATTCGTTGTAGAAGAGTTAGTTAACGCATTCGAGGAGATTATTAGAAAGTAAAGCATTATGAGTTATACAGCACAAGATTTTAAGAAAGGCCAGCCTCGTTGGTGCCCTGGTTGCGGCGACCACTTCTTCCTGGCTTCACTCCATAAGGCTATGGCCGAGATTGGCGTAGCCCCCGAGAACGTAGCAGTGATTTCTGGTATCGGTTGCTCTAGTCGTCTGCCTCACTACATGGCAACCTACGGCATGAACACCATCCACGGTCGTGCTGCTGCCATCGCTACCGGTGCTAAGGTGGCTAACCCCAACCTGACCGTATGGCAGGTGTCGGGCGATGGCGACGGACTGGCTATCGGTGGTAACCACTTCATCCACGCTAACCGTCGTAACATCGACCTGAACATGATCCTGCTGAACAACCGTATCTACGGTTTGACAAAGGGTCAGTACAGTCCTACCTCACCTCGTGGCTTCGTGTCGAAGTCTAGCCCTTACGGCACGGTGGAGGATCCCTTCCGTCCTGCCGAACTGTGCTTCGGTGCTCGCGGTCACTTCTTTGCCCGTTGCGTCGCTACCGATGCCAAGGGTACCGTAGAGGTGCTGAAGGCTGCCTATGAGCATAAAGGCGCTTCAGTCACAGAGGTTTTGCAGAACTGTGTGATCTTCAACGACCACTGTCATGATGTGGTTTACAACAACGAGGGCCGCAAGAAGAACGCTATCTACGTAAAGCATGGCGAGAAACTGGTGTTCGGTGAGAACAACGAGTTCGGACTGGTGCAGCAGGGCTTTGGCTTGAAAGTTGTAGAGATCGGCAAGGATGGCTACACCATCGACGATGTATTGGTACACGATGCTCACTGCGAGGACAACACCCTGCAGCTGAAGTTGGCCATGATGTCGCCAGAGGATGGATTCCCCATCGCCCTCGGTGTGATTCGCGATGTCGAGGCTCCTACTTACAACGAGGCCGTTCATGCTCAGTTGGCAGAGGTAAGCGCTCAGAAGAAGTATCACAACTTCACCGAGTTGCTGGAGACCAACGATATCTGGGAAGTACGTTAATCGTTCCTGATAGATACAAATGTAAAAGGGGCATCGCTCAACCGAGCGATGCCCCTTCTTTATGGGGTATGTCTAAAAGGTTATTTGGCCTCGGGGGTCATGATAACCTCAACGTGGTTGCCACTGCTCAGGATCTGTTCCTTGATGAACTGGCTGAGCGACTGAGGTGTCAGTGCCTCGATGGTCTTCTTGTAGTCGGTGTGGGTGTCCAGACCGTACTCCTTCCAGGTGCTGATCGTGTTCATCCAGTAGCCATTGTTCTTTGCCATGATATCGGCATTCTTCAGCATGTTCTCCTTCACCTGAGCCAGGTCGTTGGCATCAATCTCCTGAGAAGCCTTCTCGATACCTTCGTGCAGCAACCTGACGGCAATCTCGGCCTTGTCGGGGTTCATGGGACAGTAGGCCTGCAACTGCATGAGTGGCTGGGTGCCGCTGAGTAAGAACTGGCCTGAAGCACCGCAAGAGTAGGCAGCACTCTCTTCTTCGCGGATGGTGCGCAGGTAGAGGATAGACAGGATCTGTCCGGCAGCATCGAGCTTCACCATATTGTCGAGCGTGTAGGGAGCCGTGGCTGTCCATACCTCAACGGCAGTAGCCTTGGGCGAATCGCTCTTCTGTGTAAACTTGTTCACAATCTCTCCGGTGGCGATGGTTCTTACATCCTTGTACTTGTCGGCCTTACCTTTGCCAGGAAGAGCAGCGATGTACTGTTCGATGAAGGGACGAATCTGCTGTTCGTCGAACTTACCCACGATGATGAAAGTAAACTGAGACGCATTCTTGAAACGGTCCTTATGGATATCCAGGATGCGGTCGTAGCTGATGTTCTTCAGGTCCTCTACCTCCAAGTTCTGGAAACGGGGATTGTGGCAGTAGATGGTGTTGGTCAGAGAGTCACTGTAAATGGCATCGGGAGAGAGGTGCTTGTTCTTCAATTGCATCTCCATCTGGGTCATCAGGTTCTGATACTGCTTCTCGTCCTTATTGACGGCGGTGAAGTAGAGATACATCATCTGGAACATGGTCTCCAGATCCTTAGGCGTAGCATGTGCCGTGATATACTGACGTGTCAGTCCAAGAGTGGCATCGGCATTGACGTTCTTACCAGCAAGGGCTTTGCTGAGCTCTGTGCTTGAGAAGTTGCCGAGACCGCTATAGCCGATCACCTGGTCGAATACTTTCAGGTTGGCATAGTCGCTCTCGCCATAGAGTGACCTGCCGCCCATGGCAAATGCCTCGAGTCGAACCTCGTCGTCTTTATAGTCAGTGGGCTTCAGAATGACGGTAGCACCGTTCGAGAGAGTCAGCTCCTTGTAACCCAGGGTCTTGTTCTCTGTCTCTTTCTTAATCTTACCAGCCTTTGGCAACTTGGCCATCAGGGGCTCGTTCTTCACGTTGTCAACATAGGCAACGAGCTCTTCGGCACGAGCCTTAGCCACGGCAGCCTTCATGTCGGCCTCGGTGGGGTAGGTCAGTCCGTCGGCTTCGCGTGCCCACTCCATCACCACGAGGTTCTTGTCGCTGTCGCTGATGAGCTGGGGCAACACCTGATTGACCACCTCAACGGGGATGTTGGGCGCAATCTGGTTGATGATCTGATAGAGTGATTCGATAGAGGGGATAGGTTCGTTCGACAGGTAGTTGTCGCGATAGTCGTCGCCATACTGCGCATTGGTGATCTTGGCGCGGTTGGTGTACTGCTTCTCCAGAGCACTCAGGTAGTCGGCCTTGGCACGCTCGTACTCGGTGGCGGTAAAGCCAAACTTAGCCACACGGCGAGCTTCACGGATCATGGTGTAAAGCGTCTCCATGTCGCGTCCTTCCTTGGGCACACTCATCATCTGGAAGGCTCCCTTGGTTTTTGCCAGCAGATAGTCGTCGTCATCGCCTGCTACCTGCAGGAAAGGACAGTTGGGGTCCTCAGCCAGCTCGCGCATACGAGCATTGAACATCTGAGAGATAACACCCTTGATATATACCTCAAGCAGGTAGTCCATGTTGGCCTTCTCCTCGGGCAGTGTGGCATCGTGTTTCATGAACAGGAGGATGTTGTTCATGCGCATCTCCTTGTCTTTCTCGAAGACGAAGATAGGCTCTTCGTTGTCGGGCACCTGCTCGGCTACTACCTGTGCAGCATTGGCAGCCACCTTGATACCACTGAAGTACTGTTTGATCATAGCCTCGGTATGGTTGACATCGATGTCGCCAACGACGATGATGGCCTGGTTGTCTGGGCGGTACCACTTCTGGTAATAGGCACGAAGTGTGGCAGGCTTGAAGCTGTCGATGACGCTCATCAGTCCGATAGGCATGCGCTCACCATACTTTGAACCCGGATATATCTTTGGCAGTGAACGGGTGATCATGCGCTGTGAGGGACCTTCACCCAGGCGCCATTCGTTGTGAACCACATCGCGTTCCTTGTCAATCTCGTCGGCTTCGAGCGAAAGACCGCATGACCAGTCTTTCAGTATCAGCAAACAAGAGTCGAGGGCTGCCTGGCCTTTAGATGTAGGCACGTTGCAGACACGATAGACGGTCTGGTCGATAGAAGTGTAGGCATTCAGGTCGCTACCAAACTCAACACCCAGCGAACGGGTGAAGTCGATGATGCTCTTGCCGGGCTTGTTGGGGAAGTTCTCCGAGCCGTTGAAAGCCATGTGCTCAAGGAAGTGAGCCAAACCGCGCTGCGTCTCGTCCTCCTGAATAGAACCCACGCGCTGGGCAATGTAGAAGTTGGCTACGTGCTCGGGCCATTCGTTATGACGGATGTAGTAGGTCAGACCGTTGTCCAACTTACCAATTCGTACCTCTGGGTCAACGGGAATGGGGGGCATCTGTTGGGCCACCATTGACACCGCACTGATTATTAGGAACAGTGCACTAATGAATAATTTTCTCATTTTTATTTGTTATTAAATAGTATATTTTTAGCAAAGGTAGGTGTTTTCTTATGAATTGATAGTGATTGATGCTTTTAATTAATGTTTTTTATACGTTGATTAAAAAGGTGCTGGGGCGCAGAAAGTAAGCTCTTCGCCGGTGGTGGGGTGGGTGAATGACAACTTTTCTGCATGCAGATAGAGACGGTCGGAGGCTTTTCCATAGAGATTGTCGCCCAGAATGGGGGCTTGGAGTCCCTGATGATGAGCGCAATGCACGCGCAACTGATGGGTGCGCCCTGTGTGAGGCACCAGTCTCAGACGCACGATGTGTTGGCTCTCTGAGAGCACTTCGTAGGTGGTTAATGCATGCCGACCGTGCTCAAAGTCCACCAACTGGCGTGGACGGTCGTCTATATCTGCGCGTAGAGGTAGGCAAAGTTGCCCTTTACGATGAGTAAAGTGGTTCTTTGACTGTACTAAAGCGATGTATTCCTTATGTGTGGAACGATTGATAAACTGACTCTGCAGATGGTGGTAGGCCTTGAGGGAAAGAGCAGCCACCATGATACCAGACGTGTCCATGTCCAGGCGGTGCACAATGATGGGCCCTTCTGCCTGTGGAAATCTGGTCTTCAGAAGGTCATAGACTGATGTGGCCTCCGTCTTTCCCGGTACCGATAGCATCCCTGCTGGCTTGTTGACCACCACGATGTCTGCATCGGCATAGATGATGTCTAGCGGGGATGTCTTTGCTGATGGCGTCAGCTGTTCTACCTTCAGGCCTTGGAGCATAAACGAAAGGATAGGCTTGCACTTGCCTTGGCAGGCAGGATAGTATTGGCCGTGGTGGCGTATCTCCATCTTTGGCGATGCTCCTTGCCAGAACTCTGCCATGCAAAGCGGACGAAGATGATGCATGAAGGCATACTGTAGCAATCGGGGGGCACAACACTCGCCGGCTCCCGACGGAGGAATGCCTTGTGAGGTTGGTGCAAAGATGTCTAAGAGAGATTGGCGTTCGCCACGTGCATTCAACATGACGAACTGGCTGAACAGCCACTGTTGCAGTGCATCGGAGCGATGCTTGCGTTCTTGTTTTAACTGAGTAATCTGGTCTTCCAAAGGTGAAAGACCGCGTTCGGCTTCTGTGATGCGTTCCTTCCAGCGTGCTTTCAGTCGGCGAAGCTCGGCCTTCTGAAACTGGCTCTCGCGTGTCATTGCCTCTGTTCGTACGGTGGCAGCAGCACGTAAAGCCTTCGCTTTGCGCATCATCTCCTTATAGTCGTTCACCTCTGCATCGGCCTGTTCTTTCAGTCGGGCCACCTCTTGTCGCAGATGCAGAAGCTGATAACTGTTCTCCATGGTGTCCACCTGATGGTTGATGGCAGTGATAGCACTTTCTTCCTGCTTGAAATAACCATCGGGTTGCAGGTAGTCGAAGACGGCTGGCACAAACCAAGGCCAGTCGGCCCTACCGCCTATCTGTCCGCTATAGGCAGCCAGAAAACCCAGTTTTCCTTCTGCATCCTGACACACCAGCACGCCAAACATCTTGCCGGCAGCGATCTCCTCGCACCAGTCATCCTTATCTTTTATATAATCAGCAACCTGTTCCGCAGCCAATAGTGACAGCGGATGAGGCTCATAGTCAAACGGATTGTTCAGTTTGACGGGTGGTTGAAGGGATGTGTTTAGTTGGTGGAACCGCACAGTAAGCTATTTCATCAACAGTTCGCTCAGTTCCTGCATGCCGGCACTTGCTCCTTTCAGAATCTGCTTGACGTTGCTTCCAGCACTCACGGGGTTGGGGTCAATCAGGTAAACAGGAACGTTGGGGCGCACGTAGTGAAGAAGACCTGCTGCGGGATAAACGTTCAGGCTGGTGCCAATGACGATAAAGATGTCGGCACTCATGGCCTCTTCTGCAGCAATGGTGATGTTGGGAACGGCTTCGCCAAAGAAAACAATAAAAGGACGAAGCAGCGATCCATCGCCAGCCTTTGTGCCTGGCTCAATCTCGCAGTTGTCGGGTGTCAGCGTTTGCTGGTAGCGTGGGTCATCTACATCGCGGCTAGAACAAACCTTCATCAGTTCGCCATGCAGGTGGATGACCTTTGTCGAACCAGCCATCTCGTGCAGGTTGTCCACGTTTTGCGTTACCACGGTGACGTCGTACTTCTCTTCCAGTGCAGCTACCAGTCGGTGTCCTTCGTTGGGTTTCACACCCCAACACTTCTTGCGCAGCATGTTGTAGAAGTTCGTCACCAGTGTAGGATCGGCTTCCCAACCCTCGTGTGTGGCTACCTGGGCAACGGGATATTCCTCCCATAAGCCATCAGCATCACGGAATGTGCGGAGACCACTCTCCACAGACATACCGGCACCCGTCAAAACAACGATTTTCTTTTTCATAAGCTTCCTCCTGTATGAAGTTGGACGACTCGGATTCGAACCGGGAATGACAGAACCAAAACCTGTAGTGTTACCATTACACCATCGTCCAAAAAAAATAAAAACAGGCGATTCTTCTTGAAATCGCCTGCAAAGGTAGCGCTTTTTTACGATACTACCAAATTTTATTCAGTTTTTTTACGTCCTACAGGGACAGCTCCTGTCCGCGGTAGAAGAGTATCAAGGCCTGCTGATACAGGTATTCATAACGCGACTGTGTGAGCTCGCTCTCGGCTTTCAGATAGTTGTTCTTAGCTTCGTTGAACTCGGTCAGTGTGGCTTTGCCCTGTTCATACTTTGCCTGTGTCAGTAGGAATGCCGTCTCACTGCTTTGACGTGCCTGATTGCTGCTGCTCAGTTTGCTATTGGCGGCCACCAGATTGTAGTACACTTGTTGTATCTCCTTGTAGAGTGCCTTCTTCGTATTGTCCAACTGCAGTTGCTGGTTGTTGCGCTCCAACTTGGCAGCACGGATATTGTTGCGTGTCTGGAAGCGGTTGAAGATGGGTATGTTTAGACTGAAGCCCAGATACTGGCTGAAGTTATTCTTTATCTGTTTGCTGAATGTCTCGGCAGGGAAGCCCGAAGTCTTGTAGTAGTTAGAGCCAAGACCCGCGCTGAAACTAAGCTGAGGATAGAGTCCTGCTTGTGCTATCTTGATGTTGTTGTCGGTAGAGCGCAGTCGCAGTTGCTGTGCCTGAATCTCGGGTTTGATAGCTAGGGCCTCGGCATAGATGTCGTCAGGTGTGATGGCAACAGGTTCTGCGGTAAGCATTGATACCTGTGGACGTTCCACCATAAAGCCCTCGGGACTATCCAGTTCCAGCAGCTGTGTCATCGACAACAAAGCCAGTTGCAGGTTGTTGTCGGCCTGTGTTGCCGTGAGTTGACTCTGCGAGAGTGTTGCCTTTTGCTGAGCCAGTTCCACCTCGCTGATTTTTCCCACGTTGAGCAGGGCCTGCAGTCGTGCCACCTGAGCAGAGTCGATGGCTATCTGGCGATGGGCCACCTCTGAAAGCTCCAGGTCGTAGAGTATCTGTACGTAAGCCTGTGCCACCTGCATGCGGATGTCGTTGCGTGCTTTCTCTAGGTCCTGTGTGGCGGCCTCGAGGTTCAATTCGTTCAGTCGGATGTTGTTTGGAATCTGGAATCCCGTGAAGAGAGGAATGCTTGTGCCCAACGAGAACGAGGTCGATGACGTGTTCGTGTTGGTGTACGTGTTTTCTGCCGTCAGACCACGACCGAACGAGAAGTTCTGTCCTGCGCTGGCATTCAGGTCTGGCAGGCGCGAGTTGCGGGCAGTGGACAGCTGCAGCTCGTGTTGGCGGCGCTGGTTCTCATACTGTTTTACAGTGATGTTGTGCTCCACCGCATAGTCGCAGCACTGGCGCAGGCTCCATGCCTTTTGGGCATTCATGGGCAGCGACGCAGCGGCGAAGAGTAGAAATGCTATGCTTTTGTTCATCATCTTCATGTCGTTTTATTGTTCTTCAGCAATCAGTTGCGGACCGCGCACCTTCTGTTTGGCGTTGAGTCCTTTCTTGATCTCGATGTTCACACCGTCGCTCAGGCCTGTCACCACAGGCTGGCGCTCGTAGGTCTTCTGCTTGCCCTCACCCTTCACCAAATAAACGAAGGTGCTGTCGCCACTGAACTCGATGGCACTTTCGGGGATAGCCAGCACCTGTTGTGCTTGAGCCAGCACAATCTCAGCATTGGCCGAATAGCCCGAGCGCAAGCTCTGTCCTTCCTCTTTCAGTGAGGGCAGCAGCACGGCAGCCTTTATCTCAAACTGGTTAGCACCATTGCTCTCTGTTGCCTTTGGCGAGATATACTCCAGTGTGGCGTCGAGCTGCATATCCTGCAGAGCACCGATGGTGATCTTCATGGGGATGCCGATAGAGAGCAGGCCCACCTCGGTCTCGTCGATGTTGCCACGGAAGATCAGATCTTTCATGTTAGCCACCGTAGCGATGGTTGTACCATCGTTGAACGTGTTAGAGTTGATGACCGAGTTACCCACCTTTACGGGGATGTCGAGGATGATGCCGCTGATGGTTGAGCGAATCAGCGTTGACGATGCCGAGGCATTCGACTTTGACACACCATCGCGTACCACCTGCAATGCGTCGATGGCAGCAGCATTCTCTTCCTGTGCCTGTTTCAGTTGTTGACGACTTTTCTCAAACTCTTCGTCGCTCACCAGTTTCTGGTTGTGCAGTGACTGTGTGCGTGAGAAATCCTTCTCCACCTGTTTCAGGTTAATGTCAGCCAGACGCACACGGCTCTCGGCACTAGACAGCTGGCCCATGTCGGGTATCACCTTTACTTTGGCAATCACCTCGCCTTGCTGTACATAGTCGCCAGGCTCTTTCATCAGTTCAGCAATGATGCCGCTGATCTGAGGCTTCACGCTCACCTCGTTGCGTGGTTCTATCTTACCAGTGATGATCGTTGTCTTCTTCAGGTCGGTTGTTTCAGGTGTAAACTCTGTGTAAACCACCTCTTTGGGTTGGCTTTTCTGCCACAGGAACACAAAGGTTCCGATGAATATCAGTGCGATGATGCTCGCAATGATGAGTTTCATGTACTTTTTCATAATCTTTATGTTTTATTGTTTTTATTCGTCTCTCATTGCATCTACGGGTTTGATGCTCATGGCACGTGCTGCAGGAGCGATACCTGCTAATACGCCCATCATGGCGATAGCCAAGGCAGCCATGATGGCTGTCCAGAAGTCCACCTGGAAGTGGGCACTCACAATACCGTCTTCCGTATTGCCCATCTCTAGCATTTGCAGGATAAACACGGCAAAGAGAATGCCGCTCATACCTGCCACCAGCGTCAGCACGATACTCTCTGCCACAATTTGCGACAGGATCATTCTGGGTGTGGCACCAATGGCGCGACGTATTCCTATCTCTATGGTGCGTTCGCGCACGGTCACCAGCATGATGTTCGAAACGCCGATGGCACCGGCCAGCAGTGTGCCCAGTCCCACGAGCCATATCAGGAAGTTGACACCGCGAAACAGTGAGTCCAGCATTTGGAACAGCACCTCGGTGTTGAACACCATGATGGCCTGTTCATCGTTGGCATCGATGGTATGTGCTCTTCCCAGAGCCTCGCGGATACGCGGGATGATGGAAGTCATCACCACGCCTGGTCGTCCTGTGACGGCAATCATGTCCACCGTGTTACCGCGGTTATAGACCTGTTGCATCTGGGTGATAGGCAACAGCAGTTTTGAACCGTCGCTACCCGTCATGCCTCCCGATGTGTTATAGTCCACACCAATCACCTGGTAGTAGATAGAGTCCACGCGGATGAACTTTCCGCAGGGGTTGCCACCGCCAGGGAACAGTTCCTTGTATATCTTCTTGCCAATGACGCACACCTTGCGCTTCTGGGCGATGTCCATGTCGTTCAGAAAGCGTCCGTAGAACATCTTCGGACTGTTGAAGAACTGATATTCAGGTAGCACACCGTTCACGTCGATAGAAGTTTTTCTGTCGGCATAATAGGCCGAACCACCATTGCCGTAGAGTATGGGCGAGATTACGTCGAGTTCTGGCACGCGCTGGCGCAGTCGCTCGGTGTCTCTGTATTCCATATTCCAGTAGCGTCCTTTGCGGAAACCCTTGTATGCTTTCGACGTTGGCTGAGCCCATACAAGAGCTGAGTTTGTGGCAAACCCTTCAAAGTTAGAGTTCAGCAGTTCCTTCAGTCCTTGTCCTCCGCCTATCAGCGATACCAGCATGAACACACCCCAGAAGATGCCGAAGCCAGTCAGCAGCGAACGACTCTTGTTGCGGGTCAGAGTGTCAAGGATTTCACGATAGTTGTCTAAGTCTATTCTCATAAGTTCTTAATCTGCTCTAAGTGCTTCAATAGGTCTGGTCTTTGCAGCCTTCAGTGCAGGAATCAGTCCTGCAATGGTGCCGGCAATTATCATCACCATGGTTGCCTCGATACAAATGTCGATGCCCACGGTAGGGTTGATGAACATGGACGCCTTAAACAGTCCGGCATCTACCTTCGTATGTCCTATTGTGGCATCCATATATTCGCAGGTGGCCACGCCCAGAACCATGCCGATATAGCCAAAGAAGGTCGTGATGATGATACTCTCGGTGATGATCAGTTTCAGGATTGCCCACGGCTTGGCGCCGATGGCCTTTCGGATGCCAAACTCGTGTGTACGTTCCTTCACGGTGATCAGCATGATGTTCGAAACACCCACGATGCCGCTCAGCAACGTAAACAAGCCTACAATCCACAGAGCCATCCTCATGATGCCGATAGCTTTGTTCATCTGCATGTTCTGCATGTGTCTGTTCCAGAGCCAGATGGCACCTTCGTCTTCAGGGTGTACCATGTGGTTTGCATTCAGGCGCTTGCGGTATTTCTTCTCAAAAGCCTCGTTATCGTTCTCGGTGTCCAGTCCATGGAACGTAAACTCAATGTTGCCGGCATCACTACTGTTGGTGCCAAAGATACCCTTGATGGCCGTGTATGATGAGAAGATATAGGGCTGTCCGTTTTCTTGTTCCTTGTAGAGGCCTACAATCTTAAACGAGAAATTTCCCAAGTTGATATTGTCACCCAGTTTGGCTTCCAACTCTTTGGCTTGCTTTTCGCTGATCACCAGCACCTTTCTCTTCTCGCGGATGTCGATGGTGTTGATGAATCGACCCTGCGTCATGTCCACTTTGTCAATGCGGATATGGTTTGGGTACACACCCATGACCTGTGGGTACAGGTACTGAGAACCATGACTCACCAGTGGGCTCACGCGATATTGAGCGCCGACCTCGTCGATAGTCTCGTTGAACTCCTTGTCGGTGGTGACAATATCGCGTTGCTGCAGTTGAATCATGCGTCCCTCCTTCATGCCTTGATACGGTTTCGACGTCCAGCCGCCGAAAGCCACCATCGAGTTCGACAGGAAACGGTTGGTTTGCAGCAGTTGTGCATTGATCAGTCCGTTGCCTGCACCCAACAGCACAATCAGCATGAAGATGCCCCATGCCACTGCGAAACCTGTCAGGCCGGTGCGCAGCTTGTTGCGTTGCACCGTTTGCCAAATCTCATTCAATAACTCCATCCTTGATTCTAATGATTCGGTTGGTTTGTTGTGCCACGCCAGGGTCGTGCGTCACAATGACCTGCGTGATATGTTCCTCCTTGTTCAGGTTCTTCAGCAGTTCCATCACCTCTACGCTGGTCTTCGAGTCCAGTGCACCCGTAGGTTCATCGGCCAGGATAATCTTCGGGTTTGTGATCAGCGCACGTGCAATGGCCACGCGCTGTTTCTGTCCGCCCGAGAGCTCGTTGGGGTAGTGTTCTGCCCAATCCAGTAGTCCCAGCTTCTCCAGATATTCCAAGGCCAGCTGGTGGCGTTTCTTCCTGCTCACACCCTGATAGAACAGGGGCAGCTCTACGTTCTCTACCGCCGTCTTGAAGTTGATCAGGTTGAACGACTGGAAGATAAATCCAATCATGTGGTTACGATACTCTGCGGCTTTTCTCTCCGACAGGTTCCAGATGCGTGTGCCTGCTAGTTCATAGATTCCCGAGTCGTAGTTGTCCAAGATACCTAATATATTTAATAAGGTGGACTTACCCGAGCCGCTAGCTCCCATGATGCTGACAAACTCGCCTGCTTCGATGTCGAGATTTATGCCCTTCAGTACATGCAATGGCTGTGCGCCGAAATAGGTTTTGTTGATGTTCTCTAAGTGTATCATTCGATTCTTTATAATATTCGTTATAATGATATGACGTCATAACGAAATATCGTTTTTATTTTTTTTTCTTAGACGCACGCAATGTCAGGTTTGTTGCATATCATACGCCTCTTTAACATCTTCTAACGTTATACCCAGCAGTTGCATCTGTCGGAACAGTTCCGGAAGTTGTTCTTTCATAAACACGTGCTTGCGCTCTTTCATAATTTGTTTCTTCGCCCCTTTAGTCACAAAGTAGCCCAGTCCCCTTTTATTATATATAATGTTCGCACGTGCCAATTCATCATAGGCCCTCACGGCGGTGTTGGTGTTCACCTCCAGCAGTACAGCGTACTCACGCACCGATGGGATGCGGTCGTCGTCCTTGTACTTGTCGGCCAGTATCTCGTCACATAGCCTATCGGCCATCTGCAAGAAAATTGGTTTATCAGAATTAAAAATCATACGTTCAGCCATTTATTGTTTATCACCTGTATGCGGCAGAAGATCTTATACGAAGCCCAGTAGTGAGCTGCGATGACAAACCAGCCGCCCAGCAAAGCGAAATAGAAGCGGAGATTATAAATTGTACGATAGGTGTAAAAAGTTTTACCGTTAGATAGTTGATACATCTTGTCCTGTTGATACTCTAAGAAGTGATAATCTATTTTGTCCAGTCCCGTCTGTTTGATGATTATCGCCAGCAGAATCGTGGCAATGATAATAATAGCACTCGTTGGCAGGAACTGGAGACGACGGAACAGCGTACCGCCTACGATGTAGAGAGAATGGTAATAGAACATCCAGGTTGCAACTAACAATAATTTCTGCCATTCAAGATCATCTGAGAGGAAATCCACATATAAAGGAACGCCCCACACTATGACACGTCCAGTAATGGCATCTGTCAAGATGCGCAGTGCATCTGCCGCAATGATAGATACAATGGTGATAACGGCCATCAGAACGACAGAGTGAAGCAGACTGATGATATATTTCTCACAATTCGACACAGGCCAGAGCAAATAAGCAGATCGCTTGCGTGTATCCTTCATCTGCGAAAACAGAGAGCTGGCACCAAAGAGCATGGCAATATAAAAGAATATCATGAAGAAAGGTGTTGTGTCTTTCACAACAGTAGAATATTGGGAAATCAATTCTTCTCCTTGATAGAATTCCACCATCGCTGAATATCTCATACTTGCCACACGCGTAAAGAACAAGTTAGCAAAGAACAAGATCAACGTGTAGATGCCAAAGATGCGAATCCACGCCTTTTGTGATACGAGGAAGTGACACTTCAGTGCCTGACCAAATCTTTTTATATTGAAGTTTTCCATTTTTCTATTCGGTTTTTAGTTAAAACTTTGCTTGGGTAATACAGTTAAACAATAGTTCAAGGTTGACCTGCGTCTCAGCATCTCCCTCTTTGCGCTTAGCAACGACGGCATTACCCTGAAGCGTAGGTTCGGCATAGAGCACATCGGCATCCATCTGCTGGGGTGTGCGATATTCAAAGACATACTTCTCTTCTATCTCCTGCATAGATGCATTCAGCAGCACGCTGCGCTGGTCGAGAATCAAGACGTGGTCGAGCAACTGTTCTACATCGTGTACCTGGTGGGTAGAGATAATCACCGTACGGTCGTCTGTCATGTGCTGTGCAATCACTTTGCGGAACTGCGACTTAGAAGGGATGTCAAGCCCGTTGGTCGGCTCGTCCATCAACAGATACTGCGTATTGGTAGCTATTGCAAAGGCAATGTAGGCTTTCTTGCGCTGTCCCATTGAGAGTTTTCCCAGATGCACATCCTCGGGCAATTCAAAGTCAGCCAGACAGCCCTTCAAAATCTCTTCTGAGAATTGGGGATAGAATGGCTTGTAGAGCTTCACATACTCAGAGAGATGGATTGCAGGGAGTTCAAACTCCTCAGTAACCAAGAAGATACGGCTCAACATCTCTGCCTGTCGCTTGTAGGTGGCAATACCATCGCAACTCACGCTACCCGCAGTGGGGCGCAACAAGCCAGAAAGTAGGTAGAGCAAGGTTGATTTACCAGTACCGTTCTTGCCAAGAAGACCATAGATACGATTTTCCTCCAGCGTCAAACTGAAGTTGTCAAATACCAGATGCTTCTGTCTGGCATAATTAAAGTTAATGTTGTTTACGTTGATCATACTTATTTTATAACTTAAAAACACTTCAGTAATAGTGTACCAGTTTAATAGTACACCGCAAAAGTAGATGTTTTGATGTTACCAACCAAATATTTGGCCGATTATTTTACGTAATTAACAAAACTTTAACAAATCCACCTTGTTTATTATTACTATTGACCAATGGTGATAACCTGGTCGCAGTAATTTATAACCGCGGTGCGGTGAGTCACGAAGATAACGGTGCGACGATGGTCGCTGAGAATGTTTTCAAGTACTTTTCGTTCAGTTTCTGTGTCAAGTGCGCTGGTAGCTTCGTCCAGTAGTAGAATGCTTCCCGGTCGCAGCAGTGCACGTGCAATGGCAATGCGCTGTGCTTGTCCCTCGCTCAGCCCACCGCCCAGTTCCGAGAAGTGCGTGTCCAGTCCTTGTGGCAGCTCATCTATGAAGTCGGCACAGGCTTTGTTTAGCGCTTCCTTCATGGCCTCGTCGGTAGCTTGTGGGTTGCCCAGCTGCAGGTTGTCGCGCAGTGAACCGCTCAACAGCGTGTTGCCCTGTGGCACATAGATAAAGTTGCAGCGATGAAGGGGGGACAGTGATGTGGCTTCGTGGTGGTCGCCATAGAGAAGAATCTCTCCCTGTTGAGGCTTCACCAGCGCCAGCAGCAGTCGTATCAGTGTGGTCTTTCCCGATCCAGTCTCGCCCATGATGGCCGTGCACGTTCCTGGTTTGAAGTCTGCCGAGAAGTTGTCCATCGCAGGTTGCTGTCCGTCGGCACCATAGTTGAATGTCACCTGTTCGAAACGGATGCCGCAAGGTGCCGGCAACATGATGGCCTCTCCCTGCTGCTCCTCCGGTGTTTCCTCCAGTTCCATGAGTCGTTCGGCGGCAGTGAATACGCTGACAAAGGCAGGCGCCAGTCGGGTCAGCTCGCGGGCAGGCCCCTGAATGCGGAACACCAGTTGCAGGAATGCCGTCATACCACCAAAGGTCAGCGTGCCACTCTGCATGCGCAGGGCGCCCCATAGAAACGCTATCAGGTAGCCCAGCGAGAAGCCGACGTTCAGAAACAGATGACTCGTCACCGAGAATGCCGTGCGCAGTCGTACCCATCCGCGCAGCATCGTCTGCGTGTCGCTCAGTCGGTCCAGTATCAGGTTGTCGGCCTCCATCGTCTTCACCAGCATGCGGTGCTGCATAGTCTCGGTCAGTAGGCTCTGCACCCGGCTGTCGCTGTCGCGCACCTTTCGTGAGAAGCGGCGCATCTGTGTCACGTAGAACCGGCTTATCAGGATGAATATAGGCAGTATGCCCACCGTGATGCATGCCAGCCATACATCCATTTGTAGCAAGTAGAAGAAAGCACCGATAAACATAGTGATGGTTGAGAGCACCGAAGGCATGGTCTCGGTGAGAAACTGCACCACCGTCTTCACGTCTTGTTCCAGTCGGCTGATGACGTCGCCCGTGTGCATGGCCTCACGTCCGCGCCATTCCGAGCGCAGCAGTCGTGCCAGCATGTGTTGTTGTAGTCGGTTCTGCGCCTTCACACCGAGTATGTTACGTACCCATACGCGCGAGATGCCAACGGCAAACTCACCCAGTATGATGAGTGCCATCAGTCCCACGGCCCAGTAGAGTGCCGTCTTCTGATCCGAATCGGTGGTGTAAGCATGTGCGGCAATGTCGATGGCGCGCTGCATGGCCCATACCGAGAGCAGACTGAAGCCCACGCCTACCAGTCCGATGGTTGCGTTCATCGAGGCCTGAAGTCTGTTGCCCTTCAGTGCCCGCCACAGCCATTTGAAAATCTCTTTCGTTGTGTAGTGGCTTTCGTTTTTGTGTAGTAGCTTTAGTAGCCTCATGGTTTAGTTTCTGCCGTCAGCTCCCCACATCATTTTCTCGCGTAGCATCGAGAAGTAGTGTGTGCTGTTGCGTTTCACCACCTTTATCTGATAAGGCGCGCGCGAAAGGCGCAACGTGGTTCCCTCTGGCAGTTTCTCAGCCTGACCGTCGATGGCCACGAGGAACGTATGACTGCGACTGCTCACCGTCAGTTCGATGGTAGCCGTGTCGGGAAGCACAATAGGACGTACGTTCAGTGAGTGTGGTGCCACGGCTGTCATGAGCATGACGCCCGTCTGCGGCACGATAATCGGACCACCGTTCGACAACGAGTAGGCCGTAGAGCCCGTCGGTGTCGAGATGATCAGTCCGTCGGCCTGATAGGTGGTGAGGTATTCGCCGTTGACCGAGGCGCGTATAGAAATCATCGATGCCGTGTCGCGTTTCAGTATAGCCACATCGTTGAGCGCACAGTTGTAGCCCGTCAGTCTCTCGCCGTCGGTGTGCACCTGTATCAGCGCACGGTCTTCCACCCGGTATTCGCCGGCGAACAGCGCCTTGAAGCACGACTCCACCTCGCGTGGCGATATGTCTGCCAGAAATCCCAGTCGCCCCATGTTCACACCCAGTATAGGAATCTGCTTGTCGCGCACCCTGCTGGCCGTCTTCAGCAGCGTACCGTCGCCACCCATCGAGATGGCGAAGTCAGCCTCGAAGCTACAGCCGCTGAACGTCTGGTAGTTGCGCACATCGATCATCTCCGAACAACAAAGGAAGTCGTAGTACTCCTCATCGATCAAAACGGTGGCACTATACTCCTGCAGGGTGGTCAGCACCTGGCGGATGGCGGCCGACTTGGCGTGTTGGTAAACGTTACCGAAAAGTGCGAAGCGAAAAGGTTGTTGTGGCATGTCTCATTCGTTTTGTTTTTGCAAAAGTACAAAAATAATACATAAATTGTCATGAAATGCGGTTTTTTATCGAAAAAATAGGCTTTATTGCAGTTTTTTTGCTAACTTTGCTCCATCAAGAAGTTGAAGTAGAAGTTATATTGAACAATCAAGATATGGCAAAAGTTTATGTATTTCTGGCCAACGGCTTTGAAGATGTCGAGGCCCTGATACCCGTCGATGTGTTGCGTCGTGGCGGTGTGGAGGTAGTAACGGTGAGCACCACTGGCGAGGGCCAGGTGGTAGAGAGCTCACACCAAGTGCAGTTCATTGCCGATGCAATGATTGAGGATTGCAATTTCTCCGACGCCGACTTGCTGCTGTTGCCCGGCGGTATGCCTGGTGCCAGCAATCTCTATGCTCATCAGGGTGTCAGAGAAGCTGTGCTCCGCCAGTACGAGGCTGGCAAACGTATCGCTGCCATCTGTGCCGCACCCGGTGTGGTGCTGGGTCAGTTGGGTGTGTTGAAGGGCAAGCGCGCCACGTGCTATCCCGGTTTTGAGCAGTTGCTTGAAGGCGCTACCTATACTGCCGACCTTTGTACCGTAGATGGTCCTGTCACCACGGGCGAGGGCCCTGCCGCCGCATTCCCCTTTGCCTACGAGCTGCTGTCGCAGCTGGTTGACCAGCAGACGGCCGACCAGATTGCCGAGGGCATGCGTTTTAAACACCTCATGCAAGGCTAATTCGCGCTATGGACTATATCATCATCGTAGCAGGTGGAAAAGGCCTGCGTATGGGGGGCGAGGTGCCCAAGCAGTTCCTGCCCATCGGCGGCATGCCCGTGTTGATGCGCACGCTGAAGCGCTTCCGCGACTATTCCAAGGATCTACAAATTATCCTCGTGTTGCCCAAGGCGCAGCAGGACTATTGGCGCGAGCTTTGTGCCACCTATCAGTTCGATGTGCCCTATCAGTTGGCCGATGGCGGTCAGACCCGTTTTCACTCCGTGCAAAACGGTCTGGCACTGATTCCCGACGATGCACAGGGCGTGGTTGGCGTGCACGACGGTGTGCGTCCTTTCGTGTCGGTCGATGTGATTCGTGCCTGCTATGAGACGGCGCGCAGCCACAAGGCTGTGATCCCCGTCACCCCCGTTGTCGAGACCTTGCGCCATGTGGGCGAGGGTAATGTCTATCGTGCCGACTATCGACTGGTGCAGACCCCGCAGACCTTCGATATACAACTGCTGAAGGCCGCCAATCAACAACCCTATACCGAGTCTTTCACCGACGATGCCTCAGTGGTTGAGGCCTATGGCGAACAGGTGACCATGGTCGATGGCAACCGTGAGAATATCAAGATCACCACACCTTTCGACCTAAAAATAGCAGAAACGCTGGTATAAGCCTCTTTTATGACCGACTTCCTCGAACAAGACATCACCTATCTGCCGGGCGTAGGCCCCACTCGCAAGAAGATGCTGGGCAAAGAGCTCGGCATCGAGACCTTTGGTGACTTGTTGGAGTATTATCCCTATAAGTATGTGGACCGCAGTCGTATCTACCAGGTGAGCGAGCTCACTGGCGACATGCCCTTTGTTCAGGTTGTGGGCCACATCCTCAGTTTCGAGACCTTTGAAATGGGACCGCGCAAGGAACGCGTCGTAGCCCACTTCACCGATGGCACCGGCATCATGGACTTGGTGTGGTTCAATGGCGGTCGCTATGCCAAACAGGCCTACAAGATAGGCACCGACTATCTGCTGTTTGGTCGTCCCTCGGTTTATGGCAACCGCATACAGGTGCAGCATCCCGACCTCGATGACGCCAGCAAGGTGGACACCACGGCCATGGGAATGCAGCCCTACTATAACACCACCGAGAAAATGAAGAAGGCGGGGCTCAACTCGCGGGCCGTGGAGCGACTAACCAAGACGCTCATTGAGAAGATGCCCCCGCTGCCCGAGACCATCCCCGACTTCATCATCGCGCAGCATCACCTGATGAGCCGCGATGAGGCGCTGCGCAATCTGCATTATCCCCAGAACAGTCGCGACCTTGAGAAGGCGCGGGTGCGCATGAAGTTCGAAGAACTGTTCTTTGTACAACTGAACATCCTGCGCTATGCCAGCGACCAGCGTCGCAAGTATCGCGGCTATGTGTTCAATCGTATTGGCGACTTTTTCAATACGTTCTATCACCAGAATCTTCCTTTCCCCCTGACCGGTGCACAAAAGCGCGTGATGCACGAGATACGTCATGACCTGAGCAGTGGCCGACAGATGAACCGTCTGTTGCAAGGCGATGTGGGCAGTGGTAAGACGCTCGTGGCCCTGATGACCATGCTCATAGCCCTGGACAATGGCTTCCAGGCCTGTATCATGGCACCCACCGAGATCCTGGCCGAACAGCATCTGTCCACCATCAAGGCCTTCCTGAAGGACATGCCCGTGCGCGTGGAACTGCTGACGGGCATGGTGAAGGGCAAGAAGCGCGAAGAGGTGCTCGCAGGACTGCTCGACGGCAGTGTCCAGATACTGGTGGGCACACATGCCGTCATCGAAGACGCCGTGCGCTTCCGGCAGTTGGGCATCGCCGTTGTCGATGAACAGCACCGTTTTGGCGTGGCTCAGCGCGCCAAGCTGTGGGCCAAGAGTGCCAATCCCCCGCACGTGCTGGTGATGACCGCAACCCCTATTCCCCGTACGTTGGCCATGACGCTCTATGGCGATCTGGATGTCAGCGTCATCGACGAACTGCCACCCGGACGAAAGCCCATCCGCACCACCCACGTCTTCGACACCCGCATGACCACCCTCTACGACGGCATCCGTCAGCAGATACGTCAGGGGCGTCAGGTCTATATCGTGTTCCCATTGATTGAGGAGAGCGAGAAGATCGACCTGAAGAACCTGGAGCAGGGCTTCGAGGTGCTACGCCAGGCCTTCCCCGAGTTCCGTCTGAGTCGTGTGCACGGCAAGATGAAACCCAAGGAGAAGGAAGACGAGATGCAGAAGTTTGTCAGCGGTGAGACCCAGATTCTCGTGGCCACCACCGTGATCGAGGTGGGTGTCAACGTGCCCAATGCGTCGGTGATGGTCATCCTTGATGCTCAGCGCTTTGGCCTCTCGCAGCTGCATCAGCTCAGGGGTAGGGTGGGCCGTGGTGCCGACCAGTCGTATTGCATCCTCGTCACCACCTATAAGCTCAGTGAAGACACCCGCAAGCGCATCGACATCATGTGCGAGACCAACGATGGCTTCCGTATTGCTGAGGCCGACCTGAAACTGCGTGGCCCCGGCGATTTGGAGGGAACCCAGCAGAGTGGCATGGCCTTCGATTTGAAGATTGCCGACATCGCCCGCGATGGTCAGATTGTGCAGATGGCACGCGACACCGCACAGGCAATTATCGACGAGGATCCCACCTGCGAGTCGCCAAAGTTTCAACTGTTGTGGGATCGCCTGAAACAGCTGCGCAAAACCAACATCAATTGGTCTGCCATTTCCTAACATGCAGAAAATGAATAAATTAAAAGATGTTAAGTCTTATTAATTTACGGTTGGCTTGTATGTTTTTCTCATATTTATTTATTATCTTTGCATCCAACAAAACCAAAACAACCGTAACCTCGGGTAATTTATAGAGAATGAATAAACTTATTTTTTGTACCATTTTTAGTCTTGCAATGTCCGCCACAACCGTGTTCGGACAGACCACAAAGTCACAACCTTTAACCCTCGAAGAAGCAATGAGCGAAGTTGAAGATGTGTATGAGGTGGGCGCAGACGAGGAGATCGACAACTTCGACTTTCTCTATGATGGCAAAGAATCTTTCAAATACGACGGAACGATGATAGACAACCTCATGAACGAGGCCTATAAGCACCTTGGTGCTCGCTATCGTCTTGGCAGCAAGGGCCCCAACACCTTCGACTGTTCAGGCTTCACCAGCTACGTCTATCGTCAGAGCAATATGAATATCGGCAACTCTTCTCGCGACCAGTATGCGCGCAACATCCCCGTGAAACGCAGCGAGATGCAGCCCGGTGACCTTGTGTTCTTCACCAGTCCCCGTTCGGGTCGCGGTGTGGGGCATGTAGGTATTGTGATCGATTATAATCCTGTCACACAGGTGTTCACCTTCATTCATGCCAGCACGAAGGATGGCGTGAAGGTCAGCAAATCGACCGATGGCTATTATAGCCGCCGCTTCGTAGGCGTACGCCGTGTGCAGTAGTGCACAATAGAACATGAAAAAAAAGATCTTTACCACCCTTACTGTCATGGCTGCCAGCTTGCTGAGCAGCCATGCTGACACTTTAACGGTAGCTATGGTTGGCGACATCATGATGGGCACGACCCATCCTACAGTGATGCTCCCGGCCAACGATGGCGCCAATCTCTTCAAAGATTCCAAATCCATTTTGCAGCGGGCCGACCTGGCCGTGGGCAACCTTGAAGGTGTGCTCTGCGATGGTGGCACCAGCACCAAAAGTGGCGGCCCTGGCAGCTATTCCTTTCGCATGCCCACCAAGTATGCACCGCGCCTCAAGGAGGCTGGCTTCGACTTCCTGAGCATGGCCAACAACCATGCCAACGACTTCGGGTTGGAGGGCATCGAGTCCACCGAGCGCTGTCTCGACGAGCAGGGCATCCTCTATGCTGGCATTGCCGGCAGGAAGGAGTGTGCTGTCGTGGAGCGTCATGGGCGGAAGATAGGACTCTGTGCCTTCGGTCATAATCACTACACCGTGCGCCATATCGATTTTGACAATGTGGCACGCATCGTTGACTCGCTGGTCAGCACGTGCGACATCGTCATCGTGTCGTTTCACGGCGGTGCCGAGGGGCGCGACAAGTGTCATCTCCCCGATGGCCCCGAGTCGTTCCTGGGTGAGAATCGCGGCTCTATCCGAGAGTTGGCACACTTCTGCATAGACCATGGAGCCGACATCGTCTATGGCCACGGTCCGCATGTGATGCGTGCCGTCGAGGTCTATAAGGATCGCTTTATAGCCTACAGCCTGGGCAACTTCTGCACACCGTATAATGTGAGCCTTGTCGGCATCTCCGGTCAGGCACCACTGGTGGTGGTAGGCATCGATGAAAACGGACGTTTCCTGCGTGGGTGTGTCTATCCGATGACACAGACGCGAGGCCTTGGTCCGCGCCACGACAAGACCGGCAGCGTCATCAAGCAGTTGCGCATGCTCAGCGAGTGCGATGTGCCTCATAGTCAGGTGAATATCAGTCAAAAAGGACTAATTTTTTACTTGAAATAGTGTAAAAATGCACTTTTTATGTTAAAAGACCCCAAAAGATACCTTGTTAATTTGGAGGGAATAGATTATTTTTTGTAACTTTGCAGCGTATTTTTTTGTACACATAACTTTACTTAATCAATTAAGGAATGTTTAAAACAATAAGAAAAATAGCCCTTGTGGCATTAGCCTCTATCTCAGTGATTCCAGCTGCTGGTCAAGATCTATTGGCCAGTCAGGCACCTATTGATCGCAAGATGAGAGCTATAGACTCAATAGCATTGCAGCGCATGCTCGACTACGAAGTTTACGAGTCGCCCGCAGCCAGCCTCTACAACGATTGGAACAACCGCTATGCCCACCAGGCTACGCAGTTGCCCGACTCGTTCCGCATCAACCTGCGAGACTTCTGCATGCCAACCAACAGCCGCATCATCACCTCTAATTTCGGTGCCCGTTGGGGCCGTCAGCACAAAGGACTGGATATCAAGGTGTACATTGGCGACACCATCCGTGCTGCATTTACTGGTAAGGTGCGCATCGTGCGCTATGAGCCAAAGGGCTATGGCAAATACGTGGTGATTCGCCACAGCAACGGACTGGAGACCATCTATGGTCACATGTCCAAGCATCTGGTAGTTGAAAACCAGGAGGTTCGCGCTGGCGATCCTATCGGTTTGGGTGGTAACACCGGTCGTAGCACCGGTTCGCACCTGCACTTCGAGACCCGTCTCTGCGGTGTAGCCCTGAACCCAGCGCTGATGTTCGACTTCCATAATCAGGACGTCACAGGCGATTTCTACACCTTCCGCAAGAGCACCTACAATGTCGAGTCTGCCCAGGCTACTCGTCTGCGTGGCACCGGTGGTGAGTATCGTGGCGGTGATGGTCTCGAGGAGAACATGAACCGCGCTACGGCTAGCAAGCGTCAGAGCCGTGAGGTGCAGGCTGCCCGCTATCACAAAGTGGCAAAGGGCGAGACCCTTTCGGCCATCGCTCGCAAGCATCGCACCTCGGTGAATGCCATCTGCAAGTTGAACCGCATCAGCACCAATGTGCGCTTGATGCCCGGACAGATTTTGAAATACTAATCAATCATCATCCGATATGAAGGAGCAAGCACTTAGAGGCTTGCTCTTTTTTTTGTTGTTTCGGCCTCACCCCCAGCCCCTCTCTGAAAGACGAATAGACCAGTGAGAGCAGTACAAGCTCCGTAGAAAGGCCGAAACGACTGCCCATTACTTCCCTTTTGAAGGTCAAGAGTGGCACTCTCACGTGCTCATAGTGGCACTCTCACGTTCCAATAGTTACGCTTTTACGTGCCAATAGTGGCACTTTTGCATCCATTCTAGAGTCTAGAAACACCATTTCTAGAGTCTAGAATGGGTTGTTTTAAAGTCTAGAAGTGGCAGTTCTAGAGTCTAGAAACGACCGTTCTAAAGTCTAGAACCAAAGCAATAGTTTTTGTTCTAGCCCCTGGAACTGCCACTTCTAGCCCCTGAATCAACCACATCCAGGGGCTGAAACGACCGCATCTAGCCCCTGGAATGGCGCTGGCCAGGGGCTAGATGCGGAGCAAAACTTACCGAATTGCATCGCAAAACTTACCGAATTGCAACGCAAAACAAAAGGTATTGCATCGTCAAACT
>NZ_JHXG01000017.1:0-29450 GCF_000621825.1 Xylanibacter brevis P6B11
GAGTTGTGTTCCGCCATGTGCTTGCACAGCTCAGGGTAGGTCATGGTCTTCAGCGATACGATGCGGGCATAGACCTTGCCGAACATCTTTGAGTTTCTCATCTGGTTGACATAAGTTTTGTAAAGTACAGGCATAGTGTTAAGGTATTAAATGGTTAAAGTTAATTGTGATTTTGCCGAGGATTTCGTTTGGTGGCCCCATTCGTCCCGTTTGCCGGCATTAAACGCTCCGTTTGGCGCCTCCATCCTCCGTTCCTCAAATGTATCGCAAAGGTACTAAATAAATGCGAGGTGTGCAAATATACAGGCAACAAACCACCAATTTTCGAGGGTATTTTTTAGGGGTAAAATGCGGAAAAATATATATTCGTTTTTTCTGCATGGGAATGACACGGGAATTTGATGCAAAAACTTACTTTCTTACTTCTTACTTTCTTATTTTTTGGTGTTTTCAAAATGTACTTGTAATTTATATATTATATATAATATTATAATATTATATATAATATATAAATTTATAATAACTTGTTGTTTTCTTTGCTCTCTTGTTGCGGAAAGAAAATTATAGCAAAAAGTAAGAAAGTAAGAAATAAGAAAGTAAGAAACTACACGTTCGTTTCTGAATTAAACGGTGTAATTTTGGGTAGTGTAGTTTTTTATGCCTAACTTTGCATCAATTAAACTAAAGACCAAGCAAAAGGTGACAGGTGACAGTCCCTTGTCAGAACTGATGAAAGCAATCCGAAACATGGAGCCAGCCTGTTTGAAGGTTAACGGGCGCAATTTTGCGCTCGTTGATTACAAGGTGACCGATGACAGTCCCTTGTCAGAACCTGAAACTTGAAACCAGAAACCTGAAACCAGCCACTTTGACCATCCTAATTCTTAAGTTCTATCATCTCTTGAAGTTTAATAATCTCGTCGCGATACTGAGCAGCTTGCAGGAACTCAAGGTTCTTGGCGGCCTCCTTCATGCGACGGGTGGTCTCTGCAATCAACTTCTCGATTTGCGGACGCGTCATGCGTTCGATGATAGGATCAGCAGCCACGTTATCTACAGAGACAGCTGGTGCATCGGCAGAAGCCATCTTTAGTTCCTTGACATCGGCACGGTCGTCGCGACTGAGCGAACTCTTCAGCGTCTTCACAATCTGTGTGGGAGTGATGCCATGCTCCTCGTTGTAGCGCAACTGTTTGGTACGACGCCGCAGGGTCTCGTCGATGGTCTCCTGCATAGAGCGCGTGATGGTGTCGGCATACATGATGACCAGACCGTTGACGTTGCGCGCAGCACGTCCTGCCGTCTGCACCAGCGAACGGCGAGAGCGAAGGAAGCCCTCCTTGTCGGCATCGAGAATTGCCACCAGCGACACCTCGGGCAGGTCGAGGCCTTCGCGCAACAGGTTGACGCCTACCAACACGTCGTAAACACCCTCGCGCAACTCGCCAAGTATTTTTACGCGATCCAGCGTAGCCACGTCGCTATGGATATAGGCCGTCTGAACCCCGTGTCCCAACAGATATTCGCTGAGCTCCTCGGCCATTCGCTTGGTCAGCGTGGTGACCAGCGTGCGTTCGTGGCGCTCAATACGCTGACGTATCTCTTCGAGCAGATCGTCTATCTGGTTCTCGCTGGGTCGCACCTCTATCTGCGGGTCGAGCAGACCCGTAGGGCGGATGACCTGTTCCACCACGACACCCTCGGCTTCGGCCAGTTCGAAGTCGGCCGGCGTTGCCGAGACGTAGATGACCTGGTGCAGTTGCTCCTGAAACTCTTCAAACGTCAGCGGACGGTTGTCGAAGGCAGCCGGCAGGCGGAAACCATATTCTACAAGGTTGGTCTTGCGGGCACGGTCGCCACCATACATCGCGCCAATCTGTGGCACAGACACGTGGCTCTCGTCGATAAACAGCAGGAAGTCGTCGGGGAAGAAGTCCAGCAGACAGTAGGGCCGTTCGCCCGCCTTGCGTCCGTCGAAGTAGCGCGAGTAGTTCTCAATGCCCGAACAGTGGCCCAGCTCCTTGATCATCTCCATGTCGTACTCCACACGCTCCTTGATGCGCTGCGCCTTAATCTCATCGCCCTGTTCCTCGAAAAACTGCACCTGTCGCACCAGGTCGTCTTGAATATCATGGATGGCCTGGTTGGTTTGCTCCTGTGTGGTCATAAACAGGTTGGCAGGGTAGAGCTTATATTCGGCATAGCGCCCCAGTCGCTGAAGCGTCACGGGGTCCAGTTCCTCGATGGCATCAATCTCGTCGTCCCAGAAGGTGACACGCAGCACCATGTTGTTGTAAGCCATGAAGATATCCACTGTATCGCCCTTCACACGGAAGTTGCCTCGCTCCAGTGCGATATCGTTTCTGACATACAGTGACTGGACAAGTTTTCTTAACAGCGCATTGCGGTCGATATTTTGACCTTGACGAATCTCGATCACGTTCTCCGACAGAGCGTTAGGGCTTCCCATGCCGTAGATACATGAAACAGAAGATATAACGATAACATCTTTTCTACCTGACAACAAACTACTTACTGCACTAAGACGAAGTCGGTCTATTTCCTCATTGATAGCCAGGTCTTTTTCGATGTAAGTATCAGACGAGGGTAGGTACGCCTCAGGCTGATAGTAGTCATAATAGCTGACATAATACTCTACGGCATTATCAGGAAAGAAACCACGCATCTCGTCGTAAAGCTGAGCCGCCAAGGTCTTGTTGTGACTCAAAATCAGCGTCGGTTTGCCGCAGTTGGCTATCACGTTGGCCATTGTGAACGTCTTGCCAGAGCCCGTGACACCCAGCAAAACCTGCGCCCTGTCGCCCCGACGTACACCATCGGTCAACTCACGTATTGCCTCGGGCTGATCGCCCATAGGCTGATATTTCGATGTAAGCTTAAAGTCCATATTGCGTGCAAAGTTACGAATAATTTTAAAAAGAGTCTGCTTCGGGGTTAAAAAATATGTAATTCGCTTTGATAATTGGGATTTTTTCTGTACCTTTGCATGCTAATTAAAATGTACGATGAAAAAGAACGTTTTCAAGATATGGGGAATGGCGCTGCTATCGGTTTTGATGACCGGCTGCGCTGCTGAGTTCAACAAGGTGTTTAAATCGAGCGACTACGACTATCGCTATGAGTACGCCAAGCAGTGCTTTGCCGAGGGCAAATACCAGCGCGCAGTGACCCTGCTGCAAGACCTGATCACGCTGAAGAAAGGTACACTGGAAGCCCAGGAATCACTCTATATGCTGGGCATGGCCGAGTATATGGATGGCGACTACGAGTCGGCTTCGGCAACGTTCAAGAAATACTATCAGACCTATCCCCGCGGCATCTATGCCGAGAAGGCCTGTTTCTACATCGGGCAGTCGCTCTATGAAGGCACACCGGAGCCTCGCCTCGACCAGACACCTACGGTGGGCGCCATCAGTGCTTACCAGCAATTTTTGGACATCTACCCCCACTCAGAGCTGAGAAAGACAGCGCAGGACCGCCTGTTCGAACTTCAAGACAAACTGGTGCAGAAAGAGCTGCTCTCAGCCGAGCTCTACTATAATCTGGGGGGCTATTTTGGTAACATCAACTCCAACAACGAGAGCAATTACATCTCGTGCATCATCACGGCCGAGAACGCGCTGAAGACCTACCCCTACAGCAACTGGCGCAAGGAGTTTGCTGTGCTGATCATGAAGAGCAAATTCCAGTTGGCCGAAAACTCGAGCGAAGACCGTCGCTTGGAGCGCTATCGCGACGCTGAAGACGAGTGCTACGGATTCCTGAACGAATATCCCGACGCGAAAGAGAGCGAACTGGCCAACAAATACATCGCAAAGTGTAAGAAAGTGATTAAAGACTGACCCCTGCGACTTGCAAAGGACGTCATATAAACGAAAAACAAAGCATAAAACATAACTTTAAAATTAAGAAATGGATTACAAAAAGTCAAAAGCTCCGGTTAATACCGTGACTCGCAACATCATGGATTTGTGTGACAACACTGGCAACCTCTATGAGAGCGTAGCTATCATCGGAAAGCGCGCCAACCAGATTTCGGTGCAGATCAAGGAAGACCTGTCAAAGAAGCTGGCCGAGTTTGCAAGCTACAACGACTCACTGGAAGAGGTATTCGAGAACCGCGAGCAGATTGAGATTTCGCGCTACTACGAGAAGTTGCCCAAACCCACACTGCTGGCTACTCAGGAGTTTATCGAGGGTAAGGTGTACTTCCGCGACCCCTCTAAGGATAATCAGAACCCCGCAGAGGCATGATTCAGCGCATCCAAACCGTATTCCTGCTGCTGGCTGCCATCGCAGCCGGCGTGTGCGGGGCTATGATGACCAACCTGACACTGATGCTGGTGGCCTTCGTGGCTGCCATCGTGTCGGTGGTCTGCATCTTTCTCTACAAGCAGCGCAAGCGCCAGGCATCGGTGTGCTTCTTCAACATGCTGATACTGGTGATGTGGTACGTGAACCTGGCTACGTCCTACGACAGTACCGCACTGACTTGGCCTATGGCGCTGCCTATGGTGGGCATCGTGCTGCTGTTTTTGGCACGCAAGCGCATACTGGCCGACGAGAAGCTGGTGCGCTCGCTAGATCGCATTCGTTAATACGCAAAACAAGAGTATGGAGATCAAGACATCGGAATTCACACTTTCGTCACCCATGGTGAGCATGTGTCCAAAGGACAATAAGCCCGAATATGCATTCATAGGGCGCTCGAACGTTGGTAAATCGAGCCTTATCAACATGCTTTGTCGCAACAAAAAGTTGGCAAAGACATCGTCAACACCAGGCAAAACGCTGCTCATCAACCACTTTATCATTAATCGCGAGTGGTACTTGGTGGACCTGCCTGGCTATGGCTTTGCCAAACGCTCAAAGAAAGAGGTACAGAAACTGGACCAGATGATCCGTGGCTACATCCTGGAGCGCGAACAGTTGGTCAACGTGTTTGTACTGGTGGACGTCAGATTGGAACCTCAGGCCATCGACCTGGAGTTTATCAACTGGCTGGGCGTGTCGAGCGTGCCCTTTGCTATCGTGTTTACAAAGGCCGACAAGCTGACTCCTACCAAGGTGAAAGCTAATGTGGCGGCCTACGAGAAGAAAATGCTGGAGACTTGGGAGGAGATGCCGCCATACTTCGTCACCTCGTCGGAGAAAGCACAGGGACGCGAAGAGGTGCTCTCGTACATAGAACAAATCACTAAGTCGCTGAAAGAGTAGGGGGAAAGGGGTCATGCCAAAGGAGATACCGTATCTTGACGTGCAGAACCTGACAAAATCGTTTGGGTCGCTTCTACTGTTCAGAAACATTAGTTTTTCAATTGCCGAAGGGCAGAAGGTGGGCTTGATTGCCAAGAATGGCGTGGGCAAGTCCACATTATTATCTTTATTATCTGGAAAAGACTCACCCGACTCGGGCGATATCATCTATCGCCGCGACTTGCGCGTGGGTATCTTGGAACAATCACCTAAGTTCGATGCCGAGGAAACGGTGCTGGATGCCTGTTTCAACCATGAAGGCGACCCTGAAAAGGTGCTGAAGGCTAAGCAGATACTGACGCAGCTGAAAATCAGAGACCTGCAGCAGCCCATGGGACAGCTGTCGGGCGGACAGCAGAAGCGCGTGGCACTGGCCAACGTGCTGATACTTGAGCCTGACCTACTGATTCTGGACGAGCCGACCAACCACCTGGATCTGGAGATGATTGAATGGCTGGAGGGCTTCCTGAACCGCGGCAACAAGACGCTGCTGATGGTGACGCACGACCGCTACTTCCTGGATCGCGTGTGCACCGTCATCCTGGAAATCGACGACCAGAGCGTCTATACGTATCGAGGCAACTATGCCTACTATCTGGAAAAACGACAGGAACGCATAGACAACCGCAGGGCTGAGATTGCTAGAGCCAACAATCTGTATCGCACGGAACTGGACTGGATGCGACGCCAGCCACAGGCACGTGGCCACAAGGCTAAATATCGCGAGGATGCCTTCTACGAACTGGAGAAGGTGGCTAAATCGCGCATCGAGGAGCGGGCCGTCAGGTTGAAGGCTAGCAATGTGTACATCGGCAGCAAGATTTTTGAATGTCAGTACATCTCGAAGAAGTTCTCTGACGATGTGGTCATCATGAAGGACTTCTACTACAACTTCTCGCGATTTGAGAAGATGGGCATCGTTGGAAATAACGGTACAGGAAAATCAACATTCTTAAAGATGCTGCTCGGCGAGGCACAGCCCGACGACGGAAAGATAGTGGTAGGAGAGACGGTCCGCTTCGGCTACTTCTCGCAGGAAGGACTGAAGTTTGACGAGACACAGAAAGTGATAGACGTGGTGCGTGATATCGCTGAATATATCGACTTGGGCAGTGGCAAGCACCTGACTGCCAGTCAGTTTTTGCAGCACTTCTTGTTCACACCCGAGCAACAGCACAACTATGTGTATAAGCTGTCGGGCGGAGAGCGACGCAAGTTGTACCTCTGCACAGTGCTGATGCAGAACCCCAACTTTTTGGTGCTCGACGAGCCTACCAACGATATGGACATCGTGACGCTGC
Source organism: Xylanibacter brevis P6B11 (assembly GCF_000621825.1). Classification (NCBI taxonomy): domain Bacteria; kingdom Pseudomonadati; phylum Bacteroidota; class Bacteroidia; order Bacteroidales; family Prevotellaceae; genus Xylanibacter; species Xylanibacter brevis. The sequence continues at coordinate 6,579 of NZ_JHXG01000017.1, forward strand.
AGATTCTGGAGGAATACTTGCAGGACTTCCCTGGATGTGTCATCGTGGTGAGCCACGATCGCTACTTTATGGATAAGGTGGTGGACCACCTGCTGGTGTTCAAGGGCAATGGCGAGATCAAGGACTTCCCTGGTAACTATACGCAGTATCGCCAATGGAGCGCACTGCAACCCAAGGAGAGCGCCACGAAAAAGGTGGTGAAGCAGACAGAGGCTCCTGCAGCCAACAATGCGGCAGCACCTGTAAAGCGCCGACTGACGTTCAAGGAGAAACGTGAGTACGAGCAGCTGGAGAAAGATATCGAGGCGCTGGAACAAGAGAAGAAGGATATCGAAGAAGCACTGAGCTCTGGCACGTTGTCGGTAGATGATATCACAACCATGAGCATCCGTCTGCCAAAACTGAACAACGAGCTGGACGAGAAGTCTATGCGATGGTTGGAGTTGGCTGAGATCAACGGATAGCTGAGGGGGCTTCGAGCAAGATAAATACAACGACTACACTGAGTGACACACATATATGGAACAGGTTTTACCATCAAGAATATTGCAGACAGCCGTAGAACAGCTCTCGCTGTTGCCTGGCGTGGGACGAAAGACGGCCCTGCGCTATGCACTGAATCTGCTGAGAAGCGACGAGGAGCAGGTTAGGGCGTTTACCGATGCCGTGGGGGCGCTGAAACGCGACTTGAAGTTCTGTAGCGTGTGCCATAACATCAGCGATACCGCTGTGTGCCCTATCTGCAGCGACAAGCGCAGGGATGCTACGACCATCTGTGTGGTGAGCGACATTCAGGATGTGATGGCGCTGGAGAACACACAGCAGTATAAGGGCCTCTATCATGTGCTGGGTGGCGTCATCTCGCCACTGGATGGTATGGGACCTGCCGACCTTGAGATCGATTCGCTAGTGGAGCGTGTAGCTGAAGGCGGCGTCAACGAAGTCATTTTGGCCATCAGTCCTACGATGGAGGGCGATACCACCTGCTTCTATATCTACAGAAAACTGGCGCCCTACAACGTTAAAGTGACGCTCCTGGCTCGCGGAGTGGCTGTGGGCGAAGATTTGGAATATACCGATGAGGTGACCCTAGGACGCTCGCTGCTGAACAGAACACCTTTTGGTGATGACAAATAGCCGAAGAGATGCTCCGAAACGTACATCTTCAACAATCAATAACAAAACACTTACAATCGTAATATAATGACTAAATTAAAGACTATTTTTATTACCATCATAGCAATCACAGCACTCATCTATCTGATTGGTGACTATCTGGAGGTGGATATGGGCTTCCTGGCCGGCTCTTCAGAAACCACACTATATGTAGTGGAGACGGTGATGGTGCTGCTGACATTGTCGCTTATCTATCTGATGCTGCGACTCTTCAAGTTTAAACGTATTCAAAACGACCTCTACGAAAGAAAAGAGGAAGCACTGGCTCGCTGGGGGACCCTGAGACTTATACTGCTGGGGGCTTTGCTGATAGGCAACACCTTATTATATTATATGTTCGGCAACGAGGCGAACTTCGGACATATGGCTGTCATCACACTGCTGGTGATGCCTTTTGTCTATCCCTCAGCAAAACGTTGTGAAGCTGAGGTGACTCCCGTTGAACCCAACCAACAAGAAGACGAGAAATGAAACTGAGCATCGTCATCGTAAGCTATAATGTGCGACACTATCTCGACCAATGTCTGGAGAGCGTGTTGCGTGCCACACGTGATATCGATAGCGAGATCTTCGTGGTTGACAACGATTCGAAAGATGATACGGTAGCTTACTTGAAACAGCGCTACGCCCAGCAAATCAAACTGATAGAAAGCAATCGTAATCTTGGATTTGCTCGTGCCAACAACATCGCCATCAAGCAGTCGGTGGGTGAGTATGTGCTGCTGCTAAACCCCGATACATTTGTAGCCGAGAATGCGCTGACCAAGGTGATCGACTTCTTGGATGCTCACCCTCAGGCGGGTGGGGCAGGCGTGATGATGCACAATGCCGATGGCAGCATAGCACGCGAGTCGAGAAGAGCCGTCCCGACGCCTTATGTCTCATTCATGAAGATGATAGGGCGCTCTGATCGCTACTACATGAGTCATCTCCCGTGGGATTCGCCTGCGCGCATAGAAGTGCTGAGTGGTGCTTTCTGTATGTTACGTCGCCAAGCACTCAATAAGGCAGGATTGCTGGACGAGGACTTCTTTATGTATGGCGAAGACATCGACCTCTCGTACCGCATCATGAAGAGTGGCTACGAGAATTGGTACATACCGGCTCACATCGTGCATTACAAAGGGGAATCTACCTGCAAGACTAGCTATCGCTATGTCCACGTGTTCTATCAGGCTATGATCATCTTCTTCCGTAAGCACTATGGGCACCTTTCGTTCTTTATCACGGCACCTATTAAGATGGCTATCTATCTGAGAGCTTTCATCGCTTTGTGCCAGATGTTATACTGGAGCATGAGGAATGCTTTGGGATTTACCACTCATCGAAAGACCGAACCAAACTATCTTTTTGTGGGTTCAACCGAGATGCTCGAGGAGTGCAGAGTGTTGGCAGAACGTAAAGGACTCCAGGCCGCTTTCTATCCGCAGTTGGAGGCTGTGCCTGAGATGCAAAACAGTTATGTGGTGTACGATATAGACACCATCGGCTTTGAACACATCATTGCCCACGCCCATCAGCATCAGCCAGGCTGGTTGGGAATAGGTACATATAACATGAAGACCCACGAGTTAATCACACTTAGAGATATTATCGCATGAACAAGGCACTACCTACGGTCAGACTTAGAGCAATGGAACCTGAAGACCTGGAGTTGCTCTACACTATAGAGAACGATATGAGCATCTGGGACGTCAGCGCCACCAACGTTCCGTATTCTCACTATGTGCTTCACGACTATATGGCACAAGTGACTGGCGATATCTATACCGATAAGCAAGTGAGACTTGTGATAGAAAACGATAAGGGTGAGGTTGTAGGATTGTTGGATCTGGTCAACTTTGACCCGAAGCACAATAGAGCTGAGTTGGGCTTAATCATTCAAAAGCCATTTCGCCGTCAGGGCTACTCGGAGGCCACTATGCTGAAACTGCATGATTATGCCTCGAAGGTGCTTCATCTACATCAAATCTATGCCGTCATCGCTGTAGAAAACAAGCCATCTTTAGCGCTGTATCAGAAATTGGGATACAATCAGAGCGACGAACTGAAAGATTGGCTCTACGATGGTAAAGTTTATCGTTCTGCTGTCATCGTCAGCAAAATTTTCTAGCTGCAAGATTGGGATAGAAGATATTAGCCTCTTCTTTTAAACTCGCTACAAGTGATAGCTGTAGCTATAGCTACGTTCAGACTCTCTGCGTGACTATCGCTGCTATTGAAATCGGGTATCAACAGTTTGTTGGTGATCAACTGACGTATCTCGGCAGAGATGCCGTTACCTTCGTTGCCCATCACGATGATACCATTCTGGGAAAGCTCCTGCTGGTAGATGTTCTCACCATCAAGCAAAGTACCGTAAACAGGCACTTTCGCCTCCTTTATCAGCGACGCAAGATCCGTATAAGTGATTCGCACACGGGCAATGCTACCCATGGTGGCTTGAATTACCTTTGGATTCCAAGCATCAGCCGTATCTAGTGAACAAAAGATATCGCTAATTCCAAACCAGTCGGCAATACGAATAATGGTACCCAAATTACCGGGATCTTGCACACCATCGAGAGCCAAAACCAATTGGTCCTGTATGGCAGCAGCTTCTGTGGCAGGCATATGAAAGATACCAAGCACTTGCTGGGGGTGCTGCAGAAAACTGATCTTGCAGAGCTCTTCTTCGGTAACTTCCTGAAAACGTACATCTTGTGGGGCTTTCCATTCGTTGGTAGCAAAGAGCGTGTGTGGTTCGAATCCACACGACAAAAGGTCGCCCACCACCTTATGTCCCTCTGCTACAAAGAGATTTTCGCGCTTGCGGTACTTCTTCAGATCTAGCTGCTTAATAAACTTGATTTGGTTTTTGCTTATCATGCTGCAAAGTTAGCAAAAAAATGTAACAATCAGCAAGTTCTTCAAATAAAATGCGTATCTTTGCACATTGAATATGCGATTGTCCAAAACCATTCTTTTGTCTTTGCTGAGTGCGATACTCGTCTTGAGCTCGTGCTCCACCACACGTTATGTGCCGGAAGGCAGTGACCTTCTCAACAGTATTCGTCTTGAAACTGTTGGCGAATATGGGCGTGATGTGAACAAAGGATATCTTCGTAATTATGTTCGGCAGAAACCAAACTCGCGCTGGTTTTCCCTGTTTAAGCTTCCTTTGGCAACGTATTCTCTATCAGGCCGCGATTCTTCCAAATGGGTGAACCGCATGTTGCGCTCTATGGGCGAAGCACCGGTTTTATATGACGAACGACTTGCCGACCTCACTTGTAATGATTTGCAGCAGGAGTTGCGTAATGAGGGATTCCTGAACGCCAAAGTCACCAAGTCTGTAACACCGACAGGTAAAAAGAAAGTGGGCGTCATCTATAGAATGGAATTGGGCGAACCGTATTTCATTCATCATATTCAATATGAGATTGCAGACTCTGTGATTGATAGATTGATGGCAACAGACAGTGTGAATAGATTAATTCACGAGGGCCAAAAGTTCAATGTGTCTGTTCTTGACAATGAGCGTAAGCGCATCACGGAATTTCTGACCGATAAAGGCTATTATCGTTTTCATAAAGAATATATCTCTTACGCCGCTGACACAGCACAAGATTCGCGACTCATCGATCTAACTCTATTTCTTGATCCATACACCAACGAGAAGCACGAGGATACGCTGCACACCATCTATTATATAAGAAACATCCGTTATGCCAGCGGTGATCCTAACGATAGCAAGATTCATCTGCGCAAACATGTGCAGAGCGAGTGCACTTATTTGGCAGAGAACCAACCATATAGCAGTCGAGGATTGCAGAATACTTATGCACGATTTGGACGATTGCAGGCGGTGAAATATACAAATATCAATTTCCTACCGATAGCGGGAACTGATTCTCTGGATTGTGATATTCATATCCAAACCAATAAGCCTTCGACCATTAGTTTTCAACCAGAAGGTACAAATACGGCTGGTGATCTAGGTGCTGCAGCATCATTGACCTACCAGAATCAGAATCTTTTCAGAGGTAGCGAGGTGCTGAGCGTTGAGTTACGTGGTGCCTACGAAGCTATCCGAGGTCTAGAGGGATATTCCACGCAAGACTTTATAGAATACAGCGCACAAGCAAGACTGCAGTTTCCTCGTTTCATCATCCCCTTTGTTTCTCATCAGATGCGTCAACATATGAATGCCACCAGCGAGGTGTCACTGATGTACGACCTTCAAGATAGACCTGAGTTTCATCGCCGAGTCTTGTCTGCAGCCTGGCGTTATAAATGGAACTTTCCACATCGTCACGATCGCTTCCAACTGGATCTGATAGATCTGAACTATGTATTCATGCCCTGGATTTCAGATACCTTTAAGAAGGATTATCTGGACAGTGAGAATAATCGCAACGCCATTCTGCGTTACAACTATGCCGACCTGTTTATTACAAAATTGGGGTTAGGATACTCATATAGCAAAGGCAATTTCGCCATCAAGACGAACATAGAATCTTCTGGTTCACTATTATCGCTGGCCTCCCAATTGTTTAATGCCAACAAGGATGCCGATAATCACTATCGCGTGTTTAATATTGCGTTTGCTCAATATGCAAAGTTTGATATTGACTTGACTCGCTCATTGCAGATTGATAACACAAACCAGTTGGTATTCCATTGTGGTTTCGGTATTGCGTATCCTTATGGCAATAGCACAGTGTTACCATTTGAGAAACGTTATTTCTCGGGCGGTGCGAATAGTGTGCGAGGATGGAGCGTTCGTTCGTTAGGTCCTGGAAAATATAAAGAGAAAGACGGACGTATCAACTTTATCAATCAAACAGGCGATATGAAGTTGGACCTGAATATGGAGTATCGCACTAAGCTATTTTGGAAACTAGGAGGTGCTCTCTTTGTAGATGCAGGCAACATATGGACACTGCGTGAGTATAACGAACAACCTGGCGGACAGTTTAAGTTCGACACCTTTATTGATCAGATAGCAGTGGGTTATGGATTAGGCCTCAGATTGAACTTCGACTATTTCATCATCCGTTTTGACCTCGGAATGAAAGCCATTAATCCAGCCTTTGAAACAGAAGATGAGGAGCATTTCCCAATTCTTCACCCACGATTCAGTCGTGACTACGCTTTCCATTTTGCGGTGGGATTACCCTTCTAGCAGTGCTGCTCTCATAGTTTTTACGAGCATCCGCAGAATATTGTTTAAATATGATAAAAGTTTGAACAGCCAATTACGCTCTTTCGGCATTTTTTGTTAACTTTGCATCTAAAATAAAAAATTAATGCTGAAATTCATTTCTTTCGGAAGCGGTAGCAGCGGCAATTGCTATTTCTTGTTTACAGAAAACGATGGCCTGCTGATAGATACTGGTGTTGGTGTGAGGACTCTGAAAAAACATTTCAGAGACTATGGACTTAGCTTATCGCAAGTACATCATATCTTCATTACGCACGATCATGCTGACCATATCAAATGCGTTGGCAGCTTGAGTCACGACTATCATCTTCCGGTATATGCTACAGCAGCTGTTCATAAAGGAATAGACAGGAACTATTGCGTAGCAAGAAAAGTGGCACAAGAGCATCGTCATCTTTTATCCTATGGCGAAACAATTCAGGTTGGCGACTTTGTGGTAACACCATTTCACGTACCACACGACAGCTCTGATAATGTTGGATATCTGGTCGAGGCAGAAAACCAGCACTTCTGCATTATGACTGACGTAGGACGCGTTACGGAAGAAATGGCAGATTATATTGGAAAAGCCAACTATCTGGTGATTGAAGCTAACCACGATCGTGAGATGCTTCAGCAAGGGCCTTATCCCGAACATCTCAAAGCACGCATTGTCAGTGGCACAGGACATCTGAACAATGTTCAGTGTGGTGAAGCTATTGCAAAATATGCAAGCACAGATTTGCGCCATGTGTGGTTGTGTCACTTGTCAGAAGAAAATAATCATCCAGAACTGGCACGTAAGACCGTCCAAACCGTACTCAACTCGTATGGTATTATTGCTGGCAAAGATTTTGAACTGGAAGTACTAAAACGTACCAAACCAACTGGTATATACGAACTGGGAGGCGGTGCGCCTACGGCGCAAAGTGAGAAGTGAGAGGTGAGAAGTATGAAGCAATAATATAAAGTATAAACAAAAACTATAAACAATATACAAAAACAATATACAAAAACAATAAACAAAAACAATAAACAAAAACAATAAACAAAAACAATAAACAAAAACAATAAAGGCTGTATCAATGAAGATACAGCCTTTTGTATTTAAAGAGTTGGGGAGATATTACTCACCCTTCTCCATCTGAGCCTTCAACTGAGCCAGAACGTCGATGTCACCGAGAGTGGTGCTTGCTGCAACATTCTCAATCTTTGGAGTGTCATCCTTCTTCTGACGGGGAGCAGCCTTGCGAGTTGCACGCTTCTCCTCACGCTGAGCATCCTCGAAGGTGCGGCTGTGAGAGAGAATGATGCGCTTGCTGTCCTTGTTGAACTCGATAACCTTGAAGGGCAGTTCCTCACCAAGCTGAGCCTGTGAGCCATCTTCCTTCACGAGGTGCTTAGGAGTAGCGAAGCCCTCAACGTTCTCAGCGAGAGAAACAACGGCGCCCTTCTCCAGAACCTCTGTGATCTTACCAGTGTGAACTGAACCTACAGCGTACTGATCCTCGAATACATCCCAAGGATTCTCCTCGAGCTGCTTGTGACCGAGAGACAGACGACGGTTCTCCTTGTCGATGTCGAGAACGACAACGTCGATAGGAGCACCTACCTGAGTGAACTCGCTGGGGTGCTTAACCTTCTTAGTCCAGCTGAGGTCGCTGATGTGGATCAGACCGTCAACACCTTCCTCGAGCTCTACGAATACGCCGAAGTTGGTGAAGTTGCGAACCTTTGCGTTGTGCTTAGAACCAACGGGGTACTTAACCTCGATAGCCTCCCATGGATCTTCCTTCAGCTGCTTGATGCCGAGAGACATCTTGCGCTCGTCGCGATCGAGAGTCAGGATAACTGCCTCAACCTCTTCGCCAACCTTCAGGAACTCCTGAGCTGAACGCAGGTGCTGGCTCCAAGACATCTCAGAAACGTGGATCAGACCCTCAACGCCGGGCTGTACCTCTACGAATGCACCGTAGTCAGCCAGAACGACTACCTTACCCTTGATGTGGTCACCAACCTTGAGGTCAGGATCCAGAGCATCCCAAGGATGAGGAGTGAGCTGCTTCAGGCCGAGAGCAATGCGCTTCTTCTCTTCGTCGAAGTCAAGGATAACAACATTGATCTTCTGGTCGAGCTCAACGATCTTCTTAGGATCATCTACGCGGCCCCAAGAGAGGTCTGTGATGTGGATGAGTCCGTCAACACCACCCAGGTCAACGAATACGCCGTAGCTGGTAATGTTCTTAACGGTACCCTCAAGAATCTGACCCTTCTCAAGCTTAGAGATAATCTCCTGCTTCTGAGCCTCGAGCTCTGCCTCGATAAGAGCCTTATGAGAAACGACAACGTTGCGGAACTCCTGGTTGATCTTTACAACCTTGAACTCCATCGTCTTGCCTACGAACTGGTCGTAGTCGCGGATAGGATGAACGTCGATCTGAGAACCGGGCAAGAAAGCCTCGATACCAAATACGTCTACGATCATACCACCCTTTGTGCGGCACTTGATGAAGCCCTGGATGATCTGCTGCTCCTCGAGAGCTGCATTTACGCGATCCCAAGCCTGAGACAGACGAGCCTTCTTGTGAGAAAGAAGAAGCTGACCCTTCTTGTCTTCAGCGCTCTCTACGTAAACTTCAACGGTGTCACCAACCTTCAGGTCGGGATTGTAACGGAACTCGCTAGCGGGGATGATACCATCGCTCTTGTAACCGATGTTTACGACAACCTCTTTCTTGTCCACTGAGATAACCTTACCTTCAACAACCTGATGGTCGGCTACCTTGTTGAGGGTCTCGTCGTAAGCCTTATCAAGCTCTTCTTTGCTGACGTTGGCTACGGTACCATTCTCAAACTCGTCCCAGTTAAAGTCCTGCAACGGCTGAACGTTCTTTGTTAATTCTGACATAAAATTTAATTTTGCGTCCCTTCTGTCGAAAGGGACAAGGCCTGAACAGACGTTTCTCAGACCATCTTTAATTGGTTAATATTCATAGGCGCTTGCGTCTGTTCAAACGTCTATTTCCTCGTATGAGGATAAAAAGCGGGTGCAAAATTACTCAAATTTATTGAAAATGAGCACTTTGCACCCTGATTATATGTTTTTATTTAAGTTTTTTTAAGATTGATACTCAAACAGAAGCTCTTCTTTGTCGTTTGCTTTGCTTATATGGATGGTATCACCTTCCTTAATATTCTCATTTAGAATGATTTCGCATATACCATCCTCGATGTATGTCTGTATGGCTCGTTTCAGTGGGCGAGCACCAAACTGCACATCATATCCTTTGCTGGCAACGAAGTCTTTAGCTTCATCCGTAAGTTCCATCTTATAGCCCATCTCTTCGATACGCTTGGCGAGTGGTTTTAGTTCCACATTGATGATACGCTTGATAGCTTCCAAATCCAACTGATCGAACGTAATGATTTCGTCCATGCGGTTCAGGAACTCAGGTGAGAACTGCTTCGAGAGCGCCTTCTGCACGATACTTCTCGCGTGCTCGCGATCCTTTTCGTTCATATTGAGTCCCAGGTTGCCAGCGGTGAAACCAACACCACGCCCGAAATCCTTCAGTTGTCGCGTACCGGCATTCGAGGTCATGATAATCACCGTATTGCGGAAATCCACGAAACGCCCGTTTCCATCGGTCAGTCGTCCCTCGTCCAGCACCTGCAGAAGCAGATTATATACGTTGCCATGAGCCTTTTCTATTTCATCGAGCAAAACGATAGAGTAGGGTTTACGACGAACACGTTCTGTCAGTTGTCCACCCTCTTCGTAGCCCACATATCCTGGAGGTGCGCCAATCAGTCTTGAGACGTTGAAGGCCTCCGTATATTCACTCATGTCAATGCGAATCAACGCATCGGCAGAACCAAACATAAACTCAGCTAATTTCTTAGCCAGATATGTCTTACCCACACCCGTAGGTCCGAGGAACATGAAAACACCAATGGGATGATTAGGTTCCTTCAGTCCCACACGATTGCGCTGGATGGCCTTAACCATTTTATCAATGGCAGCATCCTGAGCTATCACACAATCTTTCAGCTCCTGCGCCATACCTTTCAGTCGGATGCCTTCGCTCTGTGCCATTCGTTGCACAGGAACGCCAGTCATCATCGATACAACGCTGGCAATATCCTCCTCGTTGACGATCTGACGATCATCGCTGTTGCCCGATTGCCAGTTGGCTTCCATTGCAGCCAACTCACCTTCCAACTGCGTCTGTTTGTCGCGATAGCTGGCAGCCAGTTCAAAGTTCTGATTGCTGACGGCCGATTGCTTTCGTTCCTTGACGTGAGCCAGTTCCTTCTCTTTCTCAACGATATCATCTGGTATATGAGCATTGCGCAGATGCACACGAGATCCCGTCTCGTCCATCGCGTCAATGGCCTTGTCGGGGAAGGCTCTGTCGGAGATATATCGTCCTGTCAGTTTGACACAAGCACGAAGCGCTTCATCAGTATATTCTACGTGATGATGATGTTCGTATCGGTCTTTAATGTTGCGCAGTATCTGGAGCGTTTCTTCCTCGTTGGTAGGTTCTACCAGCACCTTCTGGAAACGACGTTCCAGGGCACCGTCTTTCTCAATACTATTGCGGTATTCGTCAAGAGTAGTAGCACCAATGCATTGTATGGTGCCTCGAGCCAAAGCCGGCTTCATGATGTTGGCAGCGTCCATTGAACCAGGAGCCGAACCAGCACCAATCATCGTATGAATCTCGTCTATAAATATAATAATGTCTGGATTCTGCTCAAGTTCCTTGATTAGCGCCTTGATACGCTCCTCAAACTGACCACGATATTTCGTACCAGCCACGACACTGGTCATATCCAGGCTCACGATACGCTTGTTGAAGAACATCGGCGAGGTCCGTCGTTGCGCTATCAGTTGTGCCAATCCCTCTACAATAGCACTTTTACCAACACCAGGTTCACCTATCAATATAGGATTATTCTTCTTGCGTCGTCCCAGTATTTCAATGACGCGTTGAATCTCGTTGTCGCGACCTACGACGGGGTCAAGCTTTCCATTTAAGGCAGCCAGAGTCAGGTCGGTAGAGAAATTATCGAGTACAGGCGTTTTTGACGTTGTCTTTGTCTTGGTCGTTGTGCTGCCAGCCGAGGCGTTGGCACTTTCGTGCGCACTGCCTCCCTCGAACTCCTCTTCCTCTTCATCGGGAAGTCCGATGCCATTACTTGGCTCCTTAGCGCGCAAGAGACTTAAAATATCATCATAATTCATGTTGTGATTCTCCAGAATTTGTTTAGCACCATTGTTTGCCCTGTCGTGCAGTATGGCCAGCAGCAGATGCTCTTCATCTACATTTTGTGTATGTTGGATGCGTGCTTCCAGCACAGCCAGCTTCAGAATGTTTGAGGCACTCTCGTTGAGTACAAGTTCGTGTTGGTTGTATTGTTCAAACACATCAGCATCATCTTGATGTGCTCTTAACTCCAAATCTTTCTTTACTTCATGAATATCTACATTCAGTCGAGAGAATACATTTGAAACAGGCCCATTGTCTATGCGCAGCATCCCCAGCAGCAAGTGCTCAGGTCTTACGGCGGAAGAAGACAGACGTTCTGCTTCCTCTTTTGAAAATGCAAGTATCTCAGATACTTTTGGTGAAAATCGGCTTGTCATAAATTCAATTTAAAAATATTTTCTGCTGAATGCACTAGTGCAAATGGTGTGCCAAACTCTTATAGCGCTCAAACATCGATGATATCCATCTCGTTTGTTAGTCGCACATTATTAAATATCTGCTTAGCTTCATTAAGAAGAACTCTTTCGTCTGGATACCGCGAGCTGTAGTGCCCCAACAGCAACTGCTTCACCTTTGCATCGCGAGCCACCGAAGCGGCTTGTTGAGCTGTGGAATGATTATATTTCTCTGCCATTGCCAGATTGTCAGTTGCATAAGTGCTCTCGTGATAAAGCGTAGTGACGCCATCCAACAATTTGTGGAGTTCTGGCATATACTTAGTATCCGAGCAATACGCATAAGCCCTCGGAGCGTCTGCCGGCTCGACCAGTCGTTCGTTGGGTACAATAGTACCATCAGGCAAGGTATAATCCTGCCCGTTTTTGATATTATTGATTTGCGAGATAGGTATCTGATAAAAATCTATCATATCCCGTTTGATGTGGGGCAGGGTCGGCTTTTCGCGGAAGATATAGCCACAACAAGAGGGGCGGTGCTGGAGTGGCACCGTCTCTACCGTCAGCGAACGGTCTTCATAGATCACCTGGTGGCACTTCGTATCTACGGCATGAAATTTCACCTCGTAGCCCAAGTCGCGACAAAAGAAGGCTATCTGCTTCTCGAGTATGTCGTTGAGAGCCTCAGGCGCGTAAATATTTAAGGTGGCAGTGCGCCCCAGCAGCCCAAAGGTGGATATCATACCAATGAGTCCGAAGCAATGATCACCGTGAAAATGCGAGATAAACACATGCCCCAGTTTTGTAAACGAAAGCGACGACTTGCGCATCTGTAGCTGAGTGCCTTCGCCACAATCCACCATAAACAGCTTTCCCCTGCATTCAACTACCTGTGATGTAGGAAGATGCTTCATGGTCGGTAAAGCACTACCACAACCTAAAATATGTACACGAAATGGTTCCACTATAGTTCCTGAAATTATAAAGTTTACATCATAAAGTCATCATCGCCGTTGTCCAGCTCAATGCCCAGTTCCTCTTCGACTACTTCTTTCTGACGACTGTATTCGAAAGTTTCTTCAGCATCCTGGATCACCAGCGAGTCTGGTGTGATGCGTTTAATCGAATAAATAAAGGTTTCATCGACATCTACGCCATCTTCGCGAGTGGACGTGATTTGCAGTTTTCCGTTGTAGATACGCCACGATTTGTAGATGATAGCGTTTTGGTCAATACCCTCTACCGATCCGCTTCGACGAATGCTGATGCCCGTCTCCGAACTGCCATCAATGGGGTTGGGCATCACCCAGTTGCCCAGGAGTGCCGTCTTGTTGATAACCAGCAGAGCTATAGTGCTATCGCCGTTGGCTACAACTGCCATTTCGTCACCCTTGTTGTATCCACCCTTAATATCGCCATTCTCACGAGCATTCGCCACGTTAATGTTGAGCGTATCGCCAGCATCCGTAATGATTTGCAAGATGTCGCCGGTTGACTTGTCAGTGCAAAAGCCGTAGATCGTGGAGTCGCGATAGGCATCCAGTTCCTCTTCTGCCTCGAGGTCTTCAGAGAAGTTAGCCTTCTTGCTACCTCCACATCCTATGGCGAGTATAGCCGCCATCACAAAAATCACTGTCTTTTTCATTGTCTGAATAGTATTTTCAATGTGTTTAGTCTATGTTTAATCTTTCATTCTGTTTAGCTTCGTTCCAGAGTTTATCCATCTCCTCGAGCGTCATCTCTGTCAGCGGACGCCCGGCACGGATGGAATGCTGTTCGATATAGTTGAAACGACGAATAAACTTAGCATTTGTTCGTTCCAGCGCATTATCGGGGTTCAGGTGATAGAGGCGGGCAGCGTTGATCACAGAGAACAAGAAGTCACCCAGCTCGTTGGTCGAAGCTTCCTTATCCTCGCGTACCAACTCGTCTTCCAGCTCCTTCAGTTCCTCGTGAACTTTCTCCCAAACATCCTCTTTCTTTTGCCAATCAAACCCCACGTTACGAGCCTTATCCTGAATGCGATAGGCCTTGATGAGTGAAGGTAAGGATGAAGGCACACCGCTGAGCACCGTCTTGTTGCCATCTTTCTCTTTCAGTTTGATTTGCTCCCAGTTTTTCAGCACCTGGTCGCTGGTGTCAGCCTTCGAGAACTCATCGTTGTCAGCAGCATTTTCAGGCACAAAGGGTAGGGGCTTTGGCTCCTCGGCACCCACCTGACTGGGGTGATAGACGTGGGGATGGCGGAAGATCAGCTTGTCTGTCTCGGCATTCAGCACATCGGCAATGTCAAACTGCTCCTTTTCGCGCGCTATCATCGCATAGAAACAGGTGTGCATCAGCACATCGCCCAGTTCCTTCTTGATCTCCTTTGTGTCGTCTTTCATGATGGCGTCGCAAAGTTCAAAGGTCTCTTCTATCGTGTTGGGGCGCAGGCTCTCGTTGGTTTGCTTCTTGTCCCAAGGACACTTCTCGCGCAACTGGTCGAGCACGTCAAGCAGTCGGCCGAAGGCTTTCATTTGTTCTTCTCGTGTATGCATACGTCTATTTTTCTGGCAAAGGTAAGCATTATTTTCGTAACAGCCAAATTTTATACAATGTTAGAAAATAGAGTAAAGGATTTGTTGCATTTTAATTTTTTTTTGTAACTTTGCACCCAATAAAGAGAAAGCTTTATAATAAGGTATGGAAATAGCAAGTAAATACGACCCAAAAGAGGTCGAAGGTAAATGGTATCAGTATTGGCTGGATAACAAGCTGTTCAGCTCAAAACCCGATGGTCGTGAACCCTACACAATCGTGATTCCACCACCCAATGTGACTGGTGTGCTTCACATGGGTCACATGCTGAACAACACGATTCAAGACATCCTTGTTCGTCGTGCACGCATGGAAGGCAAGAACGCCTGCTGGGTGCCCGGCACCGACCACGCTTCTATTGCTACCGAGGCAAAGGTAGTGAAGAAGTTGGCAGCCGATGGCATCAAGAAGCACGACCTCACGCGTGAGCAATTCTTGAAGCACGCCTGGGAGTGGACCGACGAGCACGGAGGCATCATCCTGAAGCAGTTGCGCCGCCTGGGTGCCTCTTGCGACTGGGATCGCACGGCCTTTACGATGGACGAGAAGCGCTCTGAGAGCGTCATCAAAGTGTTTGTCGACCTCTATCGCAAGGGCTACATCTATCGTGGTCTTCGCATGGTCAACTGGGATCCAAAGGCGCTGACAGCCCTTTCAGACGAGGAGGTGGTTTATCGCGAGGAGCAGAGCCATCTGTACTATCTGAAGTATTATGTGGCAGGCGATTGCGCTGTGGAGGAGACAGAAGGCAACGTGATTCATAAGGACGAGAAGGGCTACTATGCCGTAGTTGCCACCACGCGTCCTGAGACCATCATGGGCGACACCGCCATGTGTATCAACCCCAAGGACCCCAAGAACCAGTGGTTGAAGGGTCGCAAGGTGATTGTGCCTCTGGTGAATCGCGAAATCCCCGTCATCGAAGACCGCTATGTAGAGATTGAGTTTGGTACGGGCTGTTTGAAGGTTACCCCTGCTCACGATAAGAACGACAACATGCTGGGTAAGGTGCACAACCTGGAAACCATCGATATCTTCAATGCCGACGGTACCATCAGCAACGAGAGCACGATGTACGTAGGTATGGATCGCTTCGAGTGCCGCAAGCAGATTGTGAAAGACCTCGAGGCAGCCGGTCTGATGGAGAAGGTTGAAGACTATACTAATAAGGTGGGCTATTCTGAGCGCAATCCTGACACGGCTATCGAGCCACGCCTCTCTCTGCAGTGGTTCCTCAAGATGCAGCACTTTGCCGACATTGCGCTGCCTCCCGTGCTGAATGGCGAGATGCACTTCTATCCTCAGAAGTATGTGAACACCTATAAGAACTGGCTGGAGAACATCCAGGACTGGTGTATCAGTCGTCAGCTGTGGTGGGGTCATCGCATTCCTGCCTATTACTATGCTGAAGAGAAATATGTGGTAGCCGAAACTGCCGAGGAGGCTCTCGAGCTGGCACGCAAGGAGAGTGGCAACGCCAATCTGCAGATGGCCGACCTGAAGCAAGACGAGGATGCACTTGACACCTGGTTCTCTTCATGGTTGTGGCCCGTTTCGCTTTTCGACGGCATCAACAACCCCGGCAACGAGGAGATCAACTATTACTATCCCACCAGCGACCTCGTCACTGGTCCCGATATCATCTTCTTCTGGGTGGCTCGTATGATCATGGCCGGCGAGGAGTATCTGGGCAAGTTCCCCTTCAAGAACGTTTACTTCACGGGTATCGTTCGCGACAAGCTGGGTCGCAAGATGTCTAAGTCGCTGGGCAACTCGCCCGATCCTATCGATCTGATTGAGAAATATGGTGCCGACGGTGTGCGTATGGGCATGATGCTCTCTGCGCCTGCTGGCAACGACATTCTCTTCGACGAGAGCCTCTGCGAACAGGGACGTAACTTCAACAATAAGATTTGGAATGCCTTCCGTCTGGTGAAGGGCTGGCAGGTATCTGATGCTGCTGCCGACAATGGCAACAAGCAGGCTGTGGCCTGGATGGAAGCACGCATCAAGCAGGCCAATGCCGAGCTGCAAGACCACTTTGCCAAGTATCGCATCAGCGACGCCTTGATGACGGTCTATAAGCTCTTCTGGGACGAGTTCTCAAGCTGGTATCTGGAGATGGTGAAGCCCGCCTATATCGATGGTCAGGCACAGCCCATCGACCAGGAGACCTATGCAGCCACACTTCGCTTCTTCGAGATTCTGCTGAAGATGCTGCACCCCTACATGCCTTTCATCACCGAGGAACTCTGGCAGGCTCTCTACGAGCGCAAAGAGGGCGAAAGCATCATGCGCGACAACCTGAAGCTGGAGGCTCCTACTGCTGCCGACGATCAGCTGGTGGCCGACGTAGAACAGGTGAAGCAGGTAGTCAGCGGTGTTCGCATGGTGCGCAACCAGAAGAACATTGCCCCCAAGGAGAAGCTCTCTCTTCAGGCCGTAGGTCAGAATCATTTCGAGGCCTACAACGACATCATCGCCAAGATGGCCAACCTTCAGGATATCACCGTCGTTGAGAGCAAGGACGCCTCTGCTGCCGCCTTCATGGTGGGCACCGACGAGTTTGCCGTGCCTGTGGGCGACATGATCGACGTGGAAGAGGAGATCAAGAAGATGGAGGCCCAGATAGCCCACCTCGAAGGCTTCCTGGCCGGTGTGAAGAAGAAGCTCAGCAACGAGCGCTTTGTGGCCAACGCCCCCGAGGCTGTGGTAGCCCTGGAGCGCAAGAAGCAGGCCGACTCGGAAGAGAAGATTGCAGCCCTGCGTGAGTCGATAGCTGCATTGAAATAAGAAATATGTGTTTGAATTTAGTTTTATATTATGGAATGGTTTGTTAATCTATTTGCAAATACCGAATCGGTGGCACACATAGCTATTCTCTATGCCATTGTGATTGCCCTGGGTGTTTATCTGGGAAAGATAAAGATATTCGGTATCTCGCTTGGCGTCACGTTTGTCCTCTTCGCAGGCATCGTGTTGGGCCACATCTATCATTACTATGGAATGGAGGCAGCTCCTACAGACACGCTGACCTTTGTGCAAGACTTCGGATTGATTCTGTTTGTCTTCATGATTGGTCTTCAGGTGGGTCCTGGCTTCTTCGAGAGTTTCGGTAAGGCAGGTATCAAGCTGAATGCGCTGGCCGCTTCGGCTATCGTGCTGAACATTGTGGTGATGTTCGCCTGCTATTTCATTTTCTTCTACAGCCAGCACGACATCACCAATCTTCCTATGATGGTGGGTACGCTGTATGGTGCCGTGACCAACACGCCTGGTCTTGGTGCTGCCAACGAGGCGTTGGCATCGCTCAAGGATGTGTTTGGCGACAATCCTCCACAGATTGCCTCGGCCTATGCCTGTGCTTACCCCCTCGGTGTGCTGGGCATCATCGGTGCCACCATCCTGGTGCGCTATATGTGCCGCGTGAAGCTGGAGAAGGAAGAGGAGGCACTCGAGGAAGAGGCTGGCGCAAAGGCCACACAGAAGCCTCACCACATGCACCTGGAGGTATCTAATAAGTACCTGGAGGGCAAGACCGTGCTTCAGATCCACAACTTCCTGAACCGCGACTTCGTGGTGTCTCGCATTCTTCACGATGGCCATGTGTCTATCCCCAATCGTGACACCGTCTTCCACTTGGGCGACCAGATGTATATCGTCTGTGCCGAGGCCGACTATGAGGCTATCGTTGCCTTCATCGGTCCTGTGATTGAGGTCGATTGGGATCGTCAAGACCAGCCTTTGGTATCAAAGCGCGTGCTGGTGACCAATCCGAAGATCAACGGAAGGTCTTTCGGTCAGATGCACTTCTCGAGTGTCTATGGTGTCAACGTGACGCGCGTCACTCGTCATGGCATGGACATCTTTGCTTCGCCCAGTCTTCCCTTGCAGGTGGGCGACCGCATCATGGTGGTAGGTCCTCAGGATGCCGTAGATCGTGTGGCCCACATCATGGGCAACTCTATCAAGCGTCTTGATGCGCCCAACATTGCCACCATCTTCATTGGCATCATCGTGGGCATCATCTTCGGTTCGCTGCCCTTCGTTCCTGGCATGCCTCTGATGAAGCTTGGCATTGCCGGTGGTCCGCTGATCATTGCCATCCTCATTGGCCGCTATGGCTACAAGGTGAAGCTGGTGACCTATACCACGACGTCGGCCAACATGATGCTACGAGAGATCGGACTTGTGCTCTTCCTGGCATCCGTCGGCATCAAGGCCGGAGCCAACTTCTTCGACACCGTGATGACGGGCAATGGCGTGCTCTATGTGCTGACAGGCTTCCTCATCACGATCATACCTATATTAATTATAGGCCCCATCGCTCGACGCCTGAAGTTCAACTACTTCACGATTGCCGGTATGCTGGCAGGTACCTATACCGACCCCCCAGCACTGGCCTATGCCAACAGTATCTGCTCTAAGGAGGCCCCTGCGGTAGGCTATTCTACGGTTTATCCGCTGGCCATGTTCCTGCGCATCCTCACGGCACAGCTCATTGTGCTGTTCTGCTGCGGACAGTTCTAAGGGAGACAGATACCGCTTAACTCAACTTATATGAATAATGCACACATCAAGACTTTGGCTTAGCATAGTCGTTTTTTCCTCATCGATGATGATGTTCGCTCAGGGAGCAAAGAACATCATCATCAGTGAGGTTCAAACGCAAAACATAACGGGAATCAAGGATGCCTTTGGCAGCAACCTGCCGTGGGTAGAACTGGAAAACACCTCTTACACCACTTATAATGTAAGGGGTATGTACATCACCACCAATAAGGCCGTGCTCAACCAGCAGCTCTCTGCGCCCGAGCGCATCCGGCTGATGAGCGCCATCCCTTCGGGCGACGACCGCACCAGCTTGGGGGCTCGCAAGCATCTGCTGCTCTATCTCGGCGCCAATCCTGCGCATGGCTCGCTCCATCTCTCATCCCCCCTGTCGGCTGAAGGCCCCCAGTGGGTGGCCCTCTACAATGCCAATGGGGTAGAGCTGATAGACTCTGTCACGGTTCCCGCACTTCTTGCTGATGAGTCCTACGCTTTCCTCTCTGGCCGATGGATGGTGAGGGAAGCCCGCAGCGTGACGCCTGGCATAGCCAACCGTGCCGTCGCCGAATCTACCCACAAATCCAAGATTGACAAGTTCAAAGAGCACGACCCCCACGGCTTTGCCATGGCCTTCATGGCTATGGGCATCGTCTTCATGTGCCTGGCGCTGCTCTGGCTCTTCTTCATGCTCTTCGGCCTGCTGATGCGCCATCTCGAGACGGCCAAGCGTGTGGCCTACAAGCAGCCCATCAAGCCCATCACCAAGACGGTGGAAATCACTGCCGAGATTGGTCATAAGACCAGCAACATCCTGCAGGAAGGCTTCGACAAGAAGGGCATCGACATGGAGGTCTATATGGCCGTCATCGGCATGGCCCTGCGCCAATACGAGGATGATGTACACGACGTGGAGAGTGGCATCATCACCATCCGACCTAAGGACACCGAATGGGACGCCGAGTATAGTCAGATGACCCACTTCCACAAGCCCGTCGTGCCCTCCATGCATCAATCGCCCGCCATCCCCACTAATCCTGAAATGAAATAAAGCGCGTATGAAAACTTATCAGTATAAAGTCAAAGGTGTTGACTATCAAGTAGAGATTGCCGACGTAGAAGGCAACATCGCCAAGGTCAATGTGAACGGCATCCCCTTCGAGGTGGAGCTGCAGAAACCTATCAATGCGGCCAAGCATCCACAGATGAGCACACCCAAGGTCGCTGCGCCACAACCGGCACCCGCACCCGCAACAACTGCAACAACTGCAACTGCAACACCCGCTGCTGCGCCCGCACCAGCGCAAGGCGCCGGTTCGGCTGTGAAGTCGCCCCTGCCAGGCACCATCACCGATGTGAAGGTGCAGGTGGGACAGCACGTGAATGCGGGCGACGTCGTTCTCACCCTCGAGGCCATGAAGATGCAAAACAACATCGAGGCCGAGGTCTCTGGCAATGTCACCGCCGTAGCCGTGAAGCCTGGCGACACCGTCATGGAGGGCGCCGTGCTGATCACCATAGGGTAGGTCTTTCTTAAACCACTAAAAAATCGTATCATTATGTGGCAATTCATCATCGAAAACTTCAACGAGTTCCTGACCTATACAGGCTTTGCCAACGCCACTGTTGGCAACCTGATCATGATAGTCGTTGGCGCCGTCTTCATCTATCTTGCCATCAAGAAAGACTTCGAGCCCCTGCTGCTGGTGCCCATCGGCCTGGGCATCATCCTCGGCAACATACCCTTCCGTGCCGATGCAGGCCTTGAGATAGGGCTCTATGAGGACAATTCCGTGCTGAACATCTTCTACCAGGGCGTTCGTCAGGGTTGGTATCCGCCGCTCATCTTCCTGGGCATCGGCGCCATGACCGACTTCTCGGCCCTGCTGGCCAATCCCAAGCTGATGCTCATCGGCGCTGCCGCCCAGTTTGGCATCTTCGGTGCCTACATGCTGGCCTTGCTCTTTGGTTTCGAGCCCAATCAGGCTGCAGGCATTGCCATCATCGGTGGTGCCGATGGCCCCACGGCCATCTTCCTCTCGTCCAAGCTTTCGCCCAACCTGATGGGCGCCATTGCCGTGTGTGCCTATTCATACATGGCGCTGGTTCCGCTGATTCAGCCACCCCTGATGCGTCTGCTCACCACCAAGAGCGAGCGCACTATCAAGATGAAGCCCGGGCGCGAGGTATCACAGACAGAGCGCATCCTCTTTCCCATCATCGGACTGCTTATCACTACATTCATCGTGCCCTCGGCCCTGCCACTGCTCGGCATGCTGTTCTTTGGCAACCTGCTGAAGGAGAGTGGCAAGACCACCCGTCTGGCCAAGACAGCCGGCAGCGCCCTCAACGACATCGTCGTAGTGCTGTTGGGTCTCACCGTAGGCTGCTCTACCCAAGCCTCCGAATTTCTCACGCTGAACACCGTCTTTATCTTTGCCATTGGTGCCTTTGCCTTTGCCATAGCCACCGCCAGCGGAGTGCTGTTTGTAAAGCTGATGAACCTCTTCCTGCCCAAAGATAAAAAGCTGAACCCCCTGATTGGCAATGCCGGTGTCAGTGCCGTGCCGATGGCAGCGCGCATCTCAAACAACCTTGGTCTTGAGTACGACCGCCACAACTTCCTGTTGATGCACGCCATGGGTCCCAACGTAGCAGGAGTCATCGGCTCAGCCGTAGCCGCCGGCGCCCTACTAGGATTTTTGGGGTAAACGACCCCCTCTAAGACCCCCTAAAACCCCCTCTAAATCTCCCCAAGGGGGAGACTTTCTTACTTCTAACCCCCTCCTAAGCAACAAACAGCGCATCCAAAATAGGTGCGCTGTTTTTTGTTGTTTAAAGTGAGAAGTGAGAAGTGGTGCGTCTGTAGCGCAAACCAACCCCCTCTAAATCTCCCCGAGGGAAGACTTAACCACCTCCCTTGGGAGGGTCAGGGAGGGGTCGCTTTTTTTCTCCCCTCCCATGTAGGGGAGGGGTCGGGGGTGGGGTCAGTGTTGTTCTAACTGCCAATGGAGATACAGACCCCACTCCCTTGAAGGGAGGGGAGTTCAGCGGATGATATATGCAATTTATAGAACATACCCCAAAAGGATTCTTTCGTACTATGCGGTTGAAAATCCAAGGACTCCAACCCCCCTCCCCTTGGGAGGGATGGGGAGGGGTTCCTGTCGGGGAGGGGTTCCTAGTTCATACAACTAGCCACGCCGAGGCTAGTTGCGATTGCCGTGAGCACGGCGATGATGGTCTGCACAATAAATTTCCAAGTTTCAATTTTGTTTTTCATGGTATTATTCGGTTAATTTGATTGTTTTTAAAGGCCTACGGATTCTTTTAGTCGGTGTTCCGCCTTTGGACTCCGCTATGCGCCTGAGCACCTACGGAGCGCAAGAAAAGCGGCAAAGCCGAGCGATACGGATTTTACGTGCGGTTGTTTCCTTAGCTTGAACCTTGCGCAGCCCCTCCCCTCCCATGTAGGGGAGGGGGCGGGGTGGGGTCAGTGTTGTTCTAACTGCCAATGGAGTTACAGACCCCACCCCCAGCCCCTCCCCTTGAAGGGAGGGGAGTGGGAGGGTCGGGGAGGGGTCTGTTAGTCCTCATTCTCCCCCTGACTCGCGGTCTCAATTCCCGCCAACTCCTTCACGTTAAGGAGCGAGGCACGCTTCTTCAGCGACTTCGACGTCAGGTCGTTCAAGTCCATGCGACTGGGCTGGAA
>NZ_JHXG01000018.1:0-14479 GCF_000621825.1 Xylanibacter brevis P6B11
AAATAAAAAATAGAAGAAAGAAAAATGCTGAATTTTACTGTAGGCCCCGTGATGTCGAGCGAAGCGGTTCGCGCCATTGGCCAAGAGCATGTACCTTATTTTCGTACCCCAGAGTTCTCCGAGGTGATGTTCGAGAACGAGCGTCTGGTTCGCGAATTTGCTCATGCGCCACACGACAGTCGTGTCTGCTTCATGACTGGTTCCGGCACGGCATCCATGGAAGCTACGGTGATGAATGTGTTGTCACCGAAAGACAAGGCCATCGTCGTCAACGGCGGCTCGTTTGGCCATCGCTTTGTTGAGTTGTTACAACTCCACCAGATACCCCATCATGAAATTAGTCTTGACTATGGTCAGCCGCTGACAGAAGCACATCTGGCCCCCCTTGCCAACCAGGGATATACCGCATTCCTGGTGAACATGGGCGAGACCTCAACAGGTGTGCTCTACGATATGCCCATGATTGCACGTTTCTGTCAGGCCAACGGGCTGCTGCTCATTGTCGATGCCATCAGCACCTTCCTGGCCGACCCGTTCGATATGGAGGCGCTGGGTGCCGATGTGATGATCACTGGCTCTCAGAAAGCGCTGGCCTGTCCTCCGGGCATCTCACTCATTGTCTTGTCGCCCCGCGCCTTAGAGCGTGTGAACCAGAACCATTCTGTTTCGATGTATCTCGACTTGAAGTCAGCCTTGAAGAATGGCGAGCGCGGCCAGACTCCCTTTACACCTGCGGTAGGTACCCTGCTGCAAATCAATCAGCGCCTGCGCGACATCAAGGCAGCGGGCGGTGTCGAGAGCGAACTGAAACGCATGAAGATGCTCTCGCAGGATTTCCGTCAGAAGGTGGCTCCGCTGCCCTTTAAGTTGTTCACCACTTCGCCTCAGAACGGCGTCACGGCTTTGTCGCCACAAGGCATCTCTGCCTATGATATCTTCACGACGCTGAAAGACGAATACCAGATATGGATTTGTCCCAATGGTGGCGACCTTCGCGACCGTGTCTTCCGTGTCGGACACCTCGGTGCCCTGACCACCGACGACAATACGACGCTGATTAATGCGATGTTAGATATGCAAAAACGCGGACTCATCAAATGAAGAAAGTCATCACATACGGCACCTACGACCTGCTTCACTACGGACATATCAGGTTGCTCGAGCGCGCCAAGGCGCTGGGCGACTATCTGATAGTGGGCGTCACGGCCGACAGCTTCGATCAGCAGCGCGGCAAACTCAATGTCGAGCAGTCGCTCATGGAGCGTATCGAGGCAGTACGTGCTACCGGTCTGGCCGACGAGATTATCGTCGAGGAATACGAAGGTCAGAAGATCGACGATATCCGTCGCTACGGTGTGGATATCTTCACCGTGGGCAGCGACTGGCGCGGCAAGTTCGACTACCTGAAAGAATATTGCGAGGTGGTCTATCTCGACCGCACCGAAGGCATTTCCAGCACCGAGCTGCGTTCCGAGCAACATGCACTTCGCTTGGGACTGATTGGCGAGTCGCCCATCTTAAATAAGATTGAGCGCGAGAGCCACTTTGTCAATGGCATGCAGATCAGCGGTGTCTGTACCGAAGACGCCACCATGCTGTCAGAGACCCTCCATCAGTTGGTGATGCCCATGAGTCAGCTCAGCGAGCTGATCGAGAAGAGCGATGCGGTGTATGTCATCTCCAACCCCCGTAGGCACTTCGAACATATCAAGCAGATACTCAGCCAGGGCCGCCATGTGTTGTGCGAGTCGCCCATTGCCATTGCACCCGAGCAGCTCAGCGAGCTGCGTGCGCTGGCCAAGGCAAAAGGTTGTCTGCTGGTCGATTCCCTGAAGACCGCCTATTCCATGGCCTACTCGCGTCTGGTGCTGTTGGCCAAGAGCGGTGCCATTGGCGACATCGTGTCGGTAGATGCCACCTGTACCAGTTTGGCAGGCTTCGAGGCCACCGAGAAAAAGAAGGCAGCCCATCTGTGGAACAGTATCTGCGCCTGGGGCCCCACGGCCATGCTGCCCATCTTCCAGTTGCTGGGCATCGACTACTGCAGCAAGACCATTGCCACCCATCTGCTTGGCGACGATAGCGACTTCGATGCCTTCACGAAGGTCACCTTCACCTATCCCCATGCTGTTGCCTCGCTGAAGGTCGGTCAGGGTGTTAAGTCAGAAGGCTCGCTGGTCGTCTCTGGCACCAAGGGCTATATCTATGTGCCTGCCCCTTGGTGGAAGACCGACTATTTCGAGATACGCTACGAGAATCCAGCCAACAACCGTCGTTACTTCTACCAGCTCGACGGCGAAGGCCTGCGCTACGAGTTGCTCTCCTTCATGAAAGCCGTTCAGTCGGGGCGCCCCATGGGCTATGTCGACGAACCCACGTCTGATGCCATTGTGGCGGTCATCAGCGATTTCTATCATAAAAAAAATACGGTCATCATCTGATGGCCGTATCTTTTTTTTCTATCTCTTTCCCTGCTTAGTATTTGGCAGGAACCTGAATACCCAGTTTCTCAAATCCCTCTCTCAGCACTTTAAAGAAGGCCTCGATGTCTGGCGTGTCTATCGTGCCCAGCGCACACAGGCGGAACGTGTTCGTGGTCGATATCTTACCAGGATAGATGGTGAAGCCATGGTCGTAGCAGTAGTCGTGCACACGCTCAAAGTTCCAGTTCTCGTCGTTAGGGTAGAGCACGCTGGCCACCAGTCCCGACTGTATGTTGCGGTCAATCACCTCCTTCAGTCCCATCTCTTCCAGTCCCTTGTGGATAGCCTCGATGACGCGGTGATGACGAGCAAACTTCTCTTTCTCGCCAACCTCGAAGTATTCCTTCAGCGCCTGCATGGTGGCATAGATGGTCTGCACAGGTGGCGTGAAGTGCATCTCGCCCGTACGCTCGAAGAAGTCATACTGCAGATACAGGTTGCAGTAGTACGAACGCTTAGGATAGTCCTTGCTCTTGCGAATCTCGGCCTCGTTGCCGATGATGAACGACAGACCCGTCATGGCCATCAGTCCTTTCTGGGCCGACGCCATGCAGAAGTCCACGTTGTCTTCCACCATGTCGAAGGGTATCATGCCCAGCGACGAGGTCGTGTCAACCACGAAGATAGCTCCGTGCTGGTGAGCCAGTGCGCCAATCTCACGGATGGGGTTCAGCACGCCGGTACCTGTCTCGTGGTGGGTGGTGTAAACCAGTGCCACGTCAGGATTCTCGTCCAGTGCTTTCTTCACTGCGTCCAGGTCAGGGCGCTCAAACACGCTCGACTTCAGGTCGATGTGTGGCAGTCCGTAGTATTGGCAAATCTCTACCGCACGACTGCTGTAGGCGCCGTTGTTCACCACCAGCACCTTTTTGCCTTCAGGCAACAGAGAGTTCAGACAGATGTCTATGTTGATGGTACCTGATCCGCAGAACAGTACAGACGTAAACTTGTCGGCGGGTGCGTGTGCAATGCGCAGCAGGTCTGCACGCAGCTGCTTCATCATGCCGGCAAACTCCTTCTCTCGCGGACAGATGTCGGGCACCACCTGTGCCATCTTCACCGTGTCAGTGGTGGTGGCGGGTCCTGGGTTCAGCAGGACATTTCTTTTGATATTCATAAGTATTGAATAATATGTTCTTCAGCAAACTTTAAATCGTCGATATCGTCAATCTCGTACCACTTCAGTCCTTCTTCGCACAGCACGAAGACGGGGCTGATGTGTTGCGACATGTACAGCAACTGGTATTCGTAGCCCAGCTTAGGCAGCTCGTCCACCTTCTGTGCGTAGTCGGCACACATCTTCTTATAGAACGCACCGCTCAGCTTGTGGATGCCCACCAGCTCGCCCTTGTAGTTCAGCTCGTCTTTGTTCACCGAGCAGTTGGTCAGCACCCCTTGGTCGTTGCTCTCCACGTAGTACTGGTCCTGGAACTTCGTCACCGGTGTGATCAGCATCACGTCGGGGTGCTCACACGTCATCAGTGCCGTGATGGCCCGGCGTTCAAACACCAGGTCGCTCTCCAGCAGCAGGAAGTCCTCGTCGCCAATCATCTCACGACAGTTGTACAGCGTGTACATGCTGTTCGTCTCGGCATAGCGAGGACTGAAACAGCATTCAATCTGTGGATATTGCTTAGCCAGCTCTTCGTAGGCCTCGCGCAGGTAGCCCGTGCCAATGATAATACGTTCTATGCCGCAGCTTATCAATGTCTCGATGCTTCGCACCACCATTGCCTTGCCGCCAGCTTCTATAAATCCCTTAGGCCGTTCCTCGGTCATAGTCCCAAATCTGGTTCCCATGCCCGCAGCCATAATTACAGCAGTTCTAATCATCTAAATACATTATTTATCTCCCACCTCTCACCTCTCATCTCTCATCTCTCATCTTGCGCCAGAGGCGCACTCACCTCTCACTTCTCACTTCTCACTTCTCACTTAGAAAGTTCCTCCATAAACGCCTCTTTGTTCTGGATAGGCGTCGTGGTGGGGCGTCCCAGGTCCTCGCGAGAGTCTATCTTCACGCGCAGCTCCAGCAGCACCGGTCCCTCGGTGGTCTCCAGCTGTTGCAGTGCCGCAATCATCTCTTCGCGTGTTGTGGCCCTCATAGCCTGCTTATAGCCGCTGGCCTTTGCCATGGTCACCGCATCCAGCTCATAGCCGATGGTGGGTTGTCCGCCCACGCTCTCGTGAGCATCGTTGTTAAACAAGATGTGGAAGTAGTTGCGAGGGTTCATGCTAGCCACGATGCCCAGTGCACCCGTGTGCATGATGAAAGCCCCGTCGCCATCGAAGCAGAACACGCGGCGGTTGGGCTTCTCCAGTGCAATGCCCAGCGCGATGCTGCTGCTGTGGCCCATCGAGCCCACGGTCAGGAAGTCGTGGCCGTGTCCCTGTTGCTTAGCCTCGCGATATTCAAAGAGCTCGCGCGACAGCTTGCCCGTTGTCGATACGACGACATCGCTGTCTTTCAGGTGATCTACCACCAGCTTCATGGCGTCTTCGCGGCTCAGCGGGTTATTGTTGCTGCGAGCGTTCTTCAGCTTGTAGCTGCCAAACGTGCCTTTGCGAATCACGATGGCCGTAGGAGCCTTGCGCTCCAGCGACAGCTCCACCTGTGCCTTTATCTGGCTGGCATCCTCCAGGATGATGTAAGGAATCTGCATGGCGTCGAGCAGTGCCAGTGTCACCTCGCCCTGCTTCACGTGCTGAGGCTCGTCGTGAACACCCGGTTCACCGCGCCATCCAATCATCAGCACCATAGGGATGCTGTACACCTTCTCGTCGGCCAGCGACAGCAGCGGGTTCACCGTGTTGCCCAGACCAGAGTTCTGCATATATACCAGTGCGGGTTTGCCGGTGGCCAGATAGTGTCCGGCAGCAATACCCACCGCATTACCTTCGTTGGCAGCGATGATGTGCTTCTCGCGTGGTGCTGTGTCTGTGATATAGGCACAAATGTTCTTCAGCAGCGAGTCGGGCACACCAGTAAACATGTCGATGCCGCTCGCAATCAGTGCCTCGTAGGCTTCTTTTACGTCTATCATTTTGTTCCGGGAATAAGTTCAAGAATCTGTTTGATGGGCATGCACAGGTCGTTGGCATCGCTCGAGCGATGGTTTTCCAGGATGCTCGATGCCACCTTGACCATGGCGGGGTAGGCTGCACGCAACATGTGGTTGGCATAGATCACCACCTTGATGCCCCACTCAGCCAGTTCCTCTTCGCGGAAGTGGTTGTAGGTGGTGGGCACAGCCACGATGGGCACGTAGGGGTGCAGCTCGTGGAAGCGGCGGCAGAACTCACGGATGTCGTCGCCCGTCTTCTCCTTCGAGTGGATCATGATACCGTCGGCACCGCCCTGTTCTACGTATGCGCAGCAGCGCTCAATGGCGTCGTCAACGCTCTTGCCGGCAATCAGGCTCTCGCAGCGGGCAATAATCATAAAGTCGTCGGTCACCTGTGCGTTCTTGCCGGCACGAATCTTCTCGCAGAAGTGCTCTATGGTGTCTTGTGTCTGTATGGCGTCGGTGCCGAAGAGCGAGTTCTTCTTCAGACCCACCTTGTCCTCGATGATCACTGCCGAGATACCGTTGCGCTCCAGTGTGCGCACGGTGAATACGAAGTGCTCCAGCTTGCCACCCGTGTCGCCGTCGTAGATGATGGGCTTGGTGGTACATTCCAGGATGTTGGTCAGGTCCTGCATACGGGTGGTCAGGTCCACAGCCTCGATGTCGGGCTTACCTTTCGATGTAGAGTCGGTCAGCGAGCTGCTCCACATACCGTCGAAGCGCTCTGTGTTCAGGCCGTTCTTCACCTCCAGGTTCTCGCAGATCAGTCCTGACAAACCGTCGTGCACCTCCAGGATGCGCACCACGTTCTTGGCCTCTATCAGTCGGCGCAGCGACTTCAGTCGGATGTCGGGTGTTGTGCCAATCTTTTTGATTTCCTTGTCGAGCGATGAAGACTCGATGCCTTTCGTATAGGGTATCTCGATCACTTCGCCGCCCCATTCCTTCATCACGTTGATGGCTTCTTCGCGCAGTTCCTTGTCGGCACCCTGCTGCCAGTCATCGCCATGAATCATGTAGTCGGGCTTCAGCTTGCGCAGGTTCTCTGCATAGCTCCATTCGTCTTGTGGCACCACCTGGCTCACGCCTTTGATATTTTCCACCACGCTCTTACGCTGTTCGTAGGTGAGGTATGGCAGGCGTTTGTGCTGCGCAATGGCTTTGTCGGTGAACAGACCCACAATCAAGTCGCCGTGTTTTGCGCCCTCGTTGATGATGTTGATAAGTCCGGGGTGCATTATATCGGCAATCATGCCAAGGTAAATCTTCTTGCTCATATTGATGTTTAAAGTATTTTTATAGTGTTTATAGTTTGCAAAGGTAGTAAAAATATTCAAGAAATAGGCAGGCTTAGCGCTTTTTCTACGATTGGCGCCATGTCATAGTATCTGTATTCTGCCAGTCGCCCGCCGAAAATCACGTTTTCGCACTGCTGTGCCATGGCTCTATACTGCTCGGCCACGGCATTGTTGCGTGCGTCGTTGATGGGGTAGTAGGGCTCCATGCCTGGCTTCCATTCTGTGCTGTATTCGCGCGAGATCACGGTCTTGGGCACGCTGTACACGCGGTCGCCAAACAGTTCGAAGTGCTTATGCTCGATGATGCGTGTGTAGGGCACGCTGGCATCGGTATAGTTCACCACGGCATTGCCCTGGTAGTTGGCGGTGTGCAGCGTTTGTTGTTCGAAGCTCACGGTGCGGTATTCCAGCGCTCCGAAGCGATAGTCGAAGAACTCGTCCAGCTGTCCGGTGAACACAATCTGGTGGGCCTGTGCCTCCCAGTAGCTGCGTTCTTTGAAGAAATCCACGCCGGTGCGCGTCTCAATGCCTTCCAGCAGTCCGTCTATCAGTTTGTTGTAGCCGCCTATGGGGATGCCTTGGTAGTCGTCGTTGAAGTAGTTGTTGTCGAACACCATCCTCACGGGCAGACGCTTGATGATAAAGGCGGGCAGCTCCGTGCATGGGCGCCCCCACTGTTTCTCGGTGTAGCCTTTTATCAGCCGTTCGTAGATGTCGCGGCCCACCAGCGATAGTGCCTGTTCTTCCAGGTTCTGCGGCTCGCCGTCCATGTGTGCCAGTGCCTCGTGGCGTTGCTGGTCGATGATGCGCTGTGCCTCGTCGGGTGTGCATACGCCCCACATCTGGTAGAAGGTGTTCATGTTGAACGGCAGGTTATACAGCTTTCCCTGGTAGTTGGCCACGGGCGAGTTGGTATAGCGGTTGAACGCCACGATGCTGTTCACGAACTGCCACACGGCTTTGTTCGACGTGTGGAAGATGTGGGCACCATACTTATGCACGTTGATGCCTTCCACCTCTTCGCAGTAGATGTTGCCGCCCAGGTGTGTCCTTTTGTCAATGACCAGACAGCGCTTGCCGGCCTGGCGCGCCTTGTATGCAAAGGTGGCACCAAAGAGGCCCGAACCCACTATCAGATAGTCGTAGTACTTGTCTGCCATTTTTTTATCAGTGTTTTGTCATATTTTGCTGCAAAGTTACAAAATATTCATAATAATTTTCTAACTTTGCCGAAAATTTTAGCGTCCTTATGGAAAAGAAACATTTTGAACTCCGCAAACTGTTGGAGGCTGTAGAGAAGGAGTTGCTCAAGAAACCCAATCACAAGACGTTAGACCGCCTGGCGCTGTTGGCTGGCTTTCAGGATTGGGACACCTTTCGCGATGCGCTTCATGGCGAGGCCGACGGAAAGAGCAACTATGGTGAATAAAAAAAGCATCGACTCCATGCGGGAATCGATGCTTTTATTCTTTTCGAAGGGGAATGTCTTAATCTTCCACTTTGATAGCAGAACGCTTCTCCTTGATACGGGCAGCCTTACCCGTGAGCTTGCGCAGGTAGTACAGCTTGGCGCGGCGAACCTTACCAACCTTGTTTACCTCGATGCTATCGATGTTGGGCGACTCAATGGGGAAGATACGCTCTACACCAATGGTACCTGACATCTTACGTACAGTGAAGCGCTTCTTGTCTCCGTGACCTGCAATCTTGATTACTACACCACGGTAGAGCTGGATACGCTCCTTTGAACCCTCGATAATTTTGTAAGCGACAGTTACAGTGTCACCAGCCTTGAATGAAGGGAACTGCTTGCCGGTTGCAAATGCTTCTTCAGCAACTTTAATTAAATTCATTTTCTTTTTAAATTAATTTGGTTGTTGTATCGTTCCAACGCAACATAACAGGCAACTCTCCTATCTTCCTGCCAGCGATTACGCGGAAAGCGGATGCAAAGGTACTGCTTTTTACCGACACACGATGCTGGAAAACAGGTATTTAACTCAACCTTTATAATTTTTTAACTTAAAGACAGAATAACGGAGGGTTACTCTTCCTCCTCTTCCCACACGTCGTAGCGGCGGGAGAGGTTGTTGCCCGTATCGTTAGTTGTCTCGTTGAAGTCGGTTTGTTCAGGAGCAACTCCTTTGGTGTCGAGTAGAGAACTAGTCAGCAGATGCTGGGTCGCTATCTTAGTGATGGCCATCTCTGGCGCAATATATTTCTTTTTCATATTCAGTATCATTTAAAATTAGTATAATCTATAGGTCTTGATGTTTTTCCTACGGATTTTACGGATTCTACGAATATATATTCCATTGAAAAATAATTTGTATAATCCGTATAATCCGTAGGCTTTATTTTCACTTAATCACGACCTTCTTTCCGTTCACTACATACACGCCCTTCTTCAGCTGCCCGTTCTTGTCCATGCCAAGCGGAGCAATGGCTACCTTACGACCATCGAGCGTATAAATAGCTCCCTCGCCTTCGGAGAGGGCTGGGGTGAGGCTTCCCTTTATTCCAGTTGTCTCGTCGTCCAAAGAGATGAAGCCGCGAGCTGTGGCTGGGATGCTTGCTGCAGGGATGTATGCCGAGTTAGCACGAAGGGTGAATTCTTTAGCGTTCTTATAGAAGCCCAGTCCGTTGGCACCCTTCTTCAGCACGAAGATAGAATTAGCATCCATCACTTTCTCGGCAGTAACACCCTCCATGATATTTGTCACGGGGGCTGCGCTGGCGCAAACGGGTACGTTGGCAGTCTCACCGCTTACCAGCAAGCCAGTGTTAGCAGGTACCTTGCCCATTACTTTGTTAAACTTCACGGCGTTGCCATCCACCGTAGCGGTGTAAGCCGTCAATGCAGTGACACCAGTAAAGTCAAGAGGATGATTGCTGCAATAAGTAGCCCAGCCGGCGGCGGAAATGGTGATAGGAAGTGATATGAGGCTAACTTCGCTTGTACTCTTTATTCCTTTTACAGAAAAATACGTATCTGCATTTCCCTTTATCAGTATTTCATAGCCAAGGAAAGCCCCCTTAGAAGTCTTACATCCCCACGCGGCCTTTAAAGCATCAGAAGGTAATGCAACAGGAATAGAAGCGCTTGCGGTTGGAGTGGTCGTAAATGGATCGGCAACAGCGATGTTCGCATCAGTAGTAAAGCCTGATACTCTCGGGTTTGTCGTCTTTCCAACGTACTCACCAACAATATATCCCTTAACATAAATACCATCTCCTGTAGCTGTACCATCAATCACTTCAGCCACAGTATAAGGATTATACTTTGAGCCCTTTACCGTTGGGTCGATAATGGTTATGGTATAGTTCGCACTACCACTATTATACCAATCATTGCCAGCAAAGTCCGCTGTAATTATGGCTGTGCCAGTAATAGAAGAATCATACCATAACTCACCTGTATTTTCATCAACTACAGCGAGATTTGTGTTATTAGAAGAATAGGTAATACCCGACAAGCTATTGGGGTTGTTCAGTGTTGGAGCAACAAAACTATCATCGTTGAGCATTATCTCAAAGGCATTTTCCGAATATGTAATACCTGCTGTAGCTTTGTTGATGGTCAGGTCGTAAGAAGCGACGGCAGGCTTGTATGAAACATCGCCAGGATAAGTTGCCTTAATTGTTGTTGTGCCAGCTTTCAACATGTTTACTATACCTGTTGTTGTATTAACAGTAGCAACAGTCTCATCGGTACTAGACCATGTAACAGTTACGGAGTTCGTATTTGTCAGTTCTTGACCGGTGAAGCTTTCGCCCCATGTCTTTGTTATCGCATCATTGGCAAAACTAATGCCTGCCTCAGCGCGGGTGTCTGTGACGGTGACTGCAACCTCGGCACTGGCTGGCGCATAGTTTTCAGACACCGCAGAACGGATGGTGATTGTAGCAGTTCCTTCTGTCTTGGCTGTAATCGTATAAACATTTCCGCTCTTCAATTCGACTGTTGCAACATCCTCATCGTTGCTCTCACATGTAATAGCACCATCGGTATTCGTAGTCAGAGTTACATCAACAGTCTCGTGAGAATAAGCATCAAGTGTCTTTTCTGAGACGTCAAGCGAGAATGTTGGTGTCTCTTTACGAACTTTAGAAATAAGATAGCTGTTTTGGTCGAACTCGGGAGTTATCGATGTTCCGCTTTTGTACTTCTTTAATGTTCCAAAAACAATAACTTCGTCGCCAACTGCAATTTCTGAAGCACTTGTAAAGTTAGCGTTGTTCAGTCCCTTTCCTTTGTAAACTTGCAATTCGTTTGAGGTAGATCCATCTGCAGAGATATAATAGGTAATGGCTCCACTGTTCAGCGAACCCGCAGTAGAAACGATACCTCGTACATATTGTTCTGCGATTGTACCATTGTCTGCTAAGGCATCAATGGCGGCCAAAGCCTCTGTTACTGTCTTTGGGGTAATCTTTGTAAAAGTCTTGCTGACAATAGAACTTGCATTAGTGTCGGTAGATTTCTTTGCAATGGCCTTTACAGTAGTTGTTGCAGAAACTTGGAATGGTGCGCTATATGCAAAACATGTAGCAGAAGTTGTCGTTGTTGGGTTATCACCGTTCAACGTGTAGTAGATGTCTGCACCATCGGCACTTGCATCGTTAGTTATTGTAACTGTGCTGTTGTCCAAGAATGTAGCACTACCACTGATAGTTGGCGCGGCTGTTGTGCCTGCGGCAGCTGCTTCCTTTTTCTTTAATGTTATGTTAGTGATGCAAACAGCGCTTGAAGTTACTGATATGTTTATGGTCTTTGTGGAAGTTGCGAGTTTGAATGTTTTGACAGTTTCTACTTGAGCAGTTGTGAAAGTCTGTGCAGTCCCGTTGTTAATCTTTATTGATGATGATGTTTTCCATCCATAGCCGGTGATTTCAATGAGGTCTATATTGTCAAATGTGTTAGGTAATGTAAATGTAAAGCTACCAGCGCCACTAGCTTTACCAACCTTAAGACATCCTTGTGGAATGTTTTCTCCTCCGCTTCCTTTGCCACTATATACATCTCCACTTTTCGCACTACAGCTAATTTTATTCGCGGAATTACTTAAACCTGCAGCTGCATTTAGGAATTCGGCAATTGCTGTTTGGTTTAGCGAAGTACTTGTTGAACCAGATGGTGCAGGCGATGCACAATCAAGCGAAAGAACTGTGGTGTAGTTGTCTTCACCCCACACAGAATTAGCAACCCCCACTATGAACGTGCATAGAAGGAGCAAAGTTTTTAGTAAAAATGTCTTTTTCATAAATATAATAAATTAGTTAGTCTATGGCAATTTAGTTGAAAGTCGGAGCAGACGTCTGTTTCGCAACAAACGGGGGGCGACTCTGCTAAATGTTGTTATGTTGATTTAATAATTACACAATCAACGCTGCAAAGATATGCAATAAATATTTATTTTGCAAGTAATTGAGGTTAAAAAATATTTCAACGGGAAATGCCTCCCTTGTATTAAAAAAAATCCAAGAAAACAGCCCCCCCCTCCAGCCCCCCCCTTGGGGAGGCCAGGAGGGGGTCTGGAGGCTAGGAGGGGCCTTTTTTCTCAACAATAGCGCTGCTATTCTTATTGTTTCTTGTCGCAATACTTATTGTTTTGCGAGCCAATAGTGGCAGTTTTGACTTGCAAAAGTATAGGTTTTGGTGTCATTCTAGAGTCTAGAAAGCACGATTCTAGAGTCTAGAATGCATCATTCTAGAGTCTAGATCACATCATTCTAGAGTCTAGAATTGAGCATTCTAGGGGCTAGGTGCGATTCAAGAGCGTAGGTGTTGGATTATTAAACATTGACTATTGACCATTAACCATATAGGTTTTGCGAGACGAAACTAGTGGTTCTAGCCCTTGTTTCTTTACAAAAACCAAATAAAACCCCTTTTTGAGCCAGAAGCCTCTGTCGAGGCTTTATCGGTGTTGGAGGAAAACTTGCTCGTGAACAAGTTCACGGCCCGTTTTCCACCACCACCGTTACCCCATTCTGGGGCTGCCTGGCTCAAAAAGGAAAAACCTCGGACCTTCGGTCCTAAAAAACCAGAATACTTCATAAGCTCCTAACCCCCTCCCAACCCCCCCACAACCCCCTCCCAACCTCCCCAAGGGGGAGGAGGGAGACCCACCCCCAGCCCCTCCCTGCAGGGAGGGGAGTGGATAGATTCACAATGAATAAATAAATAAACCAAATGCCCTTTACCCCCTCGCCTTCGGAGAGGGTTGGGGTGAGGCTAAGAAACCAAAATGCCCCTTTTACCCCCTCCCCTTGGGAGGGACGGGGTGGGGTTACAAATTCGGCGCACCCACATGAAGTGAGCACGCCGACAAGGTTATCCTAAACTACCTTAAAAAACTTATAATCATGAATAACGTTCTTACTCTGCGCCACTCTGGCGCTGGGTCGCTACCATTCCAACTGTCGTGAGTCCGCCTCACTCTGCGATTTCTCGCTGTCCTGCAGCTGTAGGGTGCTGCCGGTGACGTGTACGGTGAGCGTAGCTACGGCATAGTCGTGCTCCAGCCAGCAGTATCTCACTGGCATCTTGGTGCAGTTCACCACGATGGTGGCAGTACCGGTGTCGATACCCTTCACCACACCGTTCTGATCGACGGTAGCCACGTTTTCGTTGCTACTGCTATACACGATGCCCTCTTTGATGGCATGCTTGGGGAAGTACGACAGTTCTATCTGCACGGTCTCCTGAGCCTTCAGGTTCACCTCGCCATTCTGGATACCCTCGCCGCTGATGAACAGCTGGGCGGGATAGATGTCTTGTTTGTCGCAACTTGTGGCAGCAGCCAGTATCAGCATTGCCATCGCCAATATCGAAAATAATTTCTTCATAATATCTATGTTTTATTGTTTTGTTCCTTATGTTTTAACAAAAACCTTGAAAACCCCTCTGCTGATGTTTTAGCTCTTCGAGCCCCGTGCTGCTGTCATGGCTTTGTGCCTGTGAGCAAGCTCCCGCACAAGCCCTGACAACATCACTCGTTGCTGCGCAACTAAAAACATCCTCAGAGGAAAAACCAAGAAAACAGGCTGCGCCTACACCACCTATAACAGCTACGTACTGGAAAGAATGGTTTTTTAGCGAAGCGGGGTTTTTCCACTCGTGATGACCAAGTTTGGGAACCAAACCGTGGTGGGCTTCCACGTTGTGCGAGAGCTCGCTCTCAGGCACAAACGCGGAAGGACAACACGTAAGGTCGAAGACCGTGGTCATCATGAGTGGGGTTTTCCTTGTTTTTGTTTTCATCATCACTCTATCATTTTACCACGACCTTTTTGCCGTTTACAACATACACACCCTTCTTGGTCGGAACACTCTGCAGCTTGCGACCGCTGAGGTCATACCAGTTGCCATTCAATTCTTCAATTCTTGAATTCTTCAATTTTTCAACAGCCGTCGTCTCATCTGCGATGCTAATCACACGGGCATTGGCACCAGCGATGTGCAGCACGGCCTTGCATGAACCTATCGCAGAGGCATCGTTAGCAATGGCATAGAACTTTCCGTCGTCGAGGATGTAGTAACCCTGGCCGTAGGCGTAGTGTTTCTTCTCGACAACTGGCTCCAGGAGGTTGCCGGCATAGTCGTTGCCCACGCTTGAAGCGGGTA
>NZ_JHXG01000019.1:0-13235 GCF_000621825.1 Xylanibacter brevis P6B11
GCGAGCAGACGCTCTGTCTGCTGATATACTATCATTTCCAGCCTTCCGAGATTGCCTGTCTGCTCATGGCGTCGCCACAGTCCATCACCAACATGCGAGTGAAGTTGCTGAAGCGCCTCTTTGGCGAAACCGGCGGTGCCAAGGATTTCGATCAGCACTTGTTGAGCTACTAATAGTGCTGCTTTTGCCATCTAATAGTGCCACTTTTGTCATCTAATAGTGGCACTTTTGCATCCATTCTAGAGTCTAGAAACACCATTTCTAGAGTCTAGAATGGGTTGTTTTAAAGTCTAGAAGTGGCAGTTCTAGAGTCTAGAAATGGCCGTTCTAAACTCTAGAACCAAAACTATAGTTTCTGTTCTAGCCCCTGGAACTGCCACTTCTAGCCCCTGAATCAACCACTTCTAGCCCCTGAATCAACCACATCTAGCCCCTGGAATGGCGCTGGCCAGGGGCTAGATGCGGAGCAAAACTTACCGAATTGCATCACAAAACCTACACTATTGCAATGCAAAACCTACACTATTGCAATGCAAAACCTACACTATTGCACCGCAATTCTTTTTCCACGCAGAATCTACTTTCCGATGCAGAATGTAAAATCTGTAAATATAAGTTACTGATAATCAGCGCATGCCACTCCAATTATGGGGGACAGATACTATGTCGAGGGACTTTTGTCCCTTCGTGTACCTCCAGGCTCTTATTCTGTCCCTTCAGCGTAGCTTAATATTATTGGCGAAGATAAAAGGTTTAGTTTAGGTTATAGATATTTAATATGGGGATAAACTAAACCGTTCATTGGTCAAGTATACCGACTTTCTCATCTCTTTCTTTTTTGACGGCAGAAATCAGAATCCTTTAATACAGATGTTTGGTTGCTAGGAAATATAAATTCGGCAACAAAATGTATTTATTGCCGAATTTATATAACCGTACAAAACTACCACACTTCTGTCAAATAGTAGTATGTTTGTACAGAATGGCGTTATAAAACTTGATTTAGTCAAGGGGTAATTTCTGCTAGTTCCATGATGTCTAACATTTTGAATAGGACTCCATCAATAGATGAATGCCAGCTTTGGTGAAAGTGACCGTAATACCAATGTGTAAGTGTTATGGTCTCTGCTCTCAATTTGGTATAGATTGCATCCATTGTCTCACGTTCCTTCTGTACATCATCTAACAGACTGTTGTCATATATTGCCCATTGCAGTAATCCATCTTTGTTCTGTAGTTCACAGAAAGATGGGGCAGTATGTGTCACTACTGTATCTATCTTATGCAAGTTGGTTATCTCAGATAATATGTCATTGTTGAAAACTGGAGCTTCATCTTGCCAATAATAGTTGGGTGAAAAAAGTTCATTGTCAAAAGAGTTATGGCTGTACCTATGTGCCTTTCTTTGATAGTGTTCCCATGCATCTATTCTTGGCTGACGGTCAACAGATATTGCTCCTCCAACACAGAGTATGGTGTGACCATTGGCTTTGACTACAGAGTAGTCGGGAATGCAAGTAAACCTTTTATGCCGGAATGTTTTTCCGTCAAAGTAAGCTGGATTGTCATGGTTGCCACGGATGAAAAGAAACCAGTTGTTGGATTCATTTACTCGCTTGGTATTGCGCTTGACAATATTCTCATAGTACCCTTTTCTTTCAAAGCCAAAGCCACAATCTCCTGCTACAATGACCAGAGTATCTTTCATCTGATATTGCACACAAACTTTATTCACGAGGAGATTGAAGTCCCCGTGAATGTCACCGCAGACAACAATACATTTACAGTCTGGGAAATCGTATGTATGGTACTTATTCATGTGCCAGAATCTCCCAATAAGGGCGTAAGGTGTCTTGTATGTGTGTCACAACATCCGAGAATGACATCTCCTCTTTCTTTGTAATCTTACGTAAAAAAGCCTGCCATCGAACTTGCATTTGTTGGTTGTTGGCAAAATCATCGCGGAAAAACATAGTGTTAGCATCATATGAAGTATGCCTGTTCTCAAATGTATGCACAATAGCTTTTTGTAGTATCTCACTGTCATATTTTTCTTTTGACAGCAGATGATATAGGTCGTAATAGTCTTTCATGCGGCTGCTTTGGTCTGCCAGATCAACCACTGCATGGAATTTCTCTGCAATAACTGTCTCAAGCGAGTAAGCCAGAATGTTTACAGCTGGCAGACTTTCAAGCAGAGTAGGATAGTCTAGATCTATTGGACTTGGGGTGACTACATCGCCAAAGCCGACGTCCATCGTCAATACTTGTGAAATTGTGTTCATTCTAACTGGTATGCTCAGTCGTATACCATGATAATCCTTGAACTCTGTGATATTCTGTGATGTAATATTTTCGACGTCATAGATAACCCCGTCTTCATCGCATGGAACGGAACAAATCTCTTTGAATGCTGCAACGATTGAAGTTCCTTCATTACTTATATTTTTTCCAAGGAAGTCTATATCCAATGTTGGGCGCGCTGCAAACTTTTCGTATGCATACATCAAAGCACCACCTTTCAGATAGAAGTTGTCGCGGTATCTTGTCTGTGACATTCTGTATAGCAGACGTTCTTGAAAGAAACGAGTCAGGATGGTTTGATGGAAGACATCTTCCTTTTTGGATATGTTCAACAGTTTGCTGCGGATAGATTTTCCGTAATTCTTTATGGCTTCGTTACTCATAGTTTAACTTGCAGATATTGTTCAAGAATCTTTCCCACTCTCAGTTTACGGGCGTAGTCCATCAACTTGCTTAGGTTTCTGTCTGGACGTTCAAGATAATTATTGATGATTTCGGAGCAGACATCCATACCAACTTTATTGCGAAACTTTACTGCATCGCACACACATCGTTCAACATCGTAGAGGCGAATATTGAAGCCATCAATTATCATCGAAATTACACCAATTTTTAGAAGATTTTCCGTATAATGATGAACCTCCATTCTTGGAAAAGAAGGAATAGAGACTTTTCGCCCTCTTTTGATGGCGATATGAAAAGCCTGTGGCATGGAAGTGGTAAGCTGATGAATGCTCCATGCTGACCAAAGGCATAGAATGCCTTCTGGAACAACGGCATTGATGTCAATCATGTTGCCACTGAGTTGGTCTATATTGGCATACACACCACGACGGACCTGGATAAGCTCTCCTTGCTTGGCACTCTCCAGCATCTTATAGTAAGCTGTTCTCCCTTGCTTTTTTACAGAGGCGGAAGAAAGATATGTATTCCGTTCTTTCATATTATTATCTTTGATAATCGGTACAAAGATACTACAAATATTTTTAATTGTAGTAGTTTTGTACGGATTTTGTTCTTTTAATGGCAAATTTTTATGTTTATTAAGATGTTCCGAATACAAAATCAACGTATCAAGTAATGATATTTTTATTACTTTTACAACAAAAAAGTTTCATTATAACAATTCAAAATGATAAAAAGGTTATAGCAATATAACCTTTCTGAGTACATTCTGCATGCTATTTCTGTCAGAATTCACAAATATTGCGAAGATGGAGATACATTTCTATAATAATTGGAGTATTCTATAGTTTTGCTATATAATCGAGAGATTCTTTCAAACATTATACATATCACTTTCCCACGCAGAAATTACTATCTGTAAATCTAATAGTGTTTTAGTCTTGGTTTTGTTCAGATAAAAAGTCGTTTTAATGTTTTTTTGTGGTATTCCGACAAAAAACGAGTGAATTGTAAAAAAAAGGTTGTAACGTTACAGCCTTTTAGAAATTATTTGTATTTTTGCAACACCAAACAATCAATCAATAAACCATAAAACATAAAAACCGCATGAGACTATACTTGTTTTTGCTGTCTTTTATTTCTATCAATGTCTTTGCAGACAGTATAGAACCTAACCTGAAATGGGGAAAACCTACCAAAGAAGAGCTGACGATGACAGAATATGCGCCCGACAAGGATGCAGACGCTGTGGTGTTGTGTCAACAGGTTAAAGTGTACTATCAGTTTCTGAATGACGATTTCCGTGTTTTCAGAGTTGTGAAAGGCCGTTTGAAGGTGTTGAAGCCTGAGGGAAAGCGTGTTGCAGATTTGAATGTGCCGATCTGGACCGATGAGGGCAATTCTCAGAACAACGAACTGGTTACTGGTTTGAAAGCCACAGCCTACAACCTGAAAGACGGCAAGGTGATAAAGACCAAGATGGACCATTCGATGGTGTTTAGAGAGCAGGTCAGTAGCACGGAAACACGTATTAAGTTCTCTGTCCCACAGGTGCAGGTGGGTACTGTCTTCGAATATGAATACACACTGGAGAGTGGGCTCTTCTTTGAACTGCGCGACTGGTATGCACAAAGCGATATACCGGTTCTCTATACTCAATATTCGTTGTCTGTTCCAGAATGGTTTAGTTTCCATATAGAAGAGACAGGAATAAACCGCCTGGAGAGAAAAACAGGTGCGGGCTCATTGCTTGTTGGTACGAGGGTGTTGACGACCAACGAGAATACTTTTGTTGGTAGGGAATTGCCAGCTCTGAAGAATGATGACTATATATGGCATGCGGAAGACTATGGCAACAAAGTGACCCACGAACTGCAGGGCATCTATATTCCTGGTGCTCTCCATAAGAACTTCACTTCAACATGGAACGACGTTGACAGACTGCTTCTCAACAACGAAGAATTTGGTGGCCGCATGAAAAGAAGCAGTCCTCTGAAAAACGAAATCATTGCTGCGGGAATACCGCAGATAGACAATGTGCAGCAACGTGTGGAAGCCACGTGGAAAATGCTGTGGAAGCGTGTGAAATGGAATGGCCAATATGCTTTCTGGGCAAAGTCGGGAGCAAGCATATTAAAGGAAGGCACGGGAAGCAATGCCGATATCAACTTCTTGTTTATCAACATGCTACGCGATGCCAATGTTGAGGCATCACCTGTTGTGCTGCGTCTGCGCAATCGTGGACTATTGCCAAGGACTCATGCCAGTTTGAAATACCTCTCGACCTTTATCGTGGGTATTCAGATGAACGATTCCACCATGTGCTTCTTTGACAGTTCTGCACACGATGGCTACTTGAATGTGTTGCCAGCATGCTTATATGTTAAACAGGCGCGAGTCATCCGAAAAGATCGTCAAGGACAATGGGTAAACTTGCAGCCTCTTGCACAGTCAACAGAGAATACCTTGATACAAGCCAGCCTTCGTGCAAACGGGGAACTGACTGGCGACATCACCAATTCGTGGAATGGCGAGGCCGCTGCCAATCTGCGCAGGCAATGGCATACGGGCAAGGACAGTGCTGACGTGATTTACCGGATGCAGGAGCGTATGCACAGCAACATCACCCATTACGAGTCGCAGGGCCTTCATGATTTCTCGCCGATTGTCCGTGAGAAAATCAATTTTGAAAAGCGATATCCATTGGCCGATAATAGGATATATCTTGATCTCTTGCCAATATATCCTTTTGGCGAGAATCCTTTTATTGCCGAGACGCGAATCCTGCCCGTGGAATTGCCTTACAAGCATCGTAAGACAATCAATATGAAGTTGAACCTGGCCGATGGTTGGCAAATAGAAGAGATACCAGATCCTGTTGTTGTGAGATATGATGGTATCACGGCTCGTATGATGGCTGCTCAGGAAGAAAATCAGTTGACTGTGGCGTTCAAACTGGACATACAGCGCACATTCTTCTCTCAGCAGGAATACCAAGCCTTGAGACTCTTCTTCGAGAAACTGGTGGAAAGCTGCAAAAATGTGATTGTGCTTAAGAAGGTGGAGAAATAAATCAAAGGATGGTATGAGAAAAAGGCTGTTTCTGCTTTTCATGATTTGTATTTCTGCTTCTGCTGTATATGCACAAAAGGCAGTTGTGGAAGAAACTGTTGTTGACGTGGAATGCAAGAGTGCAACGTATGCTGTCACACGATTTCGTGATGTGGTCACCATTCTCAATGCGCAAGGAGCTTCCCTCGC
The DNA here is from genome assembly GCF_000621825.1 of Xylanibacter brevis P6B11. NCBI lineage: Bacteria > Pseudomonadati > Bacteroidota > Bacteroidia > Bacteroidales > Prevotellaceae > Xylanibacter > Xylanibacter brevis. Next base: position 5,971 of record NZ_JHXG01000019.1, read on the forward strand.
ATCGTTTGCATGCTCTTGTGGTGGTGGGGATAAGCTGACCCACTTCAAGGGTGTGGTTGCAGATGGCTCAGGACGCATCATCAAGAAAATAAAGGAAGGCGAGTTGCAAAAGACCGAGTATTCTCCATATCTCGCGATTGACGAGTATAAGGTATTTTTTGACTATATGCCTCCTGTCTATCCTGTTACGGTGACTTATGAATGGACGATAGAAAGTCGAGATAATTTAATTGGATTTCCACGTTTTATGCCGCAGACAAGTTACGACATAAGCGTAAAGAAGGCTTCTTATAGGCTAAAGGCGCCTCAAAGCATGAATGTGCGTTATGCCTTGCAGAATATCAACAATCAGGTGAAGGTGGAAACTACTTCCGATGGAAGTCAGCTGTTTTCTCTTGACGTCTGCGATTTGCCTGTTCTAAGACAGGAATCCTATGCGCGCCCCTTTCACGAAAGAATCCCTATGGCATGGTTTGCACCAACGGATTTCGTTTATTATGGGACTAAAGGGAGTCTTTACGACTGGGACAACTATGGAAAATGGGTGTACGGTCTTATGAAAGACCTTGACGTGTTGCCAGACGAGGTCCGGACAAAGCTTCATCAGCTGACGGATACATTGGGAAGCGATAGGGATAAGGTGGAAGCCATATACCATTTGTTGGGCACGACAACCCGTTATGTGGCGGTGTTGTTGGGCATCGGAGGCTTGAAGCCTGCTGCAGCCTCCAGTGTGAGCAAGAGTGGCTATGGCGATTGCAAGGGCCTGTCGAACTACATGCGAGCCATGCTGAAAGAAGTGGGGATCCCTTCTTGTTATACAACGATCAGTACCGTCAATCGTCATCTCAGAAAGGATTTTGCCAGTATCGGACAGATGAATCATGTCATTCTGCAAGTTCCCCTTCGTGATGACACACTATGGCTTGAATGCACCAACCCGCAATTGCCAATGGGATACCTTCATCGAGACATCGCGGGACATGATGCCATAGAAATCAGTGAGCATGGGGGACGTCTCTTGCAATTGCCTACTTATCCCGATAGTGCCAACTTAATGCGGAGCACGATTAATGTCAGTCTCTCGGCAGAAGGTGCTGCAAATATGACTATCACACAACAAAACTGTTGCGGACGGTACGAGAACTATATGTTCATGCAGGGAATGAATAAGGAAGAACGCCAAAAGGTGGTACAGCAGATGGTCTATATGCCTCAAGCAGAGATTGACAAGATTGGTATACAAGAGGTGGGGACGGAAATGACGCTTAGCGTTGAGGCTAAAAGTAGAAAATATGCTACGCAGACGGGGCGTCGCCTCTTTGTGCCTATATGTCCTATTCACCGCGGGTATGGCATTCCTAATGGCGCAGAGGAACGTCATGAGGATATTCTGCTTAGGAATGGCTATTGCGACATTGATGAGATTACGCTCTCTATACCAGAAGGCTATACCATTGAATCACGCCCAGAAGATGTCAGGATTGAGTTGCCTTTTGCCTCTTTCACTTCTTCATTATGTAGTGACGGAAAAACCATTCAAGTGAAGAATCGTCTGCAGATGAAGTCTGGGACTTACGACAAGTCGCTCTATCCCCAATTTGTGGAATTTTTGCGCACCATCAACAGCGCTTATGGAAAGGCTGTTGTATTAAAGCAAAAAGACTAAGGTGTGCTCGGCACTTAAGTGCTGAGCACTGTTGTTTTCTATTTGTCTCATTCCCCTCCCCGCGGGCTTTTGTATTCGTCTCATTTGGGGCGGGGACTTTCAAAATCTGCAAAATGTGTTTCAAAATCTGCAAAAAAACTATTGCATGTTTCGCAGATTTTTCTTATCTTTGCCAACAGAACATAATACTTACCCGAAATCTATAACCTAATGAACATGACAGACATTATGAACTTTACACTCGTAGGGGTGGTGGCGCTGCTCACCATTCTCTGCTGCTGTTTATATTACGCCCTCAGCAGCCGCGACGAACGCCTGGACCGGCTCTCCGTAGAGAACCGCGACCTGAAGGACGTGATCCAGGACATGGAGCAGGAGATGCATGGGGGCGGCTGCCCACCCTGATGTCTTCGGCCACAGATCTGCAGATGTCTCAGAGATGGAGAAGAATTTCTAAACAACATACAATTTATTAATCCTTTAAAACTTAAAATTATGAGAAAAAACAAATTATTACTTCTGCTCGCGCTGCTCATGACGGCGGCGACGGGCGCGTGGGCCACTGACTACACGACGCTCGCAGTGGGCGACGTGATCAAGGTGGGCGACACATTTTCACCTACAGATGATGGTGCTATTAATGATTGGGGAGTTGATAACGGCAAAACCTACACGCTGATTCGTGCCGACATCGACAATGAGTACAATGTCACCGAAAAGACTGACGGAGCCTACTATGTTTTCAAGTATGTCTCGATTATGTCCTCCCCATACATACATTTCGATAAGGCTTTCGCAGTCACGGCTATCTCCGACGGACTTGAGGTGACTAATATTAAAACAGAAAAGGGATATCTACTCTTCACCCTCGCCCTGCATGAGTCCGCCGCCGCCGCTGGCTACACCGTTTCTCTGAAGGACGGCGTGAAGGATGCCGACAAGTGGACCATCAGCCCCAACCCCGCTGAGGAGGGCCAGACCGTGACGCTGCAGTACAACGGACGACTGAAGGTGAAGGGCGTGAAGGCTACAAGCGACGCGGCGGCGGCGGCGGTTCCCGACGGGGCCATCAGCGGTGTGTTCAGCGTCAGCGACTCGAAGCAGGTTTATTTCTCGAAGGGAAACCTGCGCTACGCATCGTCGAAGTGGAGCTTCTTCGACAACCAGTATGACTTTTACACCAGCTACAGCGCAGACGCATGGGACAAGTTCGGCTGGAGCACTTCTGCCACCGATTACGGTATGAATACTTCTACAAGCAACGGCGATTATTCCGGCGACTTCGTGGACTGGGGCGCAACGATGGGCGCAGGCTGGCGCACGCTGACAAGTGACGAGTGGGCATATCTGCTGAAGACCCGCAGTGCATCTACCGTGAACGGCACCGAGAACGGCCGCTATGCCAAGGCTAAGGTAAACGATGTGGGGGGCGTTATCCTCTTCCCCGACACCTATACTCACCCCGACGGCGTGGCGGCTCCGACAGGTGTCAACGCAACAGACGAGTATGGCTGGGAAGGCAACAGCTACACCGCTGCGGATTGGACTAAGATGGAGTCTGCCGGCTGTGTGTTCCTGCCGGCTGCAGGCTGCCGGTATGGCTCGGAGATGATCGGTCTGGGCTCGTACGGCTACTACGGGTCTGCTACGCCTGATGGCGCGGACTATGCGTACCGCGTGAAATTCAATTCGGGCAGTCTGGAACCCGCGAACAGCATCAATCGGTGCCTCGGGTGCAGCGTCCGCCTCGTTCAGGAGGCTACAAGCGAGGCGGAGCAGTCGGCGAAGCCCGCTGCTGCGGTGACGACGGCGCCGAAGGGTGCGGAGATTGTTGGCGTTGGCAAGACCACGGCGCTGGTGAGCGGTGGCGTGGCCGACGGCGGCACGCTGATGTATGCAGTGACCACGACGAACACGAAGCCTACCTCGACGGCTGGCTTCAGCGACGCGGTGCCCACGGCTAAGGACATCACCGCCAGTGGCAAGGTATATGTTTGGTATTACGTGAAGGGCGACGACACGCACTCCGACAGCGAGATTGCGGCTACGGCCATTGAGGTTCCCGTGGCCGACATCGTCGTATGGGACGTTACGAACATCAGCGACCTTGATGTCGCGGGCATCGAGTCATATGAGATGGAGGGCGTCAGGCTGAGTGCTAATGCCGCCGAGATATATGCCTGGTGGTATAATTCCGCAGCTCCGGAAATGGATGGCATCATCTTCTACGCGGACGAATCCGGCGGCTTTACCTTCACGGCACCGACCGGCAAGGCGTTCACAAAGATCGAGATGAAAGCCCTAGGTCCTGATGGTTGGGACAGTGCAAATCTCGGCACTGGATGGTCGTATAGTGGAGATTCTATGACAGAAATATATAAAGCCACGTGGACGGGCAGTGCCGCCTCGACGGTTAAGCTGCTGACGGGTACTGATTATTTCGAAGGCGCACGTGTGAAATGCATCGTGTTCTACCTGTCAAAGTAATCCCCCTCGCGCGCGTATATATATATAATGTATAAGGAAACGGATGGAGACGATGATGAGCTTTGCAGTCGATACAGAGCATGCCCGGAGGCAAAAAAGTGGCTTTGTAGTCAATACAGAGCACGCCCGGAGGCAAAAAAGGGGCTTTGTAGTCGATACAGAGCATGCCCGGAGGCAAAAAAGGGGCTTTGTAGTCAATACAGAGCACTCCCGGAGGCAAAAAGTGGCTTTGTAGTCAATACAGAGCACTCCCGGAGGCAAAAAACGGGCTTTGTAGTCGATACAGAGCACGCCCGGAGGCAAAAAACTCCATTTGTAGTCAATACAATCGATAATTAACAACAAAAAAAACGAAAAGATATGGCTTACACAGAAAGATTTAAGCAGATTGAGCCCTTTGTGGGCAAAATGCAGCGAGCTCCCCACGCCGCCCACCTCTCGTGGATGCAGCGGTTTCAGGAGCGCGTAGGGACGCTCATCGTGACCGAACTGGGACAGGACTGCCCGGCAATGATCGTCAGTCAGAACACGGCTCTCGTGGCCGCCGTACAGGCGGAGGACGAGGCCTACCGCACCATCACGCGCAGCCCGCTGTCGGACCAGATAGCCGAGGCGGACCAGGTGCGCGACAACACGTTCGTGGGTCTGCGCACCATGGTGGAGGCGCTGGGCCGCGTGGGAACGCAGGCTCAGAAGGAGGCCGCGCCCCGCGTGCTGCAGGCCATGCGCGACTATCAGGTGAACATCAGCGAGGGCTACGAGCTGGAATCGACCCACATCGCCCAGCTCATCCAGCAGCTCGAAGTGTCGCCCCTGTCGGACGACTGCACGACGCTCGCCGTCACCGCGCTGGTCGCCCAGCTGAAGACCGAGAACCAGCAGGTGCAGACGCTCATTGCCCAGCGCAACGAGCAGCAGGCCGGCATCGACGCGCAGGCCATGCAGAGGGCCCGTCAGGCCGCCGACCTGGTGTATGTGGAGACGGTGATGGTCATCAACGCCTTCGCCGTGGTGGAGCAGCAGCAGGGCGTGAGCCCCTACGACCACGCCATCGACGTGGTGAATCAGGACCAGGAGTACTACGTGCAGCAGGTGTTCCCGCGCGGCGTGAAGAAGCTGAAAATCACCGCCAACGTCTACTTCAGCTACTACCAGGGCGAGACCTGGCGCGAGGCCGTGGACGAGGGTCTGCAGTCGAACGAGGGCTGGACGGTGACGGCCGACGACGAGGTGCTCTACCAGCAGCGCCGACTGCTGGACAAGCAGGGCGAGCCCGTGGATGCCGCCACGAAGGTGGAGGCCGGACAGTACTCGCTGGAGGCCGAGGCGCAGCCGGCACCGGACGGCGGCGGGGATGTAACGCCGGTAACGCCCGAATGAGAAGACCCACCCCCTGCCCCTCGCCTGCTGAGGGAGGGGAGTGAATAGAATCAAGAACAAAGAAACATTAAAACATTAAGATTATGATACAAATTAAGAAAACAATACTGACGCTCGTCGCGCTATTAGCCGTGACGACGGGAGCGTGGGCAACCACCGTCACGTGGGTAACAGAAGACTTCTTTAACACCGGTAGTGCCGCATTTACCAAGTACGATGTGACCGTGACACCCAGTAATAACGATGCTCGTTATTCTAATTATTTCTATAAACATGGCGTTAATACCTTCACGAGCACGCTGGGCAACTTCACCAAGATTGAGATTGTCTTCAGGCCAAGCTCGTCACCTTTAAGTGTCAGCGGATGGAATTACGAGGTTATAGAAGCTGTCCAACCTGAACCTGAATATGATCCCGATTATTGGGAATACACTTCCAAACTGACATGGACAGGCGATGCCGAGAGCGTCAGCATCCAAGGATTAGTTGAGATTATTCAAAGCATCACCTTCACTATCGCCGAGCCCTCCTCCGGCCCCAAGGTCGCCTGGGACGAGGCCGAGAAGACCGGCACGTTCACCATGCCCGGCGGCAACGTGACACTGGAGCCCGAGTACTACCCGCAGGCCACCGTGGCTGACGGTGGTGTGACCGCTGCCGACGCTGACGCGCGCGCCACTACCGACGACCCGCTGGTGAAGGTGGACGCCACGAAGCTCACCGGCGCCAAGAAGCTGATGTACTTCGTCAGCAACAGCGGCACCACCGCACCCGCCTACGACGCTGAGGGCTGGACCGACCAGCTGCCCACCGCCAAGGGCTTCACCCAGCAGGGCATCGTCTATGTATGGTACTACCCCGTGGGCATTGACGAGGGCGTCGATGGCGCCACCGCCACCTACAGCGACGGCGACATCTGCCTGCAGTCCATCACCGCACGCATCGCCCCCGAGCCCACCTACGCCGTCACCTTCGCCGAGGGCACCGATCCCAACGAGTGGACCGCCAGCCCCAAAGCCGGCGTGAAGAAGGGCCAGACCGTCACCGTCACCTACACCGGCTCGAAGAAAGTCATCGGCGTGAAGGCCGAGAAGAAGAAGAGACCGGAATTCGTACCAGGCGCGACAATCCAGAATATAGAATCATTTGTCGAAGTCGAAAACAACAGGGATGGCACCATCACCCTCCACATGCCTACGCTGAACCCGTCGACATACAATGTAACCGGCAGTGGTTTTAGCAATGGTGAACACACACTGCATTTCGGCTATGAAAAAGGTAGTGGCACAAATATGTCCCCTATCGGAGCGAATATCATTGAATATAGCTGGGCCGGCCATACGCCTTTCAGCGAACTGGACAAAACCATTGACATTACTTCGGGGGAGCCGAGGGTGGCCATCCTGATTACAGGCCACGTACAATCTGCCACTTGTCCAGCGCCAGGCAAAGAACACTATTGGGGACTGTACCGCTACACCAACCCCGTGAAGGTGACCTACAACCTGGGCGGCGGCAGCGTCAGTGGCTCCACTGCCGACAAGGTGGAATACCTCTTCAGCGGCGATGCCCTTGCCACCACTTTCGCAGCACCCACACGTGAGGGCTACACCTTCGACGGCTGGTACACCTCTGCTGAAGGCGGCACGAAACTTACCGCCAGCAACGCTACCAGTGCCACCACCATCTACGCTCACTGGAACGCGATTGCCGAGTAACCCCCTCTCGC
>NZ_JHXG01000020.1:0-11551 GCF_000621825.1 Xylanibacter brevis P6B11
GCGAGAGGGGGTTACTCGGCAATCGCGTTCCAGTGAGCGTAGATGGTGGTGGCACTGGTAGCGTTGCTGGCGGTAAGTTTCGTGCCGCCTTCAGCAGAGGTGTACCAGCCGTCGAAGGTGTAGCCCTCACGTGTGGGTGCTGCGAAAGTGGTGGCAAGGGCATCGCCGCTGAAGAGGTATTCCACCTTGTCGGCAGTGGAGCCACTGACGCTGCCGCCGCCCAGGTTGTAGGTCACCTTCACGGGGTTGGTGTAGCGGTACAGTCCCCAATAGTGTTCTTTGCCTGGCGCTGGACAAGTGGCAGATTGTACGTGGCCTGTAATCAGGATGGCCACCCTCGGCTCCCCCGAAGTAATGTCAATGGTTTTGTCCAGTTCGCTGAAAGGCGTATGGCCGGCCCAGCTATATTCAATGATATTCGCTCCGATAGGGGACATATTTGTGCCACTACCTTTTTCATAGCCGAAATGCAGTGTGTGTTCACCATTGCTAAAACCACTGCCGGTTACATTGTATGTCGACGGGTTCAGCGTAGGCATGTGGAGGGTGATGGTGCCATCCCTGTTGTTTTCGACTTCGACAAATGATTCTATATTCTGGATTGTCGCGCCTGGTACGAATTCCGGTCTCTTCTTCTTCTCCGCCTTCACGCCGATGACTTTCTTCATGCCGGAGTAGGTGACGGTGACGTTGGTGCCCATCTTGGCCTTTTCGGCAGGAGTGGTGCTCCAGAGTTCGAGCTCGGGAGTTTCATCAGAGAAGCGAACGCCGTAGATGTTCTTCAGCACGGTGACTTCGATGCACTGGGGCTCGCTGTCGGCATAACCTTCGCCAGCCTGGATGTAGTACCATACATAAACGGTAAAGTCCTCTGTGATGTCACCGGCATAGCCGGCTGCGGTGGGCACGGTAGTGGTCCATCCCTCAGCGGTGGTGGCAGGAGCCTGCTCGAGCTGCGCGGTGGTAGCGAAATACTTCACGGTGCCCTGCTCGGTCTGACTGGCAGTGACGATGGCCTTGTCCTCGCCAGCGATGATGCCTTCAGCGGCTGCGGGAGCTGTAGCGAACTGTGCCACGGGGATATAGTTGGCGCTGATCTTTGCACTGGATGCAGGCATGGTGAAGGTCCATGTGTTAGCGGCCTGACCAGCTGTCAACTCGATGCCGTTGACCACAGGGATGCTGCTGGGAGCCCTTTTTGAGGCTGCCGACCATGTGGTGTAAGCCTTGGCAGCAACGCCGTTAACAGCCCAGCCATCCTGTGGGGTGACGATGACGGTTATCACGTCGCCCTCGTTGGCCATCGTTACGCTTTTTTCGCCTCTCATAAAATTTATTGAGCCGTGCTCGTTATTGGCGATGGTAAGGTTGTACTTACCATCTTTCACTATCAGATGGAGTGTTGACTCCTTCTGGATGTTGTAGTCGGCCAGTGTCTTGCTGTCTTCCAGTTCTTTACCAGAAAAGATAAGACGCTGCATGGCAACAGGGCTGCCTTCCTTGTCCTGGATCTTGGCTTTGACGTTCTCGAAGGTGTCACTGGGTTCCACGTCGAGGGTGATGGTCTTGCCCGTCAGCGTCTTGACGAATATCTGCATGGCGCTCATGCTCATGGCAATCATGAGTAGGGTGAGCAAACTAAATAATTTCCTTTTCATATTCATAGTTTCTTTATTGTTATTTCTCATTAACTGTTTTCTGTAACAAAAACCTTGAAAACCCCTTGCTGAGAAAGATACTCTTGTCAGCGTATTAACGCCATCTGTCGTAATTCTGCTTGTGTGCAAGCACCCAGCAGCCTTCCACCAAATACCGTTATCCCTTTCAGGGACTCTTTTCTCATCAAGGAAAAACCGAGAATACCGGCTGCGCAACCACTCATAACAGCAATGTACTGAGAAAAATGGTTTTTCAGCGAAGCGGGGTTTTTCCTTCTGCGGGCTTGAGCCACGTCAGTGGTGTGACAAGAGGCGGGGGTATGGCTGGAAAGCTCGCTTTCATAGCCAGAGACCTGCCGCTTGACACATGAGCTCTTTAAGAGCGTCAAGCCCACAGAAGGGGTTTTTCTTGTTTTTGTTTTCATTATCACTCTATCACTTTACCACGACCTTTTTGCCATTGAAGAGGTAAACGCCCTTCTTGGTCGGAACACTCTGCAGCTTGCGTCCGTTCATGTCGTACCAGTTGCCATTCAATTCTTCAATTCTTGAATTCTTCAATTTTTCAACAGCGGTGGTCTCGTCCTCGAACACGAGGTTTATGCTGCGGGCGCCAGATGTCAGCTCGTGGTTGAACTGCAGCCAGCACTGGTTAGCGGCGAGTGTGCCCTCGTCCTCTACCTGTACGAATATCTTGCCGCCAGAGAGAGCGTAGAAGTCGGCAGCTTCCATGTCGGCAGCGGTGAACTCGCGGTCGGTGGCGGTGCCACGGAACTGCTCAGCGAATGAAGGAGTAGCCACTGCAGTCTCTGTAGTAGGAACGATGGTCACCAGCAGTACTGTTTCGGTGCCGTTGTAAACCAGCAGAGGAGTCTGACCAGCCACAACGCCCTCGAGAGCTGTGCTCAGCACGGCGGTCTCGCCGCTAACGCTGGCGATGGTGTAGAAGTTCACACCCTCAGGCGTGTCCTCGTCGAGCTTCACGTTCCAGTCCTCATAGAAGGTAGCGAACTCGCCGGCGCCGATAACTAACTGGTATGTGTTAGGCATGAAGGAAGCGACGAGGTTCTTGTTCTCGGCAGTCATGGTGAAGGTGTTAGTGTTCTGCTCGTTAAGCTCGGCACCATCGCTCCAAGACTGCAGATGACATTTCTCTGCAGGTGTTGCAGTTACGGTCACTTCGGTGCCGGGAGCCACAGTGTAGATGCCAGCCTCTGCGTTAATTGCTACAACGCCATCAGGTAGCACTGTGCCGTTGCCGTAGATCTCGATGCGTGTCACGCCGCCCTTCCACAGCAGCTGGGTGCAATTCCCGTCTCTGTAGGTGTTGCCATCCTTGAGATAGACTCTGCCGCCCATGGCAGATATTCTGCGGGGAACCGCCTGGGGTTCCATCGTGCGTGAGGTATACATATCGTTGTCACACTTCGAAACATAGCGGCCGTTGCGACCGTAGAAGACGACGCTAGAAACCTTTTGGTCATGGATTGAGATTTGATCTGGATAATCAGTGGCACCGATTGTCCATTCCGTTTGTTCAGCTGCAATGTAGGGCGCATGTATGTCGATACCTTCTACATTAACAGATCCTTCCACGTTGGCAGCCACGACTTCTGCTATCAGGCCTTCGCCCTCAACAGTCTGTATGCTTACGGTACCCATCTCAGCACTGTTTGGGGCAATGGTGAGCACTGGATTAGCCACGAAGCTGGCGGTGAGGCTCGTTGTCTCGTTGACGGTCAGCTCAAAGGCAGCCTTCGTCTCGCTGTTGCTCCAACCGCTGAAACTATATTGTACGAAAGGAGCAGCCTCTACAGGCACCTTCGAACCGGGAACGACGTAGTATGAGCCAGGTGTTGTTGTCTCGCTCACGCCTTCTGGAAGAGCATACTCAGTAGCATAGACATCGAGCTTGCGAACGCCACCCGTCCACAGCAACTCGGTGCAATCCCTGTCCTTATAGGTATTGCCGTTCTTGAGATAAATCATTACTTCATAGCCACTGACACTGGCCTCGTAGCTGTTATCGCCAGAGCCATAGAATATGACACGGCTCACATTTAAGTTATCACTCTTACAATAAACACCAATATAATTATAATTATCATTGTTGTTGACCCAGTAACCATTAACAATGTCGTTATAATTATCGAAATAAGTCACAGTTCCATTGGTATGTTCAGTATCGAACGTATCAACGAGCTTTTCTTGTGCGTTGACAATATAAGCCACACCCATGCTGGCGTCGTTGGCAGCGATGGTCAGGACGGCACAATTATCGAAGATGGCTGTGAGCGTTGTGTCGCTTTCCATAGTGATGGTGCGGATGGCCTCATTGTTGGTCTCGTCGTCGCTCCAGTTCTTCAGGTAGTAGCCCTCGGCAGGAGTAGCCTTGACTGTAATCTGTGCGCCGGGTTCCACCTCATACGTGCCGTCGCCATTGTCCTTGATATTAGGATCGTCATAGGCGAAGGTGACCTTAGGCAGGAATCCCTGCTTATTATAATTGTCACCATGGCCTCCCATCGAAGCATTTTCTGCTTCGATGCCAAAGAAGCTTAAACCGATATAGTTACCTTTTTCAAGGTTCTCAAGACCCACGAGCAGGTTGCCGCCGTTGTAGGTGTAGGGCGTAGCGAAGGTGATAATCGCCTCGCCGTTAGCAACCGTCAGCTTGCCGGTATAGAGCGTGGTGCAGTTGGCCTTGTCCTCCAAGGCTGTCATCGTGGTATAGTCCACCTCTTTCACATAGACGTCGATGTCCTTTTCAGAAGTCCAACTGCGGTTTTCGCTGACATAGTACTTCATACTCTTGATTTTGCAGCCGTTAAGCGTGCTCAACTTAGCAGCGGGAATGACATATTGCGATTTGGTCATTGCATCGAACCAGCCAGTGTAGGCAGGAACAACATTGTTGACAATTGTTCCGTCGTTGACGGTCAGCTCATTGATGACCTCCACGGTACCCTTCTCGTTAGCATTTGCACCCAGGGTCAGGGCAAAGGTGTTGAAGTATTCCACCTGCAGCTCGATGTCGTTGGCGGGCATCGCAGCCAGCGTCCATATCTTACCCGTTGCGTCGGGGGTGAGGTCGATTGGAGTTGGGTCTTGCGCCCACGCGCCCGTGACTGCCGTCAGTAGCAGTGCGAGCGTCAGTATATATCTTGATATTGTTTTCATATATTGTATTTCTTTATGTTGTTTATACCTTTTATATTATATACGCGCGAGAGGGGGCGTTAGTTGCTCGGCTGGTAGGTGTATGGGCTAGTGGTAATAGCACCCACATTGCCGCCGATGGTTACTGTGCCGCAAGTGCCGTAATAGCCTGCGCCGATACTGTTGGTAGCATCACTTCCTTTTGTAGCAGTCACTTCGGTTACGCCTGTAGTAATCGTGATGTCGCCGCAACTGCTAAAGTTTTTGTTATTGTTACCTCTACCTCCGCCAATACCGGCCGCATTATCACCGCCTGTAGCAGTGACGGTTCCACCGCTGATGATAATATTACCACAAGAGAAACTCGCTGGACCTCTTTTACCGCCTCCGATTCCAGCACCATATTGTCCGCCTGTAGCAGTGACGGTTCCACCGCTGATGGTAATATTGCCCCAACTAGCGTTGTATCCGCCACCGATGCCAGCACTATTATTTCCGCCTGTAGCAATGACGGTTCCACCGCTGATGGTAATATTGCCGCAACTAGCGTTGTATCCGCCACCGATGCCGGCACCAAGTCCTCCACTAGTTGCGGTGATTGTGCCGCCCTGGATCTCAATATCGCCGCAAGCAACACCACTTCCGCTACCGATGGCGGTAGCGTAGCCGTAGCTGCTGGCCGTGAGAGAACCTGTGCCATTGATGATGAGCGTCTTGCCAGCAGCAGCCTGGATGCCAGGATAATCCTCATAGAATCCCTTCACAGTATTCGTACCGCTGAGGATAATGGTAGCATCGCCAAGACAAGTGATGCCGGCCCACTCGTAGTTGATGTCGTTCACGCCGTTGATGGTCACGCCGTCCAGTGTCACGGTGGCTCCGTCGGCAATCGAAATCTTGTAGTTGCCAGCGAGCGTGCCCGTCAGCACTTCGCCGTTCTGCGCCTCGTAGTTGCCCGTCAGCGTCGACAGGTCAACGATGTTGCCAGTCGGAGCCGACTGCTCGACGGTGAACGCGAGGCAGGCACGAACTCGGAATGCGTTGCCCTCGTTGGGGGCGTTGAATTCAGCATTGCCGCCGCCATAAATGTACACGCCCCAGGCGTGGGAGCCGGGATTGCTCTCCGTAGACGACCAGTAGTAGCATTCAGCCTGCAAGGCATCACCCTGAGCCGTAGTGAGCTTAGATGCCAACCCACTGTAGCTCTTCTTCATACCTTCTGTCGGAGCACTGTATGATTCGCTTGATCCACAGCCGATGAATATATACTGCCAATCTTTCTCGGACGGCAAGCGCCATGTGCCACCTGTAACGGCTTCCTTGCCGCTGCAAGCTGTACCTGCATCCCCATATTTTTTCGTGTCACTCTCGTCGGCCAGTGCGATAGCCAGACCGTGGGTGCAGTCGCTTGCTGTGCCAACGTAGGCAATCATGGCCACGGCATTTCCTGTAGCCACAGCCTCGGCATCGGCCTTCGTGGCGTAGATTTTGCCGTCCTTTCCGACTATCTTGCCAATATCACCTGCAGTAACCTCAGCAAGAGTTTTAGCAGCACTCTTCTTCACCGCCTTGACGCTCTTCACTCTCCTGGTGCCGCTGTAGGTGGCGGTGACTGTCTGCCCAGCCGTTGCGGGGTTGGGATTGATGGTCCACTTGGCGGCATCCTCGGTGCCGTCCTTCATGGAAACGGTGTAGCCGGCAGAGGCGGCTGCGGTGTAGACCTCAATCTTCGTAATGCCTGGAGAGCCTAAAAACTCTGATTTGCTATCATCGGTGTAGACAAACCCTCCAGAGAGATAGACCGAGGGGCTCTCTCCCTCAACGGTGTAGCCAGTCAATGCGGTGCCGTTTTTGGTGTAGAACTTGCAACTGGTGATGGTGTAGCCATTGATTCCAGCCACGGTCAGCAGCGATGCTGCTCCACTACGATACCATCCATCCGAGTCGCCGTCGTTTTCAACCTCGTCACTGAAGGTGACGGTGACCTTGTCGTCGAAGGTCATGCTCCCGCTCTTGAAGGACGAGTAATATTTGCTCTCAATCGTTAAGAGCAGCGTCTCCTCGGCCCACGCGCCCGTCACTGCCGTCAGCAGCAGCACGAGCATCGAAAGAATTCTTTTTTTCATAAGCAATTGATTTAATAATGTTATTATTGTTGTTGTTTCGTTTTTGTTTGGTCGCCTCCGGCGATGCGGTGACGATACGTGAGACAGTGACGGAGCAGAGTAATCGACGAAGTCGCTTGCCAAAGCAAGAAGGTTTAGCTCGACGACCCGCAGGGGGAAGTCCGCTCGGCTCTGCCGCTTGCCTAAAGCAAGAACCGTCCACTGATTCTTTTGTTATACGATTTTTATGATGTTTTGTTTGATTTTTGTGATTTGTTGTAATACAAATACAATAATCAGGACTGTCATCCCGATAAATGGGATGGCAGTCCTGAGAAAGTTATTCATTGGTGAAACATTCATAGGAAGTGGTTAAAATGATAAAGATAAAAACTATGTTATATATTTGTTTCCTCAGCAGAATCTCAGGTTTTGTCTAAGATGTCAGCATCGGTTAGTTACGCTATTCATGATTCTGCTGCAAATATAAATAACATTTTTTAAATATGCAACATTTTATTTAGTTTTTTTTAGATTTAACCAAAAAAGTTATTTCACCATTGAAACAGGCTCTACCTGAGGCGGATCTATCTGGACTTCAGCATGTTCTTGGGATCGAGTGCCTCGTTGAGTGCCTCTTGGGTCATCAGGCCCCCTTTGTCTTTCGTTCGTTGAGACCAAACGGATATCGCCCCGCCGCTCCGCGCACCGGGTAGAATACGCAATCCGCCGAGTTCATCTTTCGATGTCTCGGCGGATATTTTCTGTTCTGGGGGAATGTCGGGGGGCTTATCAGGAAGCAGTGTGCTGGAAGAAGCCTTCGAAGCACAGGTCTTCGTCTAAGTGCTCCCAGTGGATGCCATAGGGCGAGAGCGTGTATTGTTCGCGCTCGCTGGGCGAGGCATTACGCAGACCAGCATAGTCGGCAAAGCGCTCGCAGGCCTGGCGACCGTCGGCCGTCTCGATCCAAATCTCGGTAGGCGTGAGCCAAATCTTCGTAATTTCCATCATAGTTTACTTCTAGTTTTTGAAATATTCATTCCAACGTGCAGCAATAATCTCCTTGCGTTTGATTGATTTCGCGTTCAAATATACAAAATTCCTTTCATTTCTGCAAGAGCAAAACGGCCTCGGATGCATTTTTTGTAAATTCTGCCACTCCGCGGGGGCGGGGCATCAAAGCCCTGGCGTGGATTATCTTAATGGGGCCTTGCCCCATACCCCAGAATATAATACTCCCTCCGCATGGAGTGTGCGGAGGGAGTATCTTATGGTTTCAGATATAAGCTTACATAGCAATGAGGAATTCCGAAAGACTCTCCATGTCTTGGAATTCGTACATCTTTGCGTTTTCTACGCCACGCTTGCGTTCGCGACTGCGGCCATCGCGTACTTTCGTCATCATCGTAGCCACGTCGCTGTTCTGATTGACGAGTGTAAATGTCTTGCCTCCCATGTCGTCGATGATGTTGCAAACCTCATCGGCAAACGAGCGCGACATGAAGCCGATGCCCTCGAAATCGAGTGTTACCTCGTCGACATCGTCGTTAATGCATTTGCGCAGCTCAGAAGCTCTGGAACGTATAAATAGGTCTGCGCTATAGATGTCTAGTAACCTGATCGTTTGGTTCATCTTATGGTTTTAACGTTTCGTTGAACTCATCAAGCGTCAGGACGTTGAGCTGAGGGAAGGGGATCTTCTTCAGATGGTCGAAGTGGCTGTCCTCGGTTACGATGTAGTCAGCTCCGGCAGTGATGGCGCAGTCCACAAACTTATTGTCGTCCTTATCGATGTCGCTAAGCAGATGGAAGCGGAAGAAGGACTCGCGATAAACTATCTGCGGATGGTGTGCTATGGCTTCAACCACGTTGTGTGCCACAGCGGGTGAGGTATGTACGGCGAGGATTTCCTCGTACTCGGTTAATATCTCGTTGCTGACGCACAAGCGATACTTGCCCGCCAGGAAGTCAGTCCATATACGATGGTACTGGCTACGCGTGGGCAGGCTCTGAATGAGGGCGTTAGTGTCTAGAACTACAAGTCGCATCGGCTTCATTTATAAGGTGTGCGAAGATGCTGACCGCGCAGTTCGTCGAGTTTCTTCTGATCGAAGGTTCCTTCGTCCCACATTTTGTCGATAGCCTTTTGTGCCCTCTCGGCAAAGAAGAGCGAGAGGGTGAGCCGCAGCGCATCAAGGTCTTCCTGCGAGGTGACGTTGGCTGCTGCGTTCATCAGTTCCAATTGTGCCATTTCTGAGTAACTCATACGCAATATAATTAATGTTTCGGGGGCAAAGATACGATGATTATTTGAAAAATACAAGTATTTCGGCGGAAAAACCTCGGCTCCCAATACAAGGGATAAGTCAACGCGCGGCAGGGGCATCTATCCGCAGGAGTATAAAGAGAGGTGAGAGGTGAGAGGTGAGAGAGGTGACAGCCCCGAAACGAATAACCGCCGAAACATCTCTCGATGTCTCGGCGGATATTTTATGTTCTGGGGGAATGTCGGGGGAATCAGTCGTGCATATTGAGTGTGTCGACATGAGACGCGACTCGGCATAGCTCAAGCAAGCTTGGCTCTGCTCTCGCTGCTACCTCATGTTTTGAGCATGGCATGCATCGACCACCTTGATAGTGTCACCCTCGATGACGTAGGCGTAGATAGCCTTGATGTCTTTCATCGTCAGTTCGTAGGCCTCCTCGGGTGTGTACAGTTCCTTGTCCATATCCTTCAACAAGTTGCGGTAGTAGCTCATGGGGTGCGCACTGCGTCTTCTTGCGGTTGTTGTTGCCATAATCGTTATTATTTATATTGCTTCACGGCTACAAAGATACAACTTTTTCCGAAATTAACGCAATTTCCCTCAGTTTTTTGATATCCGTTCGTCTCAGTATGTCAAAGAACGATGGGGGCGATATACATCTATCTGGACTTCAGCATGTTCTTTGGATCGAGTGCCTCGTTGAGCGCCTCTTGGGTCATCAGGCCCTTCTCCAGCACGATGTCATAGACGGAGCGGTTGGTTTCAAGTGCCTCCTTAGCCACCTTGGTCGATGTCTTGTAGCCGATGTAGGGGTTCAGGGCGGTGACGATGCCAATGGAGTTCTTCACCATCTCCATGCAGCGCTCCTTGTTCACCGTGATGCCCAGCACGCACTCTTCGGTCAGGGTCTCGATGGCATTCTTCAGCCATATCAGACTCTCGAAGAGCGACTCGGTGATGATGGGCTCCATGACGTTGAGCTGCAGCTGACCGGCTTCGGCGGCAAACGATACGGTGGTGTCGTTGCCGATGACCTTGAAGCACACCTGATTGACCACCTCGGGGATGACGGGGTTCACCTTGCCCGGCATGATGCTGGAACCAGGCGCCTTGGGCGGCAGGTTGATTTCGTTGAGGCCGCAGCGCGGACCCGATGCCATGAGGCGCAGGTCGTTGCAAATTTTAGACAGCTTCACGGCCAAGCGCTTCAGGGCCGATGAGTAGCTGACATAGGCGCCCGTGTCGGGGGTGGCCTCTACGAGGTCGGCAGCTGATACGAAGGCCTCGCCCGTGAGCTTCGACAGGTTGGCAGCACAGAGCTTGGCAAAGCCCGGCACGGCATTCAGACCTGTGCCGATGGCGGTGCCGCCCATGTTGATCTCGTGCAGCAGCTTCACGTTGCGCTCCAGGTTCAGTATCTCTTCCTCCAGGTTGTTGGCATAGGCATTGAACTCCTGGCCGCTGGTCATGGGCACGGCATCCTGCAGCTGCGTGCGCCCCATCTTGATGCAGTCGCTGAACTCGTCGCCCTTGTAGCGGAAGGCGCTGATGAGGCCCGTCAGTGCACCAATCAGACTCTTGTTCATATGGATCAGTGCCAGACGGATGGTGGTGGGATAGACATCGTTGGTGGATTGACCGCAGTTGCAGTGGTCGTTGGGCAAACAGTACTGGTAGTCGCCCTTCTCGTGGCCCATAATCTCAAGTGCCCGGTTGGCTATCACCTCGTTGGCATTCATGTTGACCGATGTGCCGGCACCGCCCTGCACCATGTCGATGGGGAAGTTGTCGTGGTGCTGGCCGTCGATCAGTTCGCGACAGGCCTGCGAGATGGCTCCCGCTATCTCGTCGTTGATGACGCCCAATGTATGGTTAGTCTCTACGGCAGCCAGTTTAACGTAGGCAATGGCCTTGATGAAGTCGGGATACATGGACATGGTCTTGCGCGAGATGTGATAGTTGTTGATGCCGCGCTGTGTCTGTACGCCATATAAGGCATTGGCAGGTACGTTGAGTTCGCCTAAGAGGTCAGACTCTGTTCTGAATTTCTGGTTAGTCATAAGTATTTTCGTTTTGAGTTAATAATTTAAGTTCGGCGTGTGTAAAGCCAAGATGTTGGCAGTCTTCATTTCACAAAGATACAATGATTATCTGACACACTGGCTGTTGGACAATAGGCATTTTTGTACATGGTATAGGCATTTTTGCACAGAGACGATGAATTATGGACGGTTTTTCCTATCTTTGCAGCAAACTTTTCGAATAGACGAAAGCAGACATGAATAATAACAATACTGACCCCACCCCCTGCCCCTCCCCTACAAGGGAGGGGAGAACCGTAGAGGAAGCCGCCTCTCTCTCC
>NZ_JHXG01000021.1:0-6830 GCF_000621825.1 Xylanibacter brevis P6B11
GAGTCTTCCAACGAGGCAAAGAACACAGCATTGCGCGCTTGCCAGTTGTCATATTCATCGACCTCGCCATCGGTCTCACTGCATGAGGCAAAGCTCAGCAGTGAGAGACAGGCAAAGATAAAATATTTCAGTTTCATTTATTGAAGTTTCTTAAGCAGACTTGCAATGCTAACCTTGTCCTCGATGATAGAAGCCAGGTCGCTGATCTTCACACGCTCCTGCTCCATGGTGTCGCGGAAACGCAGGGTGACGCAGCCATCGTTCAGGGTGTCGTGGTCAACAGTGACGCAATAAGGAGTACCGATAGCGTCCTGACGACGGTAGCGCTTACCGATAGAGTCCTTCTCGTCGTACTGACAGTTGAAGTGGAACTTCAGGTCGTTGATAATCTCGCGTGCCTTCTCGGGCAGACCATCTTTCTTCACCAGAGGCATCACAGCCAGTTTAACAGGAGCCAAGGCTGCGGGCAACTTCAGCACTACGCGGGTCTCGCCATTCTCCACTTTACACCGCGTAAAGTGGCACTTCTTGTTGTCTGAACAGACATCAAGCATCTGCTGTTCAAAAAGGAAGCATATCGTAATCTACACTACCGGCAATAATACGCGGTTTGCACTTGTATTTTTCTGATAAAATATTACGATCATCATCAAGCCACTCACACGAAATGCCTGCCAAAGACAACAACAACTGTGGCATGCCATCCGTGAGAAACGGCTTGTTCACCGACTGCTTGATGCTCTTAACGACATCTGCATGCTTCTCCATATAGGCCGCAGAACACCAAATCCACATGGGCACCTCATACTCATTACGAGCCTCAAGAGCTGTTGGCGTCTTAAAGTGTCGGCCACCGACAGAAGGTTCATCAAAGACCTCTTCGCCATGATCAGACACAAAGATAACGAGCGCTTCCTCATCACTGTACATAGCAATCACCTTGTCAAGCACATTGTCATTATAACGCGTCGCATTGTCATAGTGCATCACAGTCTCCACAGCATCCTTCCCTAACCTACGATCACTGTAATGCAGATGGCTGAAAACTGCCATCTGCTTAGGATAGCGTTTACTATAATCAAAATGCTGACCTATGAGATGTATGAAGTCTAGGGTCGGTGCTGAAGATGCGTGTTCCGTCTTATATGCTTTTACCTGCTCCAGCAATTCCATGTCATACACATTCGCTTTACTATTCCGGTGAGTAAATAGCGCATGGCTTAGCTCAGGATCGGATAAGAAGAAATGCCCCGTCTTATTAGTGTGACCACTAAGAAAGCCACCAATGAGATACTGGTTGGAGAAGAAAGACACCTCATAGCCTGCCTGCCTGAACAATATTGGAACCAGGGGTTTTTCTTCTAGTTGGTCCTGCATGCCATACTCCCAAAGCGAGAAAAGTCCCAAAATGGCATTGCTGGTAATATTCCATGGTGACACCACATCATTGAATACAAATAGTTCTCCTTTATCACAACGTTTCTGCTGCAATGGCGTTGTGGGCAAAGTATAACCATAAAGCGATGAATGATGCTTATTATAACTCTCGCCTATCACCAGCACTATATGTGGTGATTTATAACTGCAGCTGTCTATCTTGGCCTGAATAGTAGAACTCTTGAGTTGCGCTAGAATTCGAGAGGAAACTTTGGTGGAATAGTAAGCAAAGAGCAGACGGTGCAAGGGGGTGGCCATCTCCTCGTGATGACCACGCAACATAAGTCCTTCCATACGCTGATAATCGTGTTGCTGGAAGAAAAGTTGCATATATCTATAAGTGGGGACAGCACAGAACGCAAAACATACAGAGAAGAGTAGTGCATACGCATAGTTTACATATCGATGCCACGGAAATTGTTCTTCATAGCGGTATTGGAACAGCAGAAACACCGGCATGAGAGCCATCAGAGCCAGCAAACAAGCGATGCGCCAGTGAGAAAGAAGTCCAACGCCAATAAAGGTGAAGATAAACTCATGCATCTCGCGCAGATTGCTGAGCATAATGTTAGACATGATATGGGGCGTGATAGGCGATGCGAATACCTCCTGGCAGAAACAGTCAACAAGACAGCATGCCAGTACCAGTTCGCCTACAACGAGCATGATCATATACCCCACCTTTTTCGAAGGAATCAAAGAGAGTAGTCCACTTATCAGCAACGCCGTAAACAGTGATGAAGAGATATAAATAACAGACAACCCGCCTGCTGGATTGACACACAGCAGACAGGCCGTCAAAGTTGTTACAAGAAGTGTTAATGATTTCATTTACCACCGATACCAGAAGATCCCCCCTTATACAGTGTCATAAAGTAATCATCATAGAATCCTCCCTCGAAAATATCGATAGAATTTTCTGAAATTACAAGATAAAGGATGGCCGTATAATTACCATAGTAACTGCTGGATCTATTGACATATGCGATTCCTGTTGTATCATTAATCAATTGGTAAGTAAACTTACCTGTCTCTGTTTCTGGTCCATACCAATCAGAATTACTAGTACGAGTCCATACGCCGCTGCCATTAGAGCCAAATTTCAGCGTTATCATTTCACGTTCAACTACGCCGCTCCAGGTTCCCGACAATATGCCATTGTCTTCATCATCGTCGCCGCAGGCTATCATGCCGATACTAAAAACAGAGATGATCGACAAGAAAAGAATGCTCCAAAAAAATTTTTTAGTCTTCAAAAGCGTAATTATTTAGAAAAAGTATCCTAGGGCTACTGTGAAGGTGCTGACTTTAGCCTTTGTCTCGACTCCTGAAACATACGGTTCCCAGATATTTGACAAGTCACTGCCATAAGAGAGGCCAGCTGTCAGGCCACCACCAAAGCGGGCTTTAACGCCTATCTGCCATGCGGGCTGAAGGCGTTTCATGGTATATTTACTGCCACCCATATCGTCTTTATCAAACAAGTCTAGGTCGTCATCACCGTGATTTACCTTCAATTTACCTGTGATATTAAATCTCATAGAAAGACCTACGAACGGATCTATCTTGATGTCGCTGTTAGGAATGTCGAACTCGTAAATCAGATTCACAGGAATCTTGGCCGATAAGAATGACAGATCCTGATCGTCAATATCAAACAAATCTGATTTCTTTGAATACTGTGCACCCAATCCTACTTCCAAGAAGAGTGGCGTTCCCGCCGAGATAGGGAAGGCCTGACTATAACCTGCCGAGAAGGCTGTGACCGACTCGTCATCGAAGCCCTTGGTAAAATCTGCTGTCAAAGCATTGTATTCAACCCAGATAGAGCTCCATCCGTTAGATTTCACACTTGTAGAACTGCCCCCCGAGGAGGTGTTTGCAAACTGTGCATAAGCACCCGAACTGATAGCTAACAAAGCAGCTACAGCAAAAAACTTGATTGATTTCATAATGGTTTTCATTAAATTAATAATATAGAAATAATAAAAAGGGAATGTTACGTTAATAGACGAAATCCATTCGCCATATATTGGCCGTGCCCTTCGAGGAGCCGCGCTGCGAAATGAAATAGATGTATTTTCCATCCTTGCTCCATACTGGGCTCAGATCGTCGGCAGCGTGGTATGTAAGCTGAACAAGATGAGTTCCATCTACATGACAGGCAAACAAGTCAGTATTATAATAAGGGTGATTGCCATTCATCAGCATATTACTGCCCACAAATAAAATCCAGTTTTTGCCTGGTGAAAGGATGGGTGTTGAGAAACTGCGTTCAGGATCGCTGATAATACACTCCTCGACACCTGTCAGATAGTTCACACGCCATATCTCACCCCGGCCATCGGCATTGGCTCTGCTACACAGAATGGTGTTCAGCTCATTGATGGGGTAAGGATTCATGCCACGGGTATAGCTCGATAAGAAATTGCTGCTTATATCATAGCTCCACACGCTGGCACCATTATTTTCCATACGCGTAAAGAAGATTTTGGTCATATCAGAAGAATATACTGGCGAGAAGTCTTTGTTTCCGCTGGTTATCTGTCGGCACACGTTACCCGCAGAAGCACTGGTTTGGAATATCTGGTTCATCTTGCCATTAGCTTCCGAGAAACAAATATACTGACCATCTGGCGAATACGTAAAATCGAGCACCGCCTGACGGTATGTTCTCTGCACAGAGGCACCCTGCTTCACAATATCCTTGATAAAGATATTGGTGGTGTTGCTACGAAAGGCCAAATAGGCCAATTGGCTTCCATCAACAGATATATCCAGGATGCGATTAGACAACCAGTTGACATTTCGGTTCGTTCGTTTCACTTCAGGCAAACAAACATAATCGTTGTCTGACGTAATCTGCGTGAAATTAACACCCGATTCTTCGTTAACACGCACCACAGAGTAATCGACCTGTGCAACGCTCCAGAACGGGATTATCCACAATAGTAATAATAGATTCTTTTTCATATAGTTATTGATTTGATGTGAGTTTTCTGTTTCCTATTATAAACGGAAGGTAGCGTGATACTACATATATGATAGGGATGAAGGTCAGCAGTGTTATTACACTACACATAAACGTGGCTGTATCCTCGAGCAAAGGAGGCCACTCTTGTTGTCGGATGAGTGTAAGTGCGAAATCATAAGCTTATGCATCTATAAACCCGGGATTTCTCCCCCGAGCTGTTGGCAAAATTACAAAAAATTATAATACAAACAAAAAAAAATCAAAAAAAACAGCATCAGGAGTCAAAAACAAGTATGCGGTAACCATAAAAACTGCTTATACAATAATATAATATAAGACGACACCCGCCCAATAGTGGCACTTTTTTGCGTCTAAACAAGCTTTATGATGTCATAACGCGAATAGTTTTGAGATGTAAAAGCGCGAGAACGAGGCGGCATCTAGAGTCTGGAGACGTTGTTTCCAGAGTTTAGAATGGGTGGTTCTAAAGTCTGGAAATGGGGCGTCTAGAGTCTGGAAGCGCGTCAGGCGTGTCGCTTTTTGATGGAGAAAGTTATGCTACAGCCCCTCAAAAGCGCCACTATCGCCTGTTAAAAGCATGAATACTTGTGATAGAATTGAGGAGAAATGGAATTTATGATGTATCTTTGTCGTCGCAAAACGAGACGATTAACTAAATATGAATCAACCTTCAAACAATAATCCTACAGAACACCGGAATTCTGCAACAAAAAATACTTTAGGACGACGCGGCAAACAGAAAAACTACCGGTGGTCAGGGACCTATCATATCACGATAAACATCATGGAACGCAAGCAGCAGTTGCTAGGCTGTATCGTGGGAGATGCAAGCAAGCCCGACGACGACCCGCTTGCTCCTCGAGTGAAGCTCTCTGATATAGGGAAAATGGTAGAATATGAACTACTGAACAGCATTCATGCCTACTATCCGATGGTGGAGATCCAAGACTACGTCATCATGCCCGACCACCTGCACTTCATCGTTGTGGTGCACCGCGACATCATCAGCAGAAGCGGGCGCGAGACGCACCTAGGGCAAGTCATTGCTGGCTTTAAGAAAGGATGCAACCGCCACTACTGGGAACTGACGGGGCAAACCCTTACAGGCGTGCAGGGAGAACCTGCACAAGCGAGACAAGCCAGCAGAGCTGCAAATACGGACCGACAGGGAGAACCTGCACAAGCGAGACAAGCCAGCAGAGCTGCAAATACGGACCGACAGGGAGAACCTGCACAAGCGAGGCTGAGAGATGCCTCGCCCTTTGCGGTTCACCCGCAAAGCAAACGGGTGCCTTCATCGGGAAGCACTGGGCGCCCATCACTTTTCGATTATGGGTATGTGGACGTGATGCCGCTGAAGGAAGGACAGCTAGAACGGCAGCGGGAGTACATACGCAACAACCCACGCTATCGGCTGATGCGCAGGAACAACCCGCTTTGGCTAAAGCCACAACATGCAACGGTGCATACGGCTCTCTCGCTACCTGCCCTGCATGGCTACCTGTTGCGCGAGTGCCAACCTACGCAAATCAATGAAGAAGCCTGGAACAAGCTGCAGTCACGCCTGCAGTTTGATGGGCACTTCATCATTGGCGACAGCTACGGGAACCCCCAACTACTGAATGCGAGACTGCTACCCGTGGTGTGCCACAGAAAAGATGCGGCCCTGTTCGACAACCAGAAGAGACGCTGTCTGGAGGCTGCCGCCGAGGGTGCTATTCTGGTGTCAGCCCAGATAGCGAAGGGCGAGCGCGTCATCATGAAGACAGCAGTAGATAAGGGATATCCCGTCATCATCGTAGAAGACAACGGGTTTCCTGAACTGTATCATCCGTCTGAACAGCGCATGGACCTGTGCTGCAACAACAAACTGCTGATGGTGACACCGTGGCAACATGCCTACCGACGCGTGGCAGACACCATCACGGTGGCAGAATGTAAAACGATGAACTGCATTGTTCAGGCACTTTGTCACACCAAGGACAGTTGGTGGAAGAACGCATAAAAAAACGCCCCGTCACTCAAACGAATGACGGAGCGTTATGCTGTAAAGATGAATCTTTGTTTTTATCTTTTAGTTCCAGACCGGCATTGCCTGACCAGCAGGACTGAAGTCGATGAGTATGAGGTCGAACACCAAGACGCTATAGCCGGGGATTCCCGTGGTGCCATATTCACCATAGCCCAATGAATAAGGAACATAGATGCGCCAATAGTCGCCGCGATGCATGTGCTGCAGCGCTGTAGCAAAGCCATCGGTGAGACCCGACACGAGGAACTTGGTCGTGGCACCCGTGACAGGTGTGAACTTACCATAGACGGTTCCCGTGTTGAACACGTAGCCTTCGCTATAAGATGCTGAAGGAATGAGGCGTCCCTGATACATCACACGCACTGA
>NZ_JHXG01000022.1:0-6176 GCF_000621825.1 Xylanibacter brevis P6B11
GAGAAGAAGAAGAGACCGGAATTCGTACCAGGCGCGACAATCCAGAATATAGAATCATTTGTCGAAGTCGAAAACAACAGGGATGGCACCATCACCCTCCACATGCCTACGCTGAACCCGTCGACATACAATGTAACCGGCAGTGGTTTTAGCAATGGTGAACACACACTGCATTTCGGCTATGAAAAAGGTAGTGGCACAAATATGTCCCCTATCGGAGCGAATATCATTGAATATAGCTGGGCCGGCCATACGCCTTTCAGCGAACTGGACAAAACCATTGACATTACTTCGGGGGAGCCGAGGGTGGCCATCCTGATTACAGGCCACGTACAATCTGCCACTTGTCCAGCGCCAGGCAAAGAACACTATTGGGGACTGTACCGCTACACCAACCCCGTGAAGGTGACCTACAACCTGGGCGGCGGCAGCGTCAGTGGCTCCACTGCCGACAAGGTGGAATACCTCTTCAGCGGCGATGCCCTTGCCACCACTTTCGCAGCACCCACACGTGAGGGCTACACCTTCGACGGCTGGTACACCTCTGCTGAAGGCGGCACGAAACTTACCGCCAGCAACGCTACCAGTGCCACCACCATCTACGCTCACTGGAACGCGATTGCCGAGTAACCCCCTCTCGCACGTATATAATATAAAAGGTATAAACAACATAAAGAAATACAATATATGAAAAATTCGATTAAGAGAGAGCAAAGTCAAGCTTGCTTGAACTTTGCCGAACGGAAGAATTTTCGGCTGCAAGCCAAATATAAGATAATAATGACGCTCGCGCTGCTACTCACGGCAGTCACGGGCGCGTGGGCACAAAGCTACGAAGCCAAAGTCTTTGACGTTCCCGCTTCGTGGACAGGTGACGAGACTAATTTATCGGCTGCCGACCTGCCGAAAGACTTTGTGCAGATAACCAAAGATGAGGCAAAGGCGCTGGCCGTTCCAGATGGCATCGTTGTTCTCATCTATGGTTTTGATGGCGACAACGTTAAAAAGATTCAATTTGAAGGTGGCACATTTATCGATGATGATTATGATGATGGTTCTCCAGAAGCCAGGAGAATGTTTATAGTGTTTCAGACAAATTTTAATGCTAAAATCTGCTATACCGCCCCCGGCGGTCCCAAGGTCGCTTGGGACGCTGCAACCAAGACCGGCACCTTCGCGATGCCCGGCAGCGACGTCGTGCTGACACCCATCTACGCCAAGGCAGCCGCATTCGCCACCACGGGCACCGAGCCCGAAGTGAAGACGCTGCTGCCCGAAGCCGCTGAAGGCGTCATCGCCGGCACCGACGCATCGCTCATCGCCGAGGGCACCGGCATCGTGGCCTTCGCCGGAACGAGCACCGATGTCACGCAGGGCACGCTGATGTACGCCATCGGCACCTCAGCCACCGAGGCCCCCGCACTCACCGCCTTCAGCGCCACAGTGCCCACAGCCAAGAACTATGACGACGCAGCAACCGTCAACGTATGGTACTACATCCAGGGCGCCGACGCCCCCGACGGCCAGCAAGCCACCGAGGAGAACACCTTCAACGACACCGAGCCCGCCTGCCTCACCGTCACCGTGCTCACCAACAAGTTCGACATCCAGTTCAACGCCGCCAACGCCAACACCATCGAGGCCGGCAAGGCTACCGTTACTGTAGGTGGCACCGACAAGACCGGCGACATCACCGAGGGCAAGCTCCAGGGCGTGAAGATGGGCAGCGAGGTGAAGGTCAAAGCCAACACCGGCTACAAGTTCCGCAAGGTGGAGGTGAAGAAGGGGTCAGCGGGTCCCAAATATGCCGACGTAGTGACGATATGTGAAAAAAATGGCGACGATAAATATTTGATTTCTTCTTTCTTCGACGGAACAAATGCAAATATTACCACCATCACAAAAGAAGAAGCCATAGCGCTTGCTGAGTACCTTGGCGGAGGAGATATCCGTGTCGTTTATGAGGAATTCGGATTTTCTGGTGATAGATATGCCAGTGCGACTAATGCTGCGGGAGACGAAATTGGTATACCTTTGTCAACTACGAATACTAGTAAGAACCCTCTGTATTATGTTCCGGCCGGCAACTAACCCCCTCGCGAATGTATATATATAAAATGTATAAACAACATAAAGAAATACAATATATGAAAACAATATCAAGATATATAATGACGCTCGCACTGCTCATCACGGCAGTCGGCGGAGCGTGGGCACAAAGTTCGCTCAACGTAGTGGAATTCGCGGTGCCCGCAGGTTGGGAAGGCGATGTAACGTCACTTACTGCCGCCGACTTTCCCGGCTTCAAGGACTATTCCACACTGACCGATGATGAGGCGAAGGCCATTCCAAATCCGGATCCGTCGTACAACCAAGCGATTATTCTCGTTTACGGGTTTGACGGAATCGAGACAAAGTATATAGTCTGGGATGAGGAAGATATTAGTGTTATTAAAATGTCTGTGGCTCGAGACGCTTTTTATGAAGAGACGGCAGCAAACCGCAAAATCTACTACACCTACGCCGACCCCAACGACGTCGAGGTGACCACCAACAAGGCTGAGAACGATACCGTCTTTACAGAGGCTTGGTTCAACATGCCCGCCTTCGACGCAACGGCCGAGTACGAGCTGGTGCGCGACATGAGCATCCAGATGACCGCCACCATGGGCGACGGCACCGACGGCGTGCGCTACCGCGTGAAGAAGGCACAGCAGGGCGAAGGCTATGAGCCCGCCGACATGGACATGATGCAGGTGCTGGAACTCGTAGCCGTGAACGACGGCATCGAGCAGAAAGCCCTCACACAGGATCAGGACTACTACTGCCGCATCTATAAGCTCGACGAGCAGACACTGCAGCCCGAAGGCGACGGCGTCATGCTCTACGACTTCGACTTCGCCCCCGGCCTCTACGCCCTCAAGGCCTTTGGCCAGGACGACAGCGACTACGCCGGCGAGACCGCCTTCAGCAACACCTTCAAGCTCTTCCAGGGCTACGAGGTAGAAGTGGCCGCCAAGGAGTTCATCACCTACTATAAGGACGAGCCCCTCTACGTGGAGGACGAGGCCGCCGAGCTCTACACCATCGAGAGCGTAAACGGCGACCAGGCCGTGCTGAGCGACAGGAGCGACGCCATGCCAAGCAACACCCCAATGCTGGTTTATAACAACAGCAATGAGACGAAGGTCATCCTCCTCATCCCATGCGCCGAGCCCGACATGGCCATCACCGTAGCACCTGAGTTCCAGGGCACCCTGACCGGCACCACCATCGCCGCCAGCACCGAGGGCCAGACCAACTATGCCTTCAACGGCAAGGCCTTCGTCTTCGTGAAGAACGCCATCGAGGTAGGCCCCAACAAGGCTTGGCTGAGCGTCAACACTGGCGAGCCCAGCGCACGAATCACGCTGGTATTCGACGAGACCACGGCTGTTGAAAAATTGAAGAATTCAAGAATTGAAGAATTGAATGGCAACTGGTATGACCTCAGCGGTCGCAAGCTGCAGAGTGTTCCGACGAAGAAGGGCGTTTACCTCTTCAATGGTAAAAAGGTCGTGGTAAAGTGATAGAGTGATGATGAAAACAAAAACAAGAAAAACCCCTTCTGTGGGCTTGACGCTCTTAAAGAGCTCATGTGTCAAGCGGCAGGTCTCTGGCTATGAAAGCGAGCTTTCCAGCCACACCCCCGCCTCTTGTCACACCACTGACGTGGCTCAAGCCCGCAGAAGGAAAAACCCCGCTTCGCTAAAAAACCATTCTTTCCAGTACATAGCTGTTATAGGTGGTGTAGGCGCAGCCGGTTTTCTCGGTTTTTCCTTGATGAGAAAAGAGTCCCTGAAAGGGATAACGGTATTTGGTGGAAGGCTGCTGGGTGCTTGCACACAAGCAGAATTACGACAGATGGCGTTAATACGCTGACAAGAGTATCTTTCTCAGCAAGGGGTTTTCAAGGTTTTTGTTACAGAAAACAGTTAATGAGAAATAACAATAAAGAAACTATGAATATGAAAAGGAAATTATTTAGTTTGCTTGTGCTGCTCTTGACGGCAGTGACGGGCGCGTGGGCGGCAGACACGTACACCGTGGCCGGCAACAACACAGCCATGTTTGGCTCGGCTTGGGATCCTACTAACACCGCCAATGACATGACGAAGAACGGTGATGGCACCTACAGCATCACCTACACCAACGTCTATCTCGATGATGATGTGCAATACAAGGTCGTGAAGGATCACAGCTGGAGTGAGGCATATCCTGATCTTGACCGCGTTATCAATATCGCTAAGGCTGGCACCTACACCTTGACCATACACTTCAACCCAACTACCCATGAAGTATATGAGACGATGCCTGGCGTCGCTCCGAGCTATAACCTTACCGTGGGCACCAACGCTCAGGGTAGCGTGAAGTTCCTGGTGGGCGAGAACGAGGTGACCACCGCCAAGGAAGGCGCCACCGTCACTGTCGTCGTTACGCCCAACACGGGCTGGGTGGTCAACCAGACCAGCGGACAGTGGGGCGCAGCCATCGCCAAGGCACCCCGCCGCGCACAGGTCGGCATCGGCCTGCTGCAGGACTTCGAGCTCACCAAGCTGCTGGGACAGGACAACACCTGGTCGTTCGTCATGCAGCGCGCCAACGCCCTGGTGAACGTCAGCTACAAGAAGCTGCTCACCAATCAGGACATCACCATCGACGACATCACCGCCCTGACCTATACCGGCCAGGCACAGGAGCCCGTCGTCACTGTGAAGGACGGCTCTGTCGTCCTTACCAAGGATGTGGATTACACCGTGACCTATAGCAACAACACGAACGCTGCTCTCTCTACTGCTACAGAGAATGCTCCTACCGTGACCATCACTGCCGTAGCTACCAGCGAGAAGTATGCAGGCGAGACCACGAAGAAGTTCACCATCAACAAGAAGGCACTGACCGTCACTGCCGACAATAAGAGCGTGACCTTCGGCGACGATGCTCCCACCTACACCGAGAGCTACGACGGTTTCGTGAATAACGAGACCAAGGCCGTGCTCGGCGGCACGCTGGCACTGACCTGCAGCTACGTGAAGAACCAGACCGGCGCCGGCAACTACGACATCACGCCTTCTGGTTACACCTCAAGCAACTACGACATCACCTTCACGAAGGGTACGCTGACCGTGGGCAAGAAGGCCCTGGAGGACGGCTTTATCGCTAACATCGCATCGCTGGTTTATAACGGCGTGTCACAGGAGCCCGCTCCCGTGGTGACCTTCAACGGCATGACGCTGGTGAAGGGCACGGACTACAGCGTGAGCTACGAGGACAACGTGAACGTGGGCACCGCCACCGCTACCGTCACCGCGCTTGCCAACAGCACGAAGTATAGCGGCACGGCATCGAAGACCTTCACCATCACGAAGAAGGCGCTGACCGTGAAGGCCGACAACAAGAGCGTGACCTACGGCGACGATGCTCCTCAGTACACCGTTTCTTACGACGGCTTCATGAACAACGAGACGAACGCTGTCCTGGGCGGCGAGCTGGCACTGGCCTGCGACTATGTGAAGGACCAGAGCGGCGTGGGCAACTACACCATCACGCCCAGCGGATACACCTCTGACAACTATGCCATCACCTTCGCCAACGGCACACTTACCGTAGGTACGAAGGCGCTGGAGAACAGCTTCATCGCTGACATCGACGCGCTGACCTACACCAGCGAGGCTCAGACCCCTGCTCCCGTACTGACCTTCCACGAGATGACCCTCGCAGCCGGCACCGACTACACCGTGGCTTACACCAACAACACGAACGCCGGCACCGCCACCGTGACCTGCACCGGTCAGGGTAACTACAGCGGACAGGCCCAGAAGACCTTCACGATCAACCCCGCCACACTGACGGAGGCTACACTGAAGGATACGCTGTTCATCTTCAACCCCTTCGGTCCGGAGCCGCAGACGGCTGAGGTTGACGTGGTGAAGGCTGGCGAACTGATCGTTCCCGCCACCGACTACACCGTAAGCGATGATACGCAGACCGACCTGGGAGACTACCAGCTGACCGTCACAGGTAAGAACAACTTCCAGGGCATCGTGAAGGCCAACTTCCACATCGTCAAGGACGACCTGCCCGTAACGGCGGAGGATACCGAGAGTGGCGAGGAGGTTGACAACGTGACCATCCAG
>NZ_JHXG01000023.1:0-2596 GCF_000621825.1 Xylanibacter brevis P6B11
GCTGAAGGCGGCACGAAACTTACCGCCAGCAACGCTACCAGTGCCACCACCATCTACGCTCACTGGAACGCGATTGCCGAGTAACCCCCTCTCGCGCGTATATAATATAAAAGGTATAAAAGACTCTCCCCCGACCCCTCCCTGTGGAGGGAGGGGAGTAGATAGAAAAGAAAGAAAACAATTAAACGAATAAATATTATGATACATAAATTTAGATATATAATGACGCTCGCGCTGCTACTCACGGCAGTCACGGGCGCATGGGCGGACGGCATTTCCGTCACCACTGAAGACTTCGGAAAGGTGATCTGCACCGACGGCAGTATCTACGCTACGGAAGGTGAAGCAACTGCAGCCAGCAAGACCGCTGCGGCCAAGATATTTTTCATCGACAATGTGAATAAGAAAGGCCTCGCCCTGGCGCTGGCAGATGAATCAGGCGCTATGGATTGGAGTACGGCCAAAACAACCGCAGCCGCTCACACTCCGGCCGTCACCGGTGGCACATGGAAGTTGGCCACCATGGACGAGTGGACCAATATGAGAGAAGCAGCGAAAAACTATCAAAACGACGAACATAATGGCCACAGTACCTTTAAAAATATGGCGAACTTGACCCAACGCTATTGGGTAAATACGGAGGACGAGTACGATTCCAATAACGCATATTGCTACATACCCTACAGTGGAAGCCAATTTGGTTTTAGCACTGACCCTAAGACTAACAACAGTAGTTGTTATGTTCGTGCCTGCCTCGAATTCAACATAGCCTCTGCCGCCCCTGAGGTGAAATGGGACGCAGCAACGAAGACTGCAACCTTCACAATGCCCGGCAGCGACGTCGTGCTCACCCCGCAGTACGCCCCCGCAGCCCAGCTCGATGAGAACGGCGCACCCGCAGCCGTCAGCGGACTCGAGATAGCAGCCGACGCCGCCATCATCACCGCCGGACAGTCGGCACAGGGCACACTGCTCTACGCCGTGGGCACATCGGCGACCGAAAAGCCCGCACTCACCGCCTTCGCCGCCACCCTGCCCAACGCCAAGGACCAGACCGCGGCCGGCAACTACTACGTGTGGTACTACATCCAGGGCCACGACACCCCCCAGGGCCAGGAGCCAACCGCCGAGAACACCTTCAACGACTCAGAGATCATGGGCCCCGTCACGGTTGAGCTGCTCACAAATGAGCACACCCTCAACATCAAGCAGAGCCCCAACATCACCGTCACCGTGGCCGGCACAGCCAAGACGCCCACCGACGACAAGGTAACCCCCGTCACCACCGGCCAGGAAGTCAAGATCAAAGCCAAGGACGGCTACAAGTTCCGCAAGGTGGAGGTGAAGAAGAAGGCGGAGAAACCGAAAACATTAACTATCGGCGGTACCTACGAAGTTACGCTTGACATTGATGGTTGCACTACATGGGAGCAGGTCATAGCGAAGAATTCAAATTTAATTCGAGTTTACTATGATTATATTACTGATCCAAAAACTTTCAACGCACTAATGAAAGGTGATAACATTGTTTCGCCATCTGATAATATAGATCCTACAGCTTCGGATTATATATTTGAAGAGTTAATGTGATTAGGGGACGGTTCTTGCTTTGGCAAGCGACTTCGTCGATTACTCTGATTCGTCAGAGAGTCCCCTCTCGCGTATATAATATAAAAGGTATAAACAACATAAAGAATACAATATATGAAAAATTCGATTAAGAGAGAGCAAAGTCAAGCTTGCTTGAACTTTGCCGAACGGAAGAATTTTCGGCTGCAAGCCAAACATAAGATATTAATGACGCTCGCACTGCTCATCACGGCAGTCGGCGGAGCGTGGGCACAGGGACCGTGGACCAGCAGCGACTGCACCGTAACACTTAACAACGGCACGCTGACCGTCAGCGGCAACGGTGCCATGGCGGACTACTCTGACCCTTCCGACCGGCCATGGGACGGCAACAGTGGAGACATCACCAGCGTGGTGGTGGAGAGCGGCGTAACATCCGTGGGCTTTAATGCCTTCGAGAGTATCTCCAACCTGACCTCCGTCACCCTGCCCGAAGGTTTGACGAGCATCGGCTCTAGTGCCTTCTACGACTGCCGCAGCCTGCAATCAATCACCATCCCATCGACGGTGACGAGCATCGGCGACGGTGCCTTCTGGAACTGCTCAGCCATGACCTCCGTCACCCTGCCCGAAGGTTTGACGGTCATCGGCACTTATGCCTTCACCAGCTGCAGCAGCCTGACATCAATCACCATCCCCTCGACGGTGACGAGCATCGGCGATTATGCCTTCATGTTAAGCTCAGTCATATCGGACGTCAATCTCTACGCCAACCCGGACAACCTGACTTGGGGCGATGCCAGCTATGACTTCAAGTCAGGCAAGGCCACCCAGTGCCACGTGCTCGCCGAGCACCTGAGCACCTATCAGAACAACTTCAGCAGCGCCAACGTCACCTTCGTGGGCGACCTGAAGCCGCTGGCTACCTCCGCCGTCGAGGTGACCACCAACAAGGCTGAGAACGATACCGTCTTTACAGAGGCTTGGTTCAACATGCCCGCCTTCGACGCAACGGCCGAGTACGAGC
>NZ_JHXG01000024.1:0-2371 GCF_000621825.1 Xylanibacter brevis P6B11
TGTGCGGGAGCTTGCTCACAGGCACAAAGCCATGACAGCAGCACGGGGCTCGAAGAGCTAAAACATCAGCAGAGGGGTTTTCAAGGTTTTTGTTACAGAAAACAGTTAATGAGAAATAACAATAAAGAAACTATGAATATGAAAAGGAAATTATTTAGTTTGCTCGTGCTGCTGCTAACCGCAGTGACGGGCGCGTGGGCCGATGCCACGATTGCTAAGCTCTGGGTCGGCAACTCTGAAGAAGTAACGAGCGAAGGCACTATTACTGGCACAGGTGCCACTGAAGGTACGGCATCGGTAGCCATTGAAAACGGTAGCATGGTGCTCACGCTGAACAACTTCAAGTTTAATGGTTGCGGCTATAACGACAGTGGCATTTATTATCAAAGTGATGCAAACGGAAACACCCCTCTTATCATCAAGATAGAAGGTGACAACGAAATTACATTACCCGGTGGCACAGATAAATCTCTTTACGGCCTCTTTTTATATGGCGGTAATGGTGATCATGTTTTCACCATCACTGGCTCTGGCAGCCTGACTGTTACAGTGGGAGATGGCAATTTATCGAATGGCATTTTTGTTCAGCAGGCCGATCTCGTATTAGCCGGTGGAACTGTGACAGCGAATGCAGGCAGTGCAGGAGCTGAATTTAAAAGTTTAGGTGTATCGGTTCCGCAGGGCACATTAACCATTGACGGTTGTACGCTGAAGGCTTCCGGTAGCACGACAAGTGAAAGTCGCGGCGTTAATGTCAAGAATAATGTAACAATCAAAAGCGGAGAACTCGAAGCGTATGGATATTCGAAAGGCATAAAGAACTCTGGTGGCGATGCACTGGTTTTTGCCGAAGGCGTGACTCCTACATTGTTCAAAGCCGGCGACAATGAAGCATCAGCTACGGACGTTTCTAAGTATGAAGGTCAGAAGTACCTGCATGTTGTCTGCACCGGTGGAGATGAACCTGCCGCTCCCACTGGCGACGGTGTGAACTATGCGCTGAGTGTAGGCACCAACGAGCACGGAACAGTGAAGTTCTTCGTGAACGAGACTGAGGTGACAAAGGCACCGGAAGGCGCCACCGTAACCGTCGTCATCACTCCCAACACGGGCTGGGTGGTCAACCAGACCAGCGGACAGTGGGGCGCAGCCATTGCCAAGGCTCCCCGCCGCGCACAGGCCGGCATCGGCCTGCTGCAGGACTTCGAGTTGACCAAGCTGCTGGGACAGGACAACACCTGGTCGTTCGTCATGCAGCGCGCCAACGCCGAGATCAGCGTCACGTACAAGAAGCTGCTCACCAATCAGGACATCACCATCGACGACATCACTGCCCTGACCTATACCGGCGTGGCACAGGAGCCCGTCGTCACTGTGAAGGACGGTCAGACCGTTCTTACCCTCGGTACTGATTACACCGTGGCCTATAGCAACAACACGAACGCTGCCCTCTCTACGGCTGCTCAGAACGCTCCGACCGTGACCATCACCGCCGTAGCCACCAGCGAGAAGTACAGCGGCGAGACCACGAAGAAGTTCACCATCAACAAGAAGGCGCTGACCGTCACTGCCGACAACAAGAGCGTGACCTTCGGTGACGATGCTCCCACCTACACCGAGAGCTACGACGGTTTCGTGAATAACGAGACGAAGGCTGTCCTGGGTGGCACGCTGGCTCTGACCTGCAGCTACGTGAAGAACCAGAGCGGCGCAGGCAACTACGACATCACGCCCAGCGGACTGACCTCAAGCAACTACGACATCACCTTCACGAAGGGTACGCTGACCGTGGGCAAGAAGGCCCTGGAGGACAGCTTTATCGCTAACATCGCATCGCTGGTATATAACGGCGTGGCTCAGGAGCCCGCTCCCGTGGTGACCTTCAACGGCATGACGCTGGTGAAGGACGCGGACTACAGCGTGAGCTACGAGAACAACGTGAACGTGGGCACCGCCACCGCTACCGTCACCGCGCTGGCCAACAGCACGAAGTATAGCGGCACGGCTTCGAAGACCTTCAGCATCACGAAGAAGGCGCTGACCGTGAAGGCCGACAATAAGAGCGTGACCTACGGCGACGAGGCACCAGCATACACCGTGAGCTACGATGGTTTCGCTGCTCAGGAGAACAAGGATGTGCTCAGCGGCGAGCTGGCACTGGCCTGCGACTATGTGAAGGACCAGAGCGGCGTGGGTAACTACACCATCACGCCTAGCGGATACACCTCTGACAACTATGTCATCACCTTCGCCAATGGCACACTGACCGTAGGTGAGAAGGCGCTGGAGAACAGCTTCATCGCTGACATCGACGCGCTGACCTACACCAGCGAGGCTCAGACCCCTGCTCCCGTACTGACCTTCCACGAGA